>NZ_CP038267.1:577500-930000 GCF_004564375.1 Nocardioides euryhalodurans
CCTCGGCGCTCAGCACCTCGCGAACGGCCGGCGTGAGGTCGGGTGAGATCTCCGAGAACTGCTCGTCGGTGAGGTCTCCCAGCTCCACCCCCAGCTCCTCGCAGCGACGCACGCAGCTGCCGGCCACCTCGTGGGCGACGCGGAACGGCACGCCCTCGCGGACCAGCCACTCGGCGACGTCGGTCGCGAGCGAGAAGCCCTGGGGAGCGAGCTCTGCCATCCGGGCTGCGTTGAACCGGAGGGTCGCCACCATGCCGGTGACCGCGGGCAGCAGCACCTCGAGGGTGTCGACGGAGTCGAGGACCGGCTCCTTGTCCTCCTGCAGGTCCCGGTTGTAGGCCAGCGGCAGTGCCTTGAGCGTGGTCATCACGCCCGCGAGGTTGCCGACCAGGCGGCCCGCCTTGCCCCGTGCGAGCTCCGCGATGTCGGGGTTCTTCTTCTGCGGCATGATGCTCGACCCGGTCGACCAGGAGTCGTGGAGCTCGACGAAGTCGAACTCCCGGGTGGCCCAGAGGATGACCTCCTCCGCCAGCCTGCTCACGTCGATCCCGATCTGCGCGGTGACGTAGGCGAACTCGGCGACGAAGTCACGGGACGCGGTGCCGTCGATGGAGTTGGCAGCAGACCTGGCGAACCCCAGCTCGCGGGCCACGGCCTCGGGATCGAGGCCGAGGCTGGACCCGGCCAGCGCACCCGAGCCGTACGGCGACTCGGCAGCCGTACGGCGAGCCCACTCGTCGAGCCGCTGCACGTCCCGCACGAGCGGCCAGGCGTGGGCCAGCAGGTGGTGGGCGAGCAGCACCGGCTGGGCGTGCTGGAGGTGGGTCCGTCCCGGCATGATCACGTCGAGGTGCGCCCGTGCCTGCTGGGCCAGCGCCTCGGCCAGGTCGAGGACCAGGGCCGCAACCGTCCGGGCGTGGTCGAGGAGGAGGGCCCGGAAGAGCGTGGCGACCTGGTCGTTGCGGGAGCGCCCCGCGCGGAGCCGGCCCCCCACGTCGGTGCCGACCTCCTCGAGCAGCAGTCGCTCCAGGGCGCCGTGGACGTCCTCGTCGCCGGGAGCCGGCTGCAGCTCGCCCGCGGCATGGCGCTCCCCCAGCGCCCCCAGGCCGCGGAGCAGCTCGGCGTGGTCCTCCTCGCTCAGCAGCCCGGCAGCGTGGAGCGCGTTGGCGTGGGCGCGCGAGCCGGCCAGGTCGTACGGCGTCAGCCGCCAGTCGAAGTGCGTCGACCGGGACAGCGCCTCCAGCTCGGGCGAGGGGCCGCCGGCGAACCGGCCACCCCACAGCATCCCTTGGTTGGTGCCCTCGTGCTCGGCCATCAGTCGGTCCCGAACTCCATCGCGGCGTCGTCGAGCGCGCGGTCGTCCGGGTCGCCCTCGGCCTCGGGCCGCTGCGCGATCCGCGCGGCGCCGCCGGCCGGGAGCTCGCCCAGCAGCACCCCGTGCTCGACGAGCACCTGGCCCTGGTCGAGCGGCTGCTCGGCGTACAGCTCGAGCTTCGCCCGTGAGTCGGCGATGTCCAGGTTGCGCATCGTCAGCTGGCCGATCCGGTCCGTCGGACCGAAGGCCGCGTTGGCGGTGCGCTCCATCGACAGCTTGTCGGGGTGGTAGGAGAACGCCGGGCCGTCGGTGCGCAGCACGGTGTAGTCCTCGCCGCGACGCAGCCGGAGGGTGACCTCGCCGGTCACGACCGAGGCGATCCACCGCTGGATCGACTCCCGCAGCATCAGCGCCTGCGGGTCGAGCCAGCGGCCCTCGTAGAGCATCTGGCCGAGCCGCCGGCCCTGCTGGTGGTAGGTGGCGATCGTGTCCTCGTTGTGGATCGCGTTGAGCAACCGCTCGTAGGCGATCCACAGCAGTGCCATGCCCGGCGCCTCGTAGACGCCGCGCGACTTCGCCTCGATGATCCGGTTCTCGATCTGGTCGGACATGCCGAGCCCGTGCCGGCCACCGATGAGGTTGGCCTGGTGGACCAGGGCGACGGGGTCGTAGGACTGGCCGTTGATCGCGACGGGGCGACCGCGGTCGAAGCGGATCCGGACGTCCTCGGTCTCGATGTGGACCGCCGGGTCCCAGAAGCGCACGCCCATGATCGGCTCGACCACCTCGAGCGAGGCGTCGAGCCGCTCGAGCGTCTTCGCCTCGTGGGTGGCGCCCCAGATGTTGGCGTCGGTGGAGTACGCCTTCTCCTCGCTGTCGCGGTAGGGAAGGTCGCGCTCGGTGAGCCACTGGCTCATCTCGGTCCGGCCGCCCAGCTCGTGGACGAAGTCGGCGTCGAGCCACGGCTTGTAGATCCGCAGGTCGGGGTTGGCGAGCAGGCCGTAGCGGTAGAACCGCTCGATGTCGTTGCCCTTGAAGGTCGAGCCGTCGCCCCAGATGTTGACGCCGTCCTCGTGCATCGCCCGCACCAGCATGGTGCCGGTGACGGCGCGCCCGATCGGCGTGGTGTTGAAGTACGCGCGGCCGGCCGAGCGGATGTGGAAGGCCCCGCACGCCAGCGCGGCGAGACCCTCCTGCACGAGCTCGGGCTTGCAGTCCACCGACCGTGCCAGCTCGGCGCCGTACTCGAGCGCACGACCGGGGACCCCCTCGATGTCGGACTCGTCGTACTGGCCGATGTCGGCGGTGTAGGTGCACGGGATCGCCCCCTTCTCCCGCATCCAGGCGACCGCCACCGAGGTGTCGAGGCCGCCGGAGAACGCGATGCCGACCCGCTGGCCGGTGGGGAGGGAGGTGAGGACCTTGCTCACAGTGGATTCCTTCGGGGTTCGGGGGTGCTGCCGCGTCAGCCGGCAGGCGGGTGGTCGTTGGCCAGGGAGAGGAAGCGCCGCGCGAGCGCTGCTCCCCCCGCCGGGTCGCGGCCGATCACGAGGAGCGTGTCGTCGCCGGCGATCGTGCCGAGGACCTCGGGGAGCTCGCTCTTGTCGAACGCGCTGGCCAGGAACTGGGCGGCACCCGGTGGGGTCCGCAGCACCACCAGGTTGCCGGTGGCCTCGGCGCTCACGAGCAGCTCGTTGCACAGCCGGGCCAGGCGCTGGGTGCTGGCGGCGCTCGCACCGGGCGCCGAGGGTCGTCGGTCACCGCCCTCGCCCGGGACGGCGTAGACCAGGGCGCCGGACGCGCCGCGCACCTTGACCGCCTGCAGCTCGACGAGGTCGCGGCTGAGGGTCGCCTGCGTGACGTGGAGACCGCTGTCGGCGAGCTGGTCGGCCAGCTCGGTCTGGGAACGGACCTCGCGGGTGGTCACCAGCTCCACGATCCGCTGGTGACGGGCGTTCTTGGTGGTGGGGCGGAGGGCGGCGTCACTCATGACCGCTCCCCTCTCGCTCGAGCAACCACGTCAGCACGGCCTTCTGGGCGTGGCGGCGGTTCTCGGCCTCGTCCCAGACCAGGCTGCGGGGGCCGTCGATGACCTCGGCGGCGACCTCCTTGCCCCGGTAGGCCGGCAGGCAGTGGAGGAGGATCGCGTCGGGCGCCGCGTGGGCGAACAGCTCGGTGGTGACGGCGTACGGCGAGAACACCTCGGTCCGAGCCGCGGCCTCCTCCTCCTTGCCCATCGACACCCAGGTGTCGGTCACCACCGCGTCGGCGTCGGCGACGGCCTCGCGGGCGTCGGCGGTCAGCGTCACCGAGCCGCCGGTGCCGGCCGCGACCTCGCGGGCGCGCTCGACGACGGTGGCGTCCGGCTCGTAGCCGGTCGGAGCGCCGATCCGGACGTGCATGCCGGCGGTGGCGCCGGCCAGCACCCAGGAGTTGCCCATGTTGCAGGCTCCGTCGCCGACGAAGCCGACCGTGCGGCCGGCCAGCGCGCCGGTGTGCTCCTGCAGCGTGAGCAGGTCGGCCAACAGCTGGCAGGGGTGGAAGTCGTCGGTCAGCGCGTTGACGACCGGGACGCCGGCGTGGCGTGCCAGGTCCTCGATCGCCGCCTGGGCGAAGGTCCGCCACACGATCGCCGCGGCCTGCCGGCCCAGCACCCGGGCGACGTCGGCGACCGACTCGCGCTCGCCGATCCCGGCCAGCCGCCCGTCGACCAGCATCGAGTGGCCGCCGAGCTCGGCGATCCCGGAGGAGAACGACGCCTGGGTGCGCAGCGTCGGCTTGTCGTAGATCGTCGCGACCGTGAGCGGACCCGCGAGCGGCCGGTGGTCGTAGGGTGCCCGCTTCATGTCCGCGGCCAGCGCCAGCACCTCGGCCTGCTCGGCCGGGGACAGGTCGTCGTCGCGCAGGAAGTGACGGTTCACGAGCCCTCCCCGAACGCGGTGTCGAGGATACCGGGCCAGGCAGCCAGGAACGCGGCGGCGTCGTCCGCTGCCAGCACCAGCGGAGGCGCCAGCCGGATCAGGTCGGGGCCGGGCATGTTGACGATGAAGCCCGCGTCCTGGGCGGCCCCGACGACCGCGGCGGCGTGATCGCCGGCCAGGGTCAGGCCGACCAGCAGCCCCTTCCCGCGTACGTCGGTCACGCGCGGGTCGGCGGCCAGGCCCTCGCGCAGCTGCGTCCCGACCGCGGCCGCGTGCTGGAGCAGCTGGTCGGCCTCGATCGTCTCGAGCACGGCGAGCGCGGCCGCGCAGGCGACCGGGTTGCCGCCGAAGGTCGTCCCGTGGTTGCCGGGCTGGAAGAGCTCGCCGGCCGCGCCGAGCCCCACGCACGCCCCGATCGGGACCCCACCGCCCAGCCCCTTGGCGAGCGTCACCACGTCGGGCTCGCAGTCAGGGTCGTGGGCGAACCAGTGGCCGGTCCGGCCGATCCCCGTCTGGACCTCGTCGACCCAGAGCAGGGCGCCCTGGTCGCGGGTGATCTCCCGTGCCGCCACGAGGTAGCCGTCGGGCGGCAGCACCACGCCGGCCTCGCCCTGGATCGGCTCGAGCACGACGGCCGCGGTCTCGTCGTCGACGGCCGTGCGGAGGGCCTCCACATCGCCGTAGGGCACCCAGGTGACGTCGCCGGGCAGCGGCTCGAACGGCTCGCGGTAGGCGGCCTTGGCGGTCAGTGCGAGCGCGCCCATGGTGCGGCCGTGGAAGGCGCCCTCGGCCGCGACCAGCTTCGTGCGACCGGTGCGCCGGGTGAGCTTGAGGGCTGCCTCGTTGGCCTCCGAGCCCGAGTTGGCGAGGAAGACCTTCCCGCCGGTGCCGCCCAGCAGGGCGAGCAGCCGCTCCGCCAGCCGGACCTGCGGCTCGCTGGTGAAGAAGTTCGAGACGTGTCCGAGCGTCCGGAGCTGGTCGGACACCGCGTCGACCAGCGCCGGGTGGGCGTGGCCGAGCGCGTTGACGGCGATGCCACCGAGGAGGTCGACGTACTCGTTGCCGTCGGAGTCCCAGACGTGGCTGCCCTCGCCGCGCACCAGCATCAGCTTGGGCGGTCCGAAGGCGTTCATGAGCGAGGCGGCGTAGCGCTCCTGCCAGGTCGTGGTCACGACGATCCTCCCGGTGACTCGTGGGCGGTCCTGATCTTGGTCTCGACCCCGGGCAGCACCTGGGTGCCGACACCCTCGTCGGTGAAGATCTCGAGCAGCACCGCGTGCGGCTTGCGGCCGTCGACGACCGTGGCCTTCGGGACCCCTTCCTGCACGGCCTTGAGGCACGCCCCCATCTTGGGGACCATCCCCGAGGCGAGGGAGGGCATCAGCTCGGCCAGCGCCTCCGGGCTGATCTCCTGGATCACGTCGTCGCTGTCGGGCCAGTCGCGGTACAGGCCCTCGACGTCGGTGAGGACGAGCAGCTTGGCCGCACCGAGCGCGACCGCGAGGGCCGCGGCGGCGGTGTCGGCGTTGACGTTGTGGACGGTGCCGTCCTCGTCGGGAGCCACGCTGGAGATCACCGGGATCCGGCCGGCCTCCACCAGGTCCTGCACGGCCTCGGGCCGCACCCGGCTCACCTCGCCGACGAGTCCGAGGTCGACCTCCTCGCCGTCGACGACCGTCCCCACGGCGGTCGCCGTGAAGAGGCCGGCGTCCTCACCGGAGAGGCCGACCGCGATGTGGCCGTGCTCGTTGATCAGGCCGACCAGCTCACGCTGCACCTGGCCGACGAGCACCATCCGGACGACGTCCATCGCCTCGGGCGTGGTCACCCGGAGGCCGCCGCGGAACTCCGACTCGATGTCGAGCCGTTTGAGCATGGCCGAGATCTGGGGACCACCGCCGTGCACGACCACCGGCTTGAAGCCGGCGTACCGGAGGAAGGCGATGTCCTCGGCGAACGCCCGCTTGAGGGTGTCGTCGGTCATCGCGTTGCCGCCGTACTTCACGACGATCGTCCGGCCGTGGTAGGCCATCAGCCAGGGCAGCGCGGCCGCGAGGGTGCGGGCCTTGGCGGGGTCGGGGGGGTCGGTCCTGCCGACGTGGTTCACGGTCATGATGAGTACGCGCTGTTCTCGTGGACGTAGGCATGGGTCAGGTCGTTGGTCCAGATCGTGGCGCGGGCGTCGCCGGCCTTGAGGTCGACGGTCACGCTCACCTCCCGGCCGCTGAGGTCGACGGTCGTCGGGTCGGCCGACGGGGTCGACTGCCGGCACACCCAGACGCCGTTCATGGCCACGTCGAGGTCGGCGGGGTCGAACGCCGCCCCCGTGGTGCCGATCGAGGCGAGCACGCGGCCCCAGTTGGGGTCCTTGCCGAAGACGGCCGCCTTGAAGAGGTTGCTGCGGGCGATGCTGCGGCCTACCTCGACGGCGTCGTCCTCGGTCGCGGCGTTGAGGACGCTGATCGCGATCTCGTGGTCGGCACCCTCGGCGTCGGCGAGCAGCTGCATCGCCAGGTCGGTGCACGCGCGGGTGAGCACCTCGGTGAAGTCCTCGAGCGTCGGCGTGATCCCGCTGGCGCCGCTGGCCATCACGGTGACGGTGTCGTTGGTGGACATGCAGCCGTCGGAGTCGAGCCGGTCGAAGCTGACCCGCGTCGCGGCGCGCAGCGCCCGGTCGAGGTCCTCGGCCGGCACCACGGCGTCGGTCGTGAGGACGACCAGCATCGTGGCGAGCTGGGGGGCCAGCATGCCGGCGCCCTTGGCCATGCCGCCGACGCTCCAGCCGCCGCCGTCGACGACGACCTGCTTGCTGACCGAGTCGGTGGTCATGATCGCCGCGGCCGCGTCGCCACCGCCCTCCGGGTCGAGGCCGGCGTACGCCGCGTCGACGCCGGCCAGCACGGCGGCCCGGTCGTTGGCGAGCCCGATCAGGCCGGTCGAGCAGACGACCACGTCGCCGGCGCCGATCGCGAGGTGGGCCGCGACCTGCTCCGCGACCGCGTGCGTGGTCTGGAACCCGTCGGGACCGGTGTAGCAGTTGGCGCCGCCGGAGTTGAGGACGACGGCGCGGACGACGCCGTCCCGGACGACCTGCTCGCTCCACAGGATCGGGTTGGCCTTGCACCGGTTGCTCGTGAAGACGCTCGCGGAGTCGTGGCGGGGACCGTCGTTGACGACGAGGGCCACGTCCTTGGCGCCGGTGCTCTTCAGGCCGGCGACGACGCCGGCGGCGCGGAAGCCCTGGGGGGTCGTGACGCTCATGGAGCCAGCCCCACGGTCGTGAGCCCGGTGGTCTCGTCGAGGCCGAGCGCGAGGTTGAGGCACTGGACGGCTGCGCCGCCGGTGCCCTTGGCGAGGTTGTCGACGACGCCGACCGCGACCAACCGGCGCGCGGCCTCGTCGACGGTGACCTGGACGTGGACGGCGTTGGAGCCGAGGACCGACTGCGTCTGCGGCCACTGGCCCTCGGGCAGCACCCGCACGAACGGCTCGTCGGCGTAGGCCTTCTCGTACGCCGCGCGCGCGTCGGCCGCGCTGACGCCACCGCGCAGCGGGGCCGAGCACGTCGCGAGGATGCCGCGCGACATCGGGACCAGCGTCGGGGTGAAGCTGACGCTGACGTCGCCGCCGACGACCCGGGAGAGGTTCTGGATGATCTCGGGGGTGTGGCGGTGGACGCCACCGACGCCGTAGGCGCTCGCGTTGCCCATCACCTCGCTGCCGAGCAGGTGCGGCTTGGCGGCCTTGCCCGCGCCGCTGGTGCCGGAGGCGGCCACGACCACCACGTCGGGCTCGACCAGGCCGGCCGCGACCGCCGGGACGGTCGCGAGGGTGGAGACGGTCGGGTAGCAACCGGGCACCGCGATCCGGGTCGCGCCGCGCAGCCGCTCGCGCTGGCCGGGGAGCTCGGGGAGCCCGTAGGGCCACGAGCCGGCGTGGTCACCGCCGTAGAACTGCTCCCAGAGCCGCGGGTCCTCGAGGCGGTAGTCGGCGCCGCAGTCGATGACCACGGTCTGGTCACCGAGCTGGGCGGCCAGCGGTCCGGACTGGCCGTGGGGCAGGCCGAGCACGACGACGTCGTGACCCGCCAGGGTGTCGGGGGTGGTGGGCTCGAGGACGCGGTCGGCGAGCGGGCCGAGGTGCGGCTGCAGCACGCCGAGGGTCTCCCCCGCGTTCGATCCGCCCGTGAGGGCACCGATCTCCACGTCGGGGTGACCCAGCAGCAGCCGCAGCACCTCCCCTCCGGCGTACCCGCTCGCGCCGGCGACGGCGACGGTGACTGACATGTGCATGACTATACAGACGAGCGTATCCTCATGCCACCCGGGTCCGGGGCCGCACGACCACCGTAGGACACGTGCGCCGTCGCTCCGCGATGACTAGGTTCGAGGGCATGAGCCGGCTCCCGTTCGACCGCTACCTGGCCCTCCTCGAGACCGAGTCACGACGCTTCCGCGACGTGCTCGCCGACTGCGATCCCGCGGCCCGCGTCCCCGGGTGCCCCGCCTGGGACGCCGCCGACCTGCTCTGGCACCTCGGCGAGGTGCAGGGGTTCTGGGCCTGGGTCGTTGCCCACCGGCCGGCGAGCCCCCGCGACGGCTACGACGAGCCGGCCCGCCCGACGTCGTACGCCGACCTGCTCACGCTCTTCGACGAGCACGCGGCTGCGCTGGTCACCGCGCTCGGCGAGGCCGACCCGGGAGAGGCGGCGTGGAGCTGGGCCCCCGAGCAGACCGTGGGGTTCACCTACCGGCGGCAGTCGCTCGAGGCGCTCGTGCACCGGGTCGACGCCGAGCAGACCGCCGGGGTCTCCTCGCCGCTGGACCCCGCCCTGGCCACCGACGGCGTGGAGGAGGTGCTCGACGTGATGTACGGCGGCTGCCCCGACTGGGGGACCTTCAGCCCGCTCCCCCACCTGCTCCGGGTCGACACCACCGACACCGGGGAGTCGGTCTGGGTGCGGCTTGGGCGCTTCTCCGGCACCGACCCGGAGAGCGGCACGTCCTACGACGAGGACGACATCTCGGTCGTCGACGACCCGGACGCCGAGCCGGACGCGGTGATCAGCGGGACCGCGCAGGACCTGCTGCTCCGCCTCTGGCGCCGCGGCGACGGCGGTGACACCCGTCTGGCCGGCAACCTCGAGATCGTCGACCGGTTCCGGCAGGTCGTGCACCAGCCGATCAACTAGGGGTTGCCCGGGGCGGCCCAGTCCCGGGGTCCTGGGCCCGACGGTCGCGGCGGCTGCGGCCGCTGCCGACCCAGCTCGCCACCGATCCGGCCGCCGTAGGGGCGGCCGTGGTCGGCGTACTCCTCCCGGACGAAGGTCAGCTGCCGCTCGCCGAGCTCGATCCTGGACGAGGTGCGGAGCACCTGCTCGGTGACCCGCCGGCCGTGGACCCGGACGTCGACGTGGTGGGCCAGGAGGACGAACTCGTCCTGCTCGTCGTGGACCACCTCCGCGTGCAGCGGCGCCAGGTCGGGGAGCACGAGGTCGCAGCCCGGGTCGCTCCCGATGGTGGTGCGTTCCTGCTGCAGCCAGTGGGTCGGGTGGTCGGAGCGCCTCACGGTCGCCGACGGCAGCTCGACGAGGCGCGGTCGCCCCCCGCGCCCCGGGTCGTGCGTGGTGGTGACCCGCTTGACGGGCCGGCGGAGGAAGGTCGGAGCGAGGGGGTACGGCGACGGTGGCGGCACCAGCCCGGCGTCCGGCAGCGTGCCGGCGCCGTCGCGCATCCGACCGCGACCCGCGGCCAGCAGCCCCCGCACCCCGGCGACCCGGAGGTGTGGGCTGCGCGTGAACGGGCGCTGCCACCAGGGAGCGCGGACGTCCCCGATCCGCACGAGGGCGACGCCGGCCGGGTCGGTCACCTCCAGGCGTACGCCGACGTCGGCGAGCTCGTCGGCCACCCAGCGCAGGGACGCCGCGTCCGCGCCACCGGCGAAGGCCGCCGGGTCGCTCACCGAGAGGGTCAGGTCGCTCCCGTTGCCGCTCAGCTCGCCGGTCACCGGCTCGCGTCCGGGGAGCTCGATGCGGAACGTGAGGTCCGCGGCGACCTGGGTGCGGAGTCGCGTCACGCGGCGCCCCGCGTGGCGTCGTCCTCGGTCGAGATCCGCAGCGTCCCGTCGATCTTCCACACCGCGCGGGGGGCGCGGGGGCCGGTGTCACGCGGAACCTCGACCGCCATGTCCACGAACTCGTAGTTGATGGCAGCGCGGCGCCCGGTCAGGAAGGACCACATCTCCCGGCCGAGGTCGCTCCAGTCGACGACCTGCTGGGCTCCGCTCGTCGTCTCGCCCGTGCTGCTGCTCATCGTGCGCCTCCTGCGTGTCCCGGCCGATTCGGCGTACCTGAACGGCCTGTCTAGGTTATTGTTGAAGTATGCGCACGGCTCCGATCCTCACGCAACCCCCCGACCTCGCGCCCGGCACGCTGCTCACCATCGGCGAGCTGGCCGCCCACACGGGGCTCACGCCCGAGCTGCTGCGGACCTGGGAGAGCCGCCACGGCTTCCCGGAGCCGACCCGCCTGCCGAGCGGTCACCGCCGCTACACCGACGACGACGTGCGCGCCGTCCAGCGGGTGCTGGCCGAGCGCGACCGGGGGGTCCGCCTCGAGCACGCGATCGAGGCGGCGCGCCGGGCCGGCAACGCCGCCGACTCCGGATCCGTCTACGCCTCGCTGTGCGCACGGCACCCGGACCTGGCGACGTACACCCTCACCAAGCGCACGCTGCTGGCCCTGTCGTGGGCGATCGAGGACGAGTGCCTCGCACTGGCCAGCCGCGCCGTGCTCGTCGGCACCTTCCAGAAGCAGCGCTACTTCGGGCAGTCCGCGGCCCGGTGGGCCGACCTGGCCCGGACGGCGCGCGCGGCGCTGGTGATGGCCGACTTCGAGGCGCACGACGACGCTCCGGCGCCTGCCCGGGTGGCGCTGCCGCCCGACTCCCCGCTGCTGCGCGAGTGGATCGTGGCCTGCGACGGCCCCGGGCTCACGGCCGCCCTCGTCGCCTGGGAGCTGCCCGGTCAGCACGACGTCACCGAGGCCGGCCGCCAGTTCGAGGCGGTGTGGACCGTCGAGGGCCGGGTGGTGCGCGACACGGCCGTCCTGACGGCCGAGGTCGGCGCCGCCCTCGGGTCCGGCTCGTCCCGGGACCTGCTGCAGATCCTCGAGGAGGCGCCGCCGCCCCGGGCTGCCTCCGCCCGGGCCGCCACGTCGGTGTTCAACCGGATGGTCGCCTACACCGACGGCACCGTGCTGCGCGGCCGGACCGCCCGATGAGCCTCGCCGGGCGGCTCGCGGGTGCGGTCGACACCGCGCTCGACCGCACCATCGCCCCGGGCTACAGCCGCGTCGGGTACGCCGTGCGGAGCCGCCTCCCGGGTTGGCCGGAGGACCCCGAGCCGGGTGCGCTCGCCGGCCGCCACGTGCTCGTCACCGGCGCGTCGTCCGGGCTGGGCACGCAGACCGCCCGCGAGCTGGCCGCCCTCGGCGCCCACGTGCAGCTGGTGGTCCGCGACCGCGCCAAGGGCGAGGCCGTGCGGGCCGGGCTGGCGGCCGAGCTGGGCGAGGTGTTCACGCTCCGGACCTGCGACCTCGGCGACCTCGAGGCGGTGGCGCGGCTGGCCGACGAGCTGGCCGCCGAGGAGCTCCCGCTCGCGGCGCTCGTCCACAACGCCGGGGCGCTGCCCGCGACGCGCACGGAGTCTCCCCAGGGCCACGAGCTGAGCATGGCGCTCCACGTGCTCGCACCGGTGCTGCTCACCGAGCGGCTGCTCCCACACCTCGCCGGGCAGGCGACCCGCGTCGTCCTGGTGACCTCCGGCGGGATGTACGCGCAGCCGCTGCGCGACGACGATCCGGAGTACCTCACCGGCGACTACTCCGGCACCACCGCGTACGCCCGGAGCAAGCGCGTCCAGGTCGAGCTGCTGCCGGTGCTGCAGCGGCGCTGGTCCGGGGCCGGGCTGCACGTCTACGCCACCCATCCCGGCTGGGCGGACACGCCGGGCGTGCTCGAGTCGCTGCCGACCTTCCACAAGGTCACGAGCCCGGTGCTGCGCGACCTGCACCAGGGCGTCGACACCACCGTCTGGCTCTCGGCGGTCCGCCCGGCGCCCGCCGGCGGCTCGCTCTGGCACGACCGCCGGGTCCGACCGGTCGCCCTCACGTCGAAGACGCGGAGCACGCCCGGGCAGGTCGACCGGACGTGGCGCTGGGTCTGCGAGACGCTGGAGCTCCCCGAGGAGGTCTGACGCGATGGACGGTGGCCCTGCGGCGACGCTCGCGGCCGAGCGGGTCGCCGAGGTCGTCGACCGGCCGCAGGCACGGCTCGAGCTGCTCTCCTCCTCCTACGACCCGTTGCCGGGTGGTCCCCCGCTGCACCGGCGCTACCGCCGGGCCGCGATGGCCTTCATGGGCTGGCAGGTACGCCGTGGCCTGCTCGCTCCGCTGGAGGATGAGCAGCCCGGCAGCCCGTGGTGGCGCGCCGTCAACGAGCGGCTGCTGCGGGACACCTGCGAGGCCCGGCTGCGCGTCCTCGGCCATCCCGGCCCTGCCTCGTCGGCCAGCGTCGAGGCGTCGGTCAGGTTCGCCGAGGAGCCGTCCTCCCGGGCGTGGTACCTCGCCCACAACACCACCATCGTGTCGGCCTACCTCGAGCATCGCGACCTCGCGGAGCAGGAGCTCAGGGTCGAGCGCTTCTTCCTCAACCTGGTGCTGCTCCGCCTGCTCTACGCCCACGCCCTGGTCGCTGCCCCGCGGCTCGCGCTCGGCCGCCTCGCTCCCGTGGCGCCCTGGCTCGGCGACCCGCGTCGGGCGATGACCGGGCTCTTCCTCTCGGTGTCACGCGTCCTGCCGGACAGCTACCCGCTGCCCGAGGAGCTGGACCGCTACGTCGCCCGCGAGCACACCGTCGGCCGGGTGCTCGACCTGGGCGTGATCACGCCCCGCCTGGGCGAGCTCTACCGGTGGTCGGCCGACGAGCTGGGCCTCCCGGGGCTGGCCGACCTCGTCGACGGCCGCACCCCGACGTACGCCTGGGACCCGCGGGACCGCGAGCCCTGGGCCCCGCCACCGACCCGGCTCGTCCGGGTCGTCCGCCGGATGCTCCCACCCGACGGCGGCTGAGCCGGGTCAGGTGCGCTGGACAGCCCCGCAGCGCTCGGCGGCCAGAGCCACCGCGGCGTCCCGGGCAGCCGCGGCCTCGCCCTCCTTGAGGGTGCGGTCGGCGGCACGGAAGCGCAGGGCGAAGGCCAGCGACTTCCGGCCCCCGCCGACCTGGTCGCCGGTGTAGACGTCGAAGAGCCGTACGGACTCCAGCAGCTCACCGGCCCCCTCGCGCAGCGCGGCCTCGACCGCCGCGGCCGGGACGGACTCGTCGACCACGAGGGCCACGTCCTCCTTGGCCACGGGGTAGTCGGAGAACGACGGCGCCCGGGTCTCCTCCGGGGCCAGCGCGAGCAGCCGCTCGAGGTCGATCTCGGCCGCGACGGTCCGGGCCGGGACGCCGTACGCGGTGCAGACCCGCGGGTGCAGCTCGCCGGCCCAGCCGAGCACGGCGTCGCCGGCCACGACCTCCGCGCAGCGACCGGGGTGCCAGGGAGCGCGGGCAGCGGCGCGGACGTCCACCGCGACGCCGACCGACGCAGCGACCTCCAGTACCACGGAGATCGCGTCGGACCACGCGACGGCACGGCCGGCCCCCCACCAGCCCGACGGGACCCGCTCGCCGGCCGCGACCACGCCCAGGTGGAGGGGCTGGTCCGGGACGGCCTTGACCAGGTCGTCCAGCTCCCCGTCGGTGGGGCGCCGGTCGACGGGCAGGATCGTGGTGCCGCCCCCGGTGTGCGGCAGCGTGACGGTCGCCAGCTCGAAGAGCGCCAGGTCGCTCGTGCCGCGCCCCGTGTTGCGGGCCACGGCCTCGAGCAGCCCGGGCAGCAGGGTCGTGGTCATGGCCGGCTTCTCGGCCGAGAGCGGGTTGGCGAGCCGCAGCAGCGTGCGGCGCTCGTCGTCCTCCGGGAGCCCGAGGGCGTCGAGCTCGGGCACGCCCACGAACGGGAAGCTGACGACCTCGACCAGCCCCGCACCGGCCAGGGTGCGGCCCACCCGGCGGCGCAGCTTCTGGCGACGGGTCAGTCCGCGTCCGGAGGGGGCCGGGGGCAGCACCGACGGGACCTTGTCGTAGCCGACGATGCGGGCGACCTCCTCGACGAGGTCGTAGGGGTCGCCGAGGTCGGGACGCCACGGCGGGACCGTCGCGGTCACCCACTCACCGTCCTCGATGACGTCGCATCCCACCGCGCGCAGGTCGGCCACGACGGTGTCGGCGTCGATGTCGATGCCCGTGATCCGGGCAGGCAGGTCGGACGGGATCGTGATCCGGGTCCGCTCCGGTGGCTCGCCGACCACGGTCACCCCCGGATCGGCCGAGCCTCCGCCGTACGTCGTCAGCAGCTCGACCACGCGGTCGGCGGCCGCCTCGCAGATCGTCGGGTCGACCCCGCGCTCGTTGCGCTTGCCGGCCTCGGAGGTGATCTTGTGGCGGCGGCCCGTGCGGAACATCGAGACCGCGTCCCAGTGGGCGGCCTCGACCAGGACCCGGCTGGTGGTCGAGGACATCTCGGTGTCCTCGCCGCCCATGACGCCGCCCAGCCCGATGATCCCGGAGTCGTCGGTGACGACGAGGTCCTCGACCGACAGCGCCCTGTCGGCGCCGTCCAGGGTGGTCAGGCGCTCGCCGTCACGGGCCCGGCGTACGCCGATGGCGCCGCGGACCTTGTCGGCGTCGTAGCCGTGGATCGGGCGACCGGTCTCGAGCATCACGTAGTTGGTGACGTCGACGGCCAGCGAGATGGGACGCATGCCTGCCTGCTGGATCCGCCGGGCCAGCCAGTCGGGCGTGGGCGCGGCGGCGTCGAAGCCCGAGACGGTGCGTGCGACGAAGACCGGGCAGCCGGTGGGGTCCTCGACGTGGACCGGGTGGCCGGCAGCGTCGGCCGGGGGGACCTCCCGCAGCACCGGGTCGTGGAAGGTCGCGTCGCAGGCCAGCGCGGCCTCGCGCGCGACGCCCCGCAGCGACAGCGCGTAGGCGCGGTCGGGGTTGATCTCGAACTCGAGGACCGTGTCGTCGAGCCCGAGCACCGGCCGTGCGTCGTCTCCGGGCTTCCCGGCGTCGGCGGGCAGCACGATGATGCCGTCGTGGTCCTCGCCGAGCCCGAGCTCGGCGGCGGAGCAGATCATGCCCGCCGAGACGTGCCCGTAGGTCCTGCGCGCGGAGATCTCGAAGCCGCCCGGCAGCACCCCACCGGGCAGCACGACGACGACGAGGTCGCCGGGGGCGAAGTTGTGGGCGCCGCACACGATGCCCTGCGGCTCTCCGGTGCCGTTGGCGTCCGCAACGTCGACGGTGCACCAGTTGATGGTCTTGCCGTTCTTCTGCGGCTCCGGCTCCATCGTGAGCACGCGGCCCACCACCAGCGGGCCGGTGATCGCCTCTCCGGGTCGCTCCAGCGACTCGAGCTTGAGGCCGAGGTCGGTGAGCGCGTCGGCCAGCGTCGCAGGGTCGAGGTCGTCGGGCAGGTCGACGTAGTCGCGGATCCACGACACGGGGGCACGCACGGGGTCAGATCTCCGTTCCGAAGGAGGACGAGAAGCGGACGTCGCCCTCGAAGAAGTCGCGCAGGTCGGCGGCACCGGTGCGGAACATCAGCGTCCGGTCGATGCCCATCCCGAAGGCGAAGCCGGTGTAGCGCTCGCTGTCGATGCCGCAGGCGGTCAGGACGCGGGGGTTCACGACGCCGCAGCCGCCCCACTCGATCCAGCCCTCCCCCTTGCAGGTGCGGCACGCCGCGGAGTCGACGCCCCGGCACACGAAGCAGCGCAGGTCGACCTCGGCGGACGGCTCGGTGAAGGGGAAGTACGACGGCCGGAACCGGGTCGCGATGCCCTCGCCGAACATCCGCCCGGCGAAGTGGTCGAGCGATCCCTTGAGGTGGGCCATGGTGATGCCCTCGTCGACGACGAGTCCCTCGACCTGGTGGAACATCGGGCTGTGGGTCGCGTCGTACTCGTCGGTCCGGAACACGCGGCCCGGGCAGACCACGTAGATCGGCGGAGCCTGGGTGAGCATGGTGCGCGCCTGCACCGGTGAGGTGTGGGTGCGCAGCACGAGGTGGTGGTCGGCCGGCTCGGCCCAGAAGGTGTCCTGCATGGTGCGGGCGGGGTGGTCGGCGCCGAGGTTGAGGGCGTCGAAGTTGAGCCACTCGGCCTCGACGACCGGACCCTCCGCGACCTCCCAGCCCATGGCGACGAAGATGTCCTCGATCAGCTCGGCGCCGGTGGTCAGCGGGTGCCGCGAGCCGCGGGGCGCCCGGTCGACCGGCAGCGTCACGTCGACGGCCTCCTCGACCAGCATCCGCTCCTCGTGCTCGGCCTCCAGCGCCGCGGTCCGGGCGGCCAGCGCCTGGTTGACCGCTCCCCGCGCCTGACCGACCCGCTGCCCTGCCTCCTTGCGTCCCTGCGGGGGCAGCGCGCCGATCTCGCGGTTGGCCAGCGCGAGCGGCGACCGGTCCCCTGCGTGCTCGAGGCGTACCTGCTTGAGCGCTGCGAGGTCCCCGGCGGCCTCGATCGCGGCGAGGGCCGCGTCGCGCATCGCGACGACGTTCTCCTCGTCCAGCGGCGTGACCTGCACGGGGTCGTAGTCGGTGTTGGGTCCGGACATGGGTGGCAGTCTAGGAAGCGACGGCGCCCCGGCACGAACCGGATGTCGTGCCGGGCTACGCTCCGCCGGATGTCGGCCACCCGGTTCACCGAGCAGCTGCTGCGGTTCGCGTGGCTCGAGGCGCGATCGTGCGTCTTCGCGGCCGGCGTGTTCACGGGGCTCGCGATCGCCTGGCTCGTGCCGCTGCCGGTCGCCGACTACGACTTCCTGCTGGTCTGGTGCGTCGCTCTGACGCTCGGCTTCTGGGCGCTCGGACTGGAGTCCTGGCGCGAGGTCCTCGTCATCCTGGCCTTCCACCTGCTCGGCCTGGGGCTGGAGGTCTTCAAGGTCAGCCAGGGCTCGTGGTCCTACCCGGGGGACGGCGTCCTCGTCGTCGCCGGCGTCCCGCTCTTCTCCGGCTTCATGTACGCCGCCGTCGGGTCCTACATCTGCCAGGCCTGGCGCAACCTGGACCTGCGGGTGTCGCACTACGCGCCGGTGCCGACCACCGTGGTCGCCGTCGGCATCTACGCCAACTTCTTCACCCACCACTACTGGTGGGACCTGCGGCTGGTGCTCGCCGCCGCCATGCTGCTGGTGCTGCGCCGCTGCCGGGTGCACTACACGGTCGGGGACGCGCGCTACCGCATGCCGTTGCCGCTCGCGTTCCTGCTCATCGGGCTGTTCCTCTGGCTGGCGGAGAACGTCGCCACCTTCCTCGGCGCCTGGACCTACCCTGGCCAGGTCGAGGTGTGGGAGGCGGTGCACACCTCCAAGATCGGGTCGTGGGCACTGCTGGTGTCGATGAGCTTCGTGCTGGTCGCGACCGTCAAGTCACGCGAGGGCCGGCTCTACCACGTACCCGGGCGACCGGACGCCCCGCCGGTGACCCGCTGACCGTGACGCCCGGACCGAGCCTCGTCCGCGAGTCTCCGGGTTCGTCACGGTTGCTGCGGGCACGAGGCCCCGGTTGGCACGACCCACCGACCGCGCTCGCCCTGGGTCAGCCCGGCGCCTGCGCGGCCGGCCAGTCCACGACCACCCGCGCTCCCCCGCCGTCGGCGTCGCCGATCGTGACGCTGCCGCCGTGGGCCCGGGTCAGGCCGTTGACGAGGTACATGCCGAGACCGGACCCGCCGCGGACCCCGCTGGTCCAGAACTTGGTGAAGACCCGGCGCCGCATCTCCTCCGGGATCCCCCCGCCCTCGTCCTCGACGACCAGGCGTACGCCGTCGTGGTCGGCGTCCGGGCCGAGCGGCTCGAGGGTGACCGACACCGTCCCCGAGCCGTGGCGGACCGCGTTCTCGACGAGGTTGGTGACCACCTGGGTGAACTTGTCGGGGTCGGCCGCCACCGGCGGCAGGTCCGGGGCCGCGTCGAGCTCGATCGGGCGGGCGGTCCCGGCGCGCACCGACTCCACGACCCGGCCCACGAGCACGTGGGCGTCGCTGGGGCGCTGGTGGAGCGAGAGCCGTCCGGTGTCGATTCGGGCGACGTCGAGCAGCTCGGTGATCAGCCTGCTCAGCCGGTCGGAGTCGGCGTGGACGGTCGTGAGCATCAGCTTCTTCTGGTCGTCGCTGAGCTTGTCCCAGCGGTTGAGCATCGCCTGCACGAAACCCTTCACGCCGGTCAGCGGCGAGCGCAGCTCGTGGGCGAGCGTGGCGACCAGGTCGGAGCGGTCGCGGTCGAGCCGCGCGCGTCCACGGCCGCTGCGGATGCTGACGGCGAGGCCGTTGATCTCACCGCTCGCCTCGTCGCGGAGCAGCTTGGCGGTGGTCAGCACCTCCTCGCCCCTGGGCGTCAGCCAGCTCTGCTCGGGCACGCCCCGGCGGATCGAGAAGCGGGCGAAGGGCTGGTTGACCTCCAGCCACGACCGGCTGTCGTTGTCCTGCAGCCGCAGCACGTCGGCCAGCGGCGCCCCGACGGCGTCGTCGACGTGGACGTCCAGCATCCGCGCGGCCTGCTCGTTGAGCATCGTGACCACGCCGTCCGAGGTGGCGCCGAGGATGCCGTCCGGATAGGCGTCGGCCAGCTGGCGCAGCCGTCCCCTCGACCGGTCGATGCGGCTGGTCACAGGCGGCGAGGGCACGCCGCCACCCTAAGCCGTGCCGCTAGCCACGCACGCGCGCCGTTGCGTACAGGCAGACCGCGGCCGCGGTGGCCAGGTTGAGGCTCTCGGCGCGCCCGGGGATGGGGATGGCGACGCGGTGGTCGGCGAGGGCGGCCAGCTCAGCCGGGAGGCCCCACGCCTCGTTCCCGAACAGCCAGGCGACGGGACCTCGCAGGAGCTCGTCGGCGTCGAACAGGTCGACCTCGCCGACCCCGTCCGCGGCCAGCACGGTCATCCCCGCGCCCCGGGCCTGCCCGACCACCTCGGCGGGGTCCGCGGCGACGGCCAGCGGCAGGTGGAAGATGCTGCCGACGCTGGCCCGGACGGTCTTGGCGTTGTAGGCGTCGACCGAGTGGCCGGCCAGCACCACGCCGCCGGCGCCCACGGCGTCGGCCGTACGGATGACGGTGCCGGCGTTGCCCGGGTCACGGACGTCGGCGCACAGCACGGCCAGGTCGAGGCCGTCGAGCACGTGGGCGGCCGGACGGTCGAGGAAGCGGCACACGGCGACCACGCCCGCAGGCGTCACGCTCTCGCTCAGCGCTGCGAGCGCCTTGTCGACGACCGGCGTCCAGACGGCGCCGGCCGCCTCGGCCTCGGCGCGCAGGGTCGCGAGCTCGTCGGTGGCAGCCGCGGTGGCGAAGACCTCGACCACGCACCCGGGCACGGACAGCGCGCCCTCGACGGCCTTCGGGCCGTCGGCGAGGAACAGCCGCCGCTCGGTTCGTTCCGGGCGGCGGCTGAGCCTGCGTGCCTCCTTGACCCGAGCATTGCTCGCGGCCAGGGGCTGGTGCTGCGTCAAGCCTCAGGAGGCCTTGGGCGCGTTGACGTCCTCGGGCAGCGCGGCCCGGGCGGTCTCGACGAGGGCGTTGAACGCGGCCACGTCGTTGACGGCGAGGTCGGCGAGGATCTTGCGGTCCACCTCGACACCAGCGAGGTTGAGGCCCTGGATGAAGCGGTTGTAGGTCATGCCCTGGGCACGCGCGGCCGCGTTGATCCGCTGGATCCACAGGCGACGGAAGTTGCCCTTGTTCTTGCGGCGGTCGTTGTAGCTGTAGACCAGCGAGTGGGTGACCTGCTCCTTGGCCTTGCGGTAGAGGCGCGAGCGCTGACCGCGGTAGCCCGAGGCCCGGTCGAGGGTGGTACGGCGCTTCTTGTGGGCGTTCACTGCGCGCTTGACGCGTGCCATGTCGTTACTCCTTGCTCAAAACTGTTCGTGGCCGGGTCCGACCACCGGTGGGGGTTGGTCGGGTCAGCGACCCAGCAGCTTGCGGGCGCGCTTGACGTCGGCCTTGGCGACCTCGGTGGTCCCGGACATGCGGCGCGTCATCTTCGACGGCTTCTTCTCCAGGTTGTGGCGCAGGCCCGCCTTCTGGCGACGGATCTTGCCGGACCCGGTCACGCGGAAGCGCTTGCTGGCACCGGAGTGCGTCTTGTTCTTGGGCATGTGCCTTCTCTCTCTCGTCGTGCGGTCGTACGCGACCGGTGGTGCCGGTCGCCCGGGTCTCAGGCCTCGATCTCGGGGTCGAGGTTCTCGGAGCGACCCCGCTCCTTCTTGCCACCGGGCCGGTGGGCCGCGCGGAACTCGGCCTCCTCGGCCTCCGACGCGGCGCGCTCGGCGGCGCGGCTCTCCTTCTCCACGCGCGCCTCCGCCTTGGCGTCGGCCTTCTTGCGGTGGGGGCCGAGCACCATGGTCATGTTGCGGCCGTCCTGCTTGGGCGAGCTCTCGACGAAGCCCAGCTCCGTGACGTCCTCGGCGAGGCGCTGGAGCAGGCGGAAGCCCAGCTCGGGGCGGTGCTGCTCGCGACCACGGAACATGATCGTGATCTTGACCTTGTCCCCGGCCTTGAGGAACCGCACGACGTGACCCTTCTTGGTCTCGTAGTCGTGCTTGTCGATCTTGGGCCGGAGCTTCATCTCCTTGATGACCACGTTGGTCTGGTTCCGACGTGCCTCACGGGCCTTCTGGGCGTTCTCGTACTTGAACTTCCCGTAGTCCATGAGCTTGCAGACGGGCGGGCGGGCCATCGGGGCCACCTCGACGAGGTCGAGGTCAGCCTCCTGCGCCAGCTTGAGCGCCTGGTCGGTCGGCACGATCCCCACGGTCTCCCCGTTGGGACCCACGAGCCGGACCTCGGGTACCCGGATCCGGTCGTTGATGCGCAGCTCGGTGCTGATGTGTCCTCCAGTTTTCTCCACGTCCGGGAGTCACTGCGCCACCTCCGGCACCCGACTGGCTCATCGGCTCCGAAATCAACGAAGGCTCCCGCTGAACAACAAGCGGAAGCCAGTCGCGGCACCTCGCCCACGGCGGGGTGTCCTCGGGGGCCACGACGGCGGACCGGCGTGACATCCGATGACCGGACCCGACGACCTGGTGCGGTCGATGCGGGTGGGAGACGTGATGCTGCTGGTCTCCGCTTGCAGGATCTGTTCCTCGCACCCGAGGATCCGGGCACGGCGAACTGATCGGTCAACGCAGAACTCTAGCGGCTCATTCCCCCGCCGGTCGAATCCACCCCGCACGCTCCCCCACCCGGGCCAGCTCCCAGCCCGAGGCCAGCGCCCGCAGGTCGTCGCCCTCTACCGCGACGCGGACCGGGCCTGCGACATCGAGGACCAGGGCGTCGGCGCCCTCCTGCACCGCTGCCTGGGCTGCGAGCCGCGTCGTCACGGGGACGGGGCGCGCGTCGGCGTCCCACACGGCCAGCGAGGCGAGGCCGGTGAAGGCCAGCAGTCCCCGCCGGCCGTCCGGGCGGGCCATCAGCACGGCCGCCATGTCGCTGGACTTGTCGTGGGCGAGCCCCTGCTCGTCGAGCTCCACCTCGCCGAGGACCGCCACCACCGGCACCAGGACCCGGCAGTCCTGCAGGGCCATGAGGAGGTCGACGTACGTGCCCGGGTCGGCGGCGTAGGCCGTGAGCGCCTGCGCCAGCGCGGGGTCGGCGGCACCGTCGTCGCCGGAGAACCCGGGGTCGGGGATGCGGGCGCCCTCGAAGTCCGACATGCCACGGATCCTCCCACCTGGACGACGACCCACCACGGATGTGCCACGCTGAACCCGTGGACGAGGTGACCTGGGCCGCACTCACCGCGGTGCTGACCGCCATCGGTGCGGCATGGACCTTCTACGCGTTCCGCAACCGCGGTGCCGCCTCCGGGCTGCGCGGAGCCGGACTCACGCTGCTCCCCCCGGCCGCCTGGATGACCGGGACGATGGAGATGTTCACCGAGATCGGCAGCTCGGTCGTCGACTGGGCCACCAGCATCGTGTTCAGCCCAGTCGTGTGGGCGGGCATCGTCCTGGCCGGGATCTCCGTGGTGCTCCTCGGGACCTCTGCCGCCCTGCGCGAGCGGGCGGCCGGCGGGGCGAAGGAGCCCGGCAGCGGCGAGGTCCGCGGCCGGAAGGGCTCAGGCGAGCTCCCGCCGTCGAAGGGCACCAAGGGCGAGCCGGTCATCGACGACGACCTCGCCGACATCGAGGCGATCCTGAAGCGCCGCGGGATCACCTGAGCGCCATGCCCCCACCATCCCAGGAGCGCGGCCGGCTGGCGCGCCGTCTGGCCGCTGCCCTGGCGAAGTCCGGCCCCCTCCCGACCCCGCTGATGGCGGTCGACCTCGAGGCCTTCGACGCCAACGCCGACGACCTGGCCCGCCGGGCGGCCGGCACCCCCATCCGGGTGGCGTCCAAGTCGGTCCGGGTCCCTGCCCTGCTCCGGCGCGTGCTGCGCCACGACGCCTTCTCCGGGGTGCTCACCTTCGCCCTCCGTGAGGCCCTCTGGCTGCACGAGCACGGCCTCAGCGACGACCTGCTGATGGCCTACCCGACCGTCGACCGGACCGCGCTGGGCGAGCTGGTGGCCTCGCCGGCCGCGGCCGCGGCGATCACGCTCATGATCGACGACGTCGCCCACCTCGACGTCGTCGACTCCGTACGCCGGTCGCTGGCCGTCCCGGTCCGGGTCGCGATCGACGTCGACGCCGGGCTGCGGGTCGGCGGCCAGCACGTCGGTCCCAAGCGCTCGCCCCTGCACGACCCGGAGGACGTGGTCGCCCTGGCCCGGGCCGTGATGCAGCGCCGGGGCTTCAGGCTGGTCGGCGTGATGACCTACGAGGGCCAGGTCGCCGGGTTGCAGGACGTCGTCCCGTCCCAGAAGGTCCGGTCGCTGGTGGTGCGCGGCCTCAAGCAGGCCTCGCAGTCGCAGCTGCAGGTCCGGCGCCGTGAGGTCGCCGAGGCGCTCGCCCGCGAGGTCGAGCTCGAGCTCTGGAACGCCGGCGGGTCGGGATCGGTCGAGACCACCGCCGCCGACCCGGTCGTCACGGAGGTGGCCGCCGGCTCCGGGCTGCTGGTGCCGACGCTGTTCGACCACTACCGCTCCTTCGAGCCCCGGCCGGCGGCGTTCTTCGCGCTGCCGGTCGTGCGTCGGCCCTCGCCCCAGGTCGCGACCGTCCACGGCGGCGGCCTCGTCGCCTCGGGCCCGGCGGGCCGCGACCGGCTGCCGACGCCGTGGCTGCCCCCGGGCCTGCACCTCACCGGTCTCGAGGGCGCCGGCGAGGTGCAGACGCCGCTGACGGGACCGGGCGCCGCACACCTGCGGATCGGCGACCTGGTGTGGTTCCGACACGCCAAGTCAGGGGAGGTCTTCGAGCACACCCGGACCGTTCACCTGCTCGAGGGCGACGCGTTCGTCGACCAGGTCGAGACCTACCGCGGCCTCGACCTGGCCTTCTGATCCGTCAGCCCCGGAAGGTCCGGATGCAGACCCGCTCGGAGTACGACGTGCGGAACCCGTTGCTGGCGTTGACCTTCACCCGGTAGCAGACCGTGCCGACGCGCCGCAGCGGCTTGATCCGCTGGCGGTAGCGGCTGGTGGCGCTGGTCTCGAAGCGGAAGTCGTCACGCCACCGGGACTGGCTGCGGAGCTTGCGCTGCATGATCGCGCCGCGCTCGGCGTACTGCGGGATGACCTTCCCCTTGGCGAAGAACCGACCCGGGTTGGGCTCGATGCCCTTGATGGTGACGGTGCGGGTCTCCTGGGGCTCCTGGGTCCCGGCATCGGCGGTCGAGACGGCGGTCAGCGGTGCGGCGAGCGCGAGGACGGCAGCGGCAGCGGCCAGGCGCGTGCGGTGGGCGAGCATGGGGTGGGTCCCTCCTGAGGACTCGGGTGACAGGACGACGGCGCCACCGCTCGACGGGGACTGGGCTCGCACCGGAGCGCCGAGTCTAGGTCGCCGGCCGCGGCCGCGTCCGGCATCTCGGCCCTATCCTGATCGGCATGTCGCACGAGGCCGGAGCGACCGCGCGCGCGGTCGTCGACCTGGCGCTGGGCCGTCCGCCGACCCTGGGCCGCGGGCGGCTGGTGTGCGTCGACGGGCCTGCCGGCTCGGGCAAGACCACCCTCGCGCGCCGGGTCGCCGGTCTGCTCCCCGACGCGCGGCTGCTGCACGTCGACGACCTGCTCGAGGGCTGGCGGGGCCTGCCGGGGCTGGCGGGCAGCATCGATGCGCTGCTTCGGCCGCTGGCCAGGGACGAGACCGGGCGCTGGCGCCGTTGGGACTGGTACGCCGACGGCTGGGGCGACTGGCAGGAGGTCACGCCGGGCGGGCTGCTGGTGCTCGACGGCGTCGGCAGCGGCTCACCGGCGTACGCCGACCTCACGACCGTGCTGGTGTGGGTGGAGGCCCCGGACGACGTCCGGCTCGAGCGTTGGCGGGTCCGTGACGGGGAGGCGATGCTCCCCCACCAGGAGCGCTGGCTGCGTGACGAGGCAGCGCAGCACGACGGCGACCGCACCCGGGAGCGCGCCGACCTGCTCGTCGACGCGGACGGTCGGCTGCTCAGCCGGCCGGGTGGCTGAGCAGCAGCCGGAGCTCTGCCACGGCCCGGTGTGCCCGGGCGCCGTCGGAGCCCTGGATGCCCATCGCCGGCTGGCTGGTGCCGTCGGCGAGGTCCAGGGTCGCCCACGGGGCGCCAGGCGGCAGGTGGACGGCGAGCACCTCGGCCCACTCGTACTCCCGGCGGCGGTAGCCGTTGACGACGACCAGCCGCTCGGTCTCGGCGACCACGCGGGAGCGCGCGAGGGCATGGCCGGCCGAGAAGAACATCAGCCCGAGGGCGACCAGGGTGCCGCGCTGGAAGGGCGTGAAGCGAGCCCGCACCTCGGCGTCGAAGCTGAACCACGCGACCGCGCAGACGACCAGCAGCATGCCTCCGAAGAGGATGCCGGCCATGCGGACGCCCAGTGGTCGCCACGTGTGGGGCAGTGCGGGCTCAGAGACGGCAGGCATGGATGTCGGTGAGGAGGATGCCGCGGGCGCCGATCTCGTAGAGCTCGTCCATCAGCCGCTGCGAGCCGTTGCGCGGCACCATCGCGCGGACGGCGACCCAGCCCTCGCGGTGCAGCGGGGAGACGGTCGGGCTCTCGATGCCGGGCGTGAGGCCGACGGCCTGGGAGACGCGCGAGGACGGGATGTCGTAGTCCATCATCACGTAGGTCCGCGCCACCAGGACGCCCTCGAGGCGACGGCAGAAGACCTCGAAGCCGGCCGGCGCCTCGCCACCGCGGGTGACCAGCACCGCCTCGGAGTCGAGGATCACCTCGCCGAACGTGGCCAGACCGGCCGCCTTCAGCGTGCTGCCGGTCTCGACCACGTCGGCGATGACGTCGGCCACGCCCAGCTGGATGCTGGTCTCGACCGCGCCGTCGAGCCGGGTGACGCTCGCGTCGATCCCCCGCTGCTGGAGGAAGTCACGGACGATGCCGGTGTAGGACGTGGCGATCCGCTTGCCGGCGAGGTCGTCGAGACCCGCGTAGCGGCCGGCCGGGCCGGCGAAGTGGAAGCGGCTGCCGCCGAAGCCGAGCTCCATGACCTCGTCGGCCTTGGCCCCGGAGTCGAGCAGCAGGTCGCGGCCGGTGATGCCGACGTCGAGGGTGCCCTCGCCGACGTACAGCGCGATGTCGCGCGGGCGGAGGTAGAAGAACTCCACGCCGTTCTCGGCGTCGAGGAGGGTCAGCTCCTTGGAGTCGTGGCGCTGCCGGTAGCCCGACTCGCGCAGCATCTCCGAGGCCGACTGGGAGAGCGAGCCCTTGTTCGGGACCGCGACCCGCAGCAGCGGGTCGGTGGGGGTGGCGGTCATGTCAGGTCCTCAGAGGTGTGCGTAGACGTCGTCGAGGGTCAGGTCGCAGGCGAGCATGAGCACCTGCGCGTGGTAGAGCAGCTGGCTGATCTCCTCGGCCGCCCGCTCGGGGGTCTCGTGCTCGGCCGCCATCCAGGACTCGGCGGCCTCCTCGACCAGCTTCTTCCCGATGGCATGCACCCCGGCGTCGAGCTGCCGGACGGTGCCCGAGCCCTCCGGTCGTGTCTCGGCCTTCCCGGACAGCTCGGTCCACAGCTCCTCGAACGTCTTCACGTGCCGAAAGCCTAGACGTAGCCTCGCTTGACCGCCTTGAGGGTGGCCGCCGTGGACAGCGCGGCCGCCGTGGCCTCGTAGCCCTTGTCCTCGCGGGACTGCAGGTAGCCGGCCCGGTCGAGGGCCTGCTCCTCGGTGTCGCAGGTGAGCAGGCCGAAGCCGACGGCCGTCTGGTGGTCCAGCGCGACCCGCGCGAGCCCGTCGCTCGTCGCGCTGCACACGTAGTCGAAGTGCGGGGTGTCGCCCCGGATGACGGCGCCGAGCGCGATCACCGCGTCGTAGCCCTGCGCGGCCAGCGCCTGCGCCATCACGGGCAGCTCGAAGGCGCCCGGGACGCGGACGAGCGAGGCCGCCTCCACCTGGTGGTCGCGGCAGGCGCGCTGGGCACCGTCGACCAGCCCGTCCATGACGGTGTCGTGCCAGCTCGAGGCCACGATGGCGACCCGCAGCTCGTGGCAGTCGAACGGCTTCTGGTCGGGTGCTCCTGCAGTGCTCACGGGGTGGTTCCTTCCATCAGGTCGGGAAGATCATGGCCCATCCGGTCACGCTTGGTGAGCAGATAGGCGAGGTTGTGGTCGTTGGGGCGGGGCGTCAGCGGCACCCGCTGCGCGACGGGGATGCCGAACTCCTCGAGGGAGGTGGACTTGTCGGGGTTGTTGGTGAGCAGCCGGACGCTGCCCACCCCGAGGTCGCGCAGGATCTGGGTGGCCGCCCCGTAGTGACGGGCGTCGGCAGGGAGCCCGAGGTCCAGGTTGGCGTCGACGGTGTCCCGCCCGCCGTCCTGGAGGGCGTACGCCTGCAGCTTCGCGACCAGGCCGATCCCCCTGCCCTCGTGCCCGCGGAGGTAGATGACGACGCCGCGGCCCTCGGTCACGATGCGCTCGAGCGCCTCCTCGAGCTGCGGCCCGCAGTCGCAGCGCCGGCTGCCGAAGACGTCGCCTGTGAGGCACTCGGAGTGGACGCGGGTCAGGACCGGCTCGTCGCCGGACAGGTCGCCGTGGACGAGCGCGATGTGCTCCCCGTCGTCGACGGAGATCGTGTAGCCGTACGCCGTGAAGTCGCCGAACCGCGTCGGCAGCCGGGTCTCCGCGACCCGTTCCACCAGCACCTCGTGGCGCCGGCGGTGGCGGACCAGGTCGTCGATCGAGATCATCGCGAGACCGTGCTCGTCGGCGAACTCCCGCAGCTCGGGACCCCGCTTCATGGTCCCGTCGTCGTTGACCACCTCGACCAGCACGCCCGCCGGGGTCAGCCCGGCCAGCCGGGCCAGGTCGACGGCCGCCTCGGTGTGACCGCGGCGCACCAGCACGCCGCCCTCGCGGTAGCGCAGCGGGAAGACGTGGCCGGGGCGGGTGATCTCCCACGGCTCGGTCGCCGAGTCGGCCAGCACCCGGGCGGTGTGGGCTCGGTCGGCCGCGGAGATCCCGGTCGAGACGCCGTCCCGGGCGTCCACCGAGATGGTGTACGCGGTCCGCAGCTTGTCCTTGTTGTGCGGGGTCATCAGCGGGATCTCGAGCCGGTCGAGCATGTCGGCCGGCATCGGGACGCAGATGACACCGCTGGAGTGGCGGATCGTGAAGGCCATCAGCTCCGGCGTCGCCTTGCTGGCCGCGAAGATGATGTCGCCCTCGTTCTCGCGGTCCTCGTCGTCGACCACGACGACGGCCTTGCCGGCCGCGATGTCAGCGATCGCGCGCTCCACCGGGTCGAGGCGGATCCGGGTGCTCATGCGTCGTCCTTCCAGGTGAGCAGGCGCTCGACGTGCTTGGCGATCACGTCGGCCTCGAGGTTGACCCGGTCGCCGGGCGCCCGGCTCCCGAGGGTGGTGCGGGCGAGCGTCTCGGGGATCAGGCTGACCGTGAACAGGTCGCGGCCGGCCGTGACGACCGTGAGGCTGACGCCGTCGACGGTGATCGAGCCCTTGTCGACCAGGTAGCGCCCGAGGTCGTCGGGGAGGGAGATCTCGACGACCTCCCAGTGCTCGCTCGGCGTCCGGCCCAGGACCGTGCCGACGCCGTCGACGTGCCCCTGCACGACGTGGCCGCCCAGCCGCTTGTCGACGGTGACGGCCCGCTCGAGGTTGACCCGGTCGCCCGGGGCGGCGCCGCGGAGGGAGGTCTTGTCGAGGGTCTCCTGCATGACGTCGGCGCTCCAGCGGCTGCCGTCGTGCTCGACCACCGTCAGGCAGCAGCCGTTGACCGAGATCGAGTCGCCGGGGACGGTGCCCTCGAGCACGGTTCCCGCCTCGATGGTCAGCCGGACCGCGTCGCCCTGGTCCTCCACGCCGGCGACGGTGCCGAGCTCCTCGATGATGCCGGTGAACAACTCAGCTCCTCCTCATGGTCACGCGGACGTTGGTGTCCTCGCCGTCGTGCCCCTGCAGCACGTGCACGTCGGCCACGGGCAGGTGCACCGCGTCGGCGATGGTGGTGATGCCCAGGTCGGCGACCGCAGCTCGCCCCGCGCCGAGCAGCATGGGGGCGACGTAGGCGACGACCTCGTCGACGAGGTCGGCGGCCAGGAACGCCGCCGCCAGGGTCGGGCCGCCCTCGAGGAACACGTGCTGCCGACCGCGGGCGAAGAGCTCGTCGAGCACCTCGCGCGGGTCGTGGGTCCGCAGCTGGAGGGTCTCCGCGCGGTCGTTGAAGACCCGCCGGTCGGTCGGCAGGTCCCGCTCCCCCACCACCACGCGCAGCGGCTGGTGCGGGAGCGGCTCGTCGACCTCGTCGCGCACGGTGAGCTCGGGGTCGTCGACGGCGACCGTGTTGCTGCCGACGAGCATCACGTCGCACTCGCCGCGCAGCCGGTGGGTGTCGCGGCGGGCTGCTCGGCTGGACACCCAGCGGCTGGTCCCGTCCGCGGCCGCGCTGCGGCCGTCGAGGGTGGTGGCGAACTTCCAGGTCACGTAGGGACGCCCGTGCTCGACGGCGAACGTCCAGGCCCGGTTGAGTGCCCGGGCCTCCTCGGCCATCAGCCCGGACTCGACCTCGACGCCGGCGGCGCGCAGGGTGGCGGTGCCGCCCGCGGCGACGGGACTCGTGTCGCCCTGTGCGAAGACCACGCGCCGGATGCCGGCGTCGACGAGCGCCCGCGCGCACGGTCCGGTCCGGCCGGTGTGGTTGCAGGGCTCGAGGGTGACCACCGCGGTCGCGCCGCGGGCGTCCTCGCCGGCCGACCTCAGCGCGTCGACCTCGGCGTGGGCGGTGCCGGTCCCCCGGTGGAACCCCTCGCCGAGCGCGGCGCCGTCGGCGCCGAGGATCACGCACCCCACCCGCGGGTTGGGACCGGCCGGGACGCCGGGCGTCGCGGCCAGCTCGAGGGCACGGCGCATCGCCGCCTTCTCGGCGGGTGTGACGGTCATGGCGGCCTGCCCTCGCTCCGGTCGGTGCTCACGGGCTCCGGGGCAGGTCGTCGACGACGCCCCCGGTGGGCGGGGTCGTCGCTGCGTGCGTCTTCTCATCCGGACTATGACCGTCGGTCCAGGAGTTCCACCTGGTCAACCGGACGCTGGCTGCGTCCGGGTCGCGGACTGTGACCGCCGGTGCGGAGTTCCACCGCCCCCAGAGCACGCGAGCACTGTTCTCACAGTGGCTCTTGCAGTGACCAGCCTGCCACAGAGTCCCCGTGCCGGCTGCGTGAGGTCTCCCACACCCGTCCGAGGAGCCCGCAGGGTGGGCGTCAGCGAGCAGCCGCGGCGGCGTCTCGCAGCGCGGTGACCATCGCGTCCGGGTCGTCGGCGCTGTAGACCGCGGAGCCGGCGACGAAGGTGTCCGCCCCGGCCTGCGCGCAGCGCTCGATCGTCTCCAGGGAGATGCCGCCGTCGACCTGCAGCCAGGTCTCCACGCCGTGACGGTCCAGCAGCGCCCGCGCCCGCCTGATCTTGGGGAGCACCAGGTCCAGGAACTTCTGGCCGCCGAAGCCGGGCTCCACGGTCATCAGCAGCAACATGTCGAGCTCCGGGAGCAGGTCCTCGTACGGCTCGACCGGCGTGCCCGGCTTCAGGGCCATGCTCGCCCGGGCGCCGTGGCTGCGCAGCTCGCGGGCCAGCCGGACCGGGGCAGCCGCGGCCTCGACGTGGAAGGTCACCGAGCCGCAGCCCGCCTCGACGTAGGCCAGGGCCTCACGGTCGGGGTTCTCGATCATCAGGTGCGCGTCGAGCGGGACGTCGGTCGACCGGGACAGCGCCTCCACCATCGTCGGTCCGAAGGTGAGGTTCGGGACGAAGTGGTTGTCCATGACGTCCACGTGCACCCAGTCGGCACCGGGGATGCGCGCCACCTCCGCGCCCAGGGCGGCGAAGTCGGCGTTGAGGATGCTCGGCGTGATCTGGATGCCCACGGCCGCGATCCTAGGGTGCCGCCTCCGGGTCGGCAGGAGGTGCCGCCCCCTCGGCGGCATCCCGGTCCGCCCATTCCAGCAGCGGGGCGAGGTCGAAGACGTGCCCGTCGATGTCCCCGTGCAGGTCGCCGAGCTCGGCGTAGCGCTGCGGCACGGTGAAGATCGTGAAGTCGTGGGGGTCGCAGTCGGGGACCTCGTCCCAGCGGACCGGGGTCGAGACCCGGGCGTCCGGGAGCCCCCGGACGGAGTAGGCCGCCGCGATCGTGTGGTCCCGGGTGTTCTGGTTGTAGTCGACGAACAGGTGGTGCGGGTCGCGGTTCTTCTTCCACCACTCGGTCGTGACGTCCTCGGGAGCCCGCCGCTCGACCTCCCGGGCGAAGGCGTGCGCCGCCCGGCGTACGTCCTGGAAGCCGTGGTCGGGGTGGATGCGGACGTAGACGTGCAGCCCCTTGCTGCCGCTGGTCTTGGGGTAGCCGACCGCGCCGAGCTCGTCGAGCACCTCGTGGACGACGCCGGCGACGCGCTGCACCTGGGCGAAGTCGGACAGCGGCCCCGGGTCGAGGTCGATCCGCCACTCGTCGGGTGACTCGGTGTCCGCTCGCCGGCTGTTCCAGGGGTGGAACTCGACCGTCGACATCTGCACGGCCCAGATCACCGCCCCCAGCTCGGTCACGCACAGCTCGTCGGCCGTGCGGTTCCAGCGGGGGAAGTGCAGCCGGACCGTCTCCACCCAGGGCGGCGCACCCGCGGGAATCCGCTTCTGGTGCACCTTGTCGCCGGCCAGCCCCTTGGGGAACCGGTGCAGCATGCACGGTCTCTCGAAGAGCGCGTTGACGATGCCGTCGCCGACGGCGAGGTAGTACTCCACCAGGTCGAGCTTGGTTGCCCCTGACTCCGGGAAGTAGACGCGGTCGGGGTTGGTCACCTTGACGACGCGGTCGTCCACCTCGATCTCGGTGAAGGGAGAGGCCACTCCGGCAACCTAGCGAAGAGCCCAGCGAGGGAGGAAAACCTTTCGGCCCCGGCAGGCGTCTATCTTCGAGAGGGGGGTCGCCGACCCCGGGGAGCACGAGGGGGCACGCATGTCGCACAGGACCCTGACGAGCACGGTGGCGGCCCTGGTCGCCCTGCTGGTGGTCGCACCGCTCGGCGCCGCCGCCGACCCCGCCCCCGGGAGCCCGGTCCGGCGTCGCCGCGGGCGGCCGGCGGCCTCGCGGAGGGGTGGAGCGTGGTGCCTGCCGCCGCCGGCTGGGTCGCCACCTGGACCTCGCCCGGCCCGCTGCCCCTCACCGGAGCCACTCCCGTCGTGGTGCGCGACGGCGTCCCGGTCGGGACGGTGACGCTCACCCGCGACAGCGTCAGCGTCACCACGGCCCGACGGCCGGACCCCCGGACCCTCGACGTGCTGCTGGGCGAGCGGGTGCTCGACCGCTCGGACGACCCGGACGCCGGCCTGCGCGGGCCCGTCCCGGCCGCGGCTCCCCCGCTCGACCTCGGGCCGGCGTACGACGTGGACCCCGGCGTCGCCGGTCCGTACGCCACGGTCACGGAGGAGTACGACGAGGGGACCCTCCCCTTCCCCGGGTTCCCGTCCCCGATGGAGGTTCGCGGCCACGTCGTCCGCCCGGCCGACGGTGAGGTCGCCGGGGACCGGCCGCTGGTGCTGTTCCTCCACGGGCGGCACTCCGTGTGCTACTCCCCCGACGGGGGCGGTGGCGGTGGCTGGCCGTGCGGTCCCGACGAGCTCCCGATCCCCAGCCACCTCGGCTACGACTACCTGCAGCAGACCCTGGCGAGCCAGGGCTTCGTCACCGTGTCGATCGACGCCAACGCGATCAACGGCCTGGACTACCGCAGCGCCGACGGCGGCGCCGACGCCCGGAGCCTGCTGGTCCGTCACCACCTCGACCTCTGGGCGGGCTGGTCGGCCTCGGGCACGTACGCCGTGGACACCGACAACGTCGTGCTGGTCGGCCACAGCCGGGGCGGCGAGGGGGTCAACCGCGCTGCCCAGGACCTCGGCAGCGATCCCGACATCACCCTCAGCGGGCTGGTCTACATCGCGCCGACCAACTTCGCGACGCAGACCGCGTCCTACCTGCCGGCGGTGACGCTCCTGCCCGGCTGCGACGGCGACGTCTCCGACCTGCAGGGCCAGTCCTTCGTCGACGTGGCCCGCGACGTCACCACCGACGACACCGCGCTCAAGTCCTCGGTGCTGATCCCCTACGCCAACCACAACTACTTCAACACCGAGTGGACGCCGGGCCTCTCGCAAGCGCCGTCGTGGGACGACAGCTACGGCGAGGGCGTCTGCGGCCGCGGCACCCCGACACGGCTCACCAAGCGGGAGCAGCAGGCCGCGGGGACGGCGTACGTCGGCGGCGCGGTGTGGCTGATGACCGGGCACGAGCCCGACGCCCTCGACCTCTTCGACGGCACGCTCGGCCACGTCGCCTCCACCGGCGACAACCCGGCCCGCAGCCACGCTGTCAACGGCGGCCGCGCGATGCGTGCGCTCGGGGGACGGGGCACCAGCGCCGCCACGCCGACGCCCGCGGTCGACGCGAGCGCCCGCGTCTGCGTGGCCGCCTCCGGCCAGGGAGCGGCCGGCTGCGGGGGACGGAGCAGGCTGTCCTCCCCCTCGTGGGCGAGCTGGCCCTCGCCGGGCCAGCAGCTCTCCCGGCAGCTCCACCTCACGTGGGACCAGACGGGCGGGTCCGGCGGGCTGGCGTTCGGCACCCCGCTCGACCTCACCGCCTCGCCCGCGCTCGACCTCCGCGTCATCAGCGACGTCCGCGAGGGGCGCAGCGCGGTCCGGGTGCGGGTCTCCGACGCCGACGGTCGTTCCGTGGAGGTCGACCCGCTCGACGGCCGACGCCTCGACCGCTTCGGTGCCACCACCGACCGCAGGACCGCGGTCGGCTACGCCCAGAGCATCCGGGTGCCCACGCAAGCGCTCACGGGCATCGACCCGAGCCGGGTCACCGAGGTGGAGCTGGTCGGCGCCAGTCCCACCGGCGGCCTGTTCCTGCTCGACGTCGCCGCGGTGCCGGCCACGCTCCCGCCGCCACCGTCGCAGCGGATCCCGACGATCGAGATGGGCAGGTTGACCGTCCCCGAGGGTGACGGCGACGGCACCGAGCAGGTGGACGTGCCCTTCACCGTGCACGGCACGCTGACCCGCCCGGCCGTCTTCGCGGTGACGGTGATGGACCCCGAGGCCTGGCTCGAGCAGCCGGAGCCCCAGCTGGTGCAGCTGGCGCCGGGTGAGGCGGGCGGCACGCTGGCGGTCACCTACGAGTCCGACACCCGTGACGACGTACGCCTGCGGTCGCTGCTGCTCGACGCCCGGCCGGTGAGCGACGTGATGCCCAGCTCCAGCCTCGGCGAGCTGCGGATCCGCGACGACGACCCGACGCCCACCCTCACGCTGGAGCCGGCGGCGCGCACCATCACCGAGGGTGAGCGCGCCGCGTGGGTGATCCGCGCCTCGGCGGCCTCCGACCGCTACTACTCCCTGCAGCTGCGCTTCGTCGAGGCGCCGGGCCAGGACGTGGCCGAGGTCGGCGACCTGAACGCCCGGTGGGCGATGCGGCACTTCGGCCCCGTGCCGCCCGGGCGCGAGCTCGGTGGCTACCGCACCCGGATCCCCACCTTCCTCGCGGCCGGCCGGCTGACCAGGCGGGTCCGGATCCCGGTACGGACCGACGGCGTGCGGGAAGGGGTGGAGGTGATCCGGGCCGAGGTCCGCGGCGTCTACTCCAGCCGCAGGCTCGGCGTGATCGGCACCGAGACGATCCGGGTGCGCGACGCCCGGTGAGGGCTCAGTCGCCCTGCCGGGTCACCCGTACCTCGACGGCCGGCGACCAGGTGGCGTCCGCGTAGCCGGTCGCCGGCATGAACCAGCGGTAGGCGGTGGTCCGGCCCGGGGAGACGGTTGCGACGACCCGACCGTCGGGGCCGGCCGGGTCGACCTCCCGGACGGGCGCGAAGTCGGCAGCGCCCTCCGGGCGGGCCTCCAGCCGCAGCGGCGCCCCGGTCGCTCGCTGCCCGGAGTCGATCGTCGAGCCCGTGAGGACGACCTCGGCTCCCTCGGCGACCCGGTCGGCCGAGGCCCCGATCGTCGTCGTCACCGGCACGCCCTCGAGGTCGTAGGTGGTCACGCTGCCCGGGTCGCCGACGCTGATGGCGTCCACCGCGAACCCGGCCCCGTCGCAGCCGAAGCCGGACAGCAGGTAGCCCGGCCCGTCGCCGTGCTCGGCCGTGAAGGCGTCGACCGTGGCGGCGCCCTCGCTCCCGAGCGACTCGCCGGTCGCGGCGACGTGCCTGGTCCACGTGAAGGTTGCGGCTGCGGGCTCGACCTGCTGCCAGCTGCCCGCGGTGGCGCCGAGGTCGGCGCGGCCCACCCAGACCTCGCCGTCCTCGAGCTCGCTCGAGACGTACCAGACGTGGGCGACGCCCTGCCCGCCCGAGACCGGCCGGACCCACCAGGACCAGGTGGCGTCGGCGACGGACCCGACCCGGCCGACCGGCCCGGATGCCGTGCCACCGCCGGCGAGCGCCAGGCGTGTGGCCCGCGCTCCCAGCGGCGCGGCCTCCTCGAGACCGATCGTGGCCCGCGGGCCGCCGACCGCAGGCGTGAACAGGTCGTCGCAGCCGAACCAGCTGAGGTAGGTGTCACCGCTGGGGAAGCTGGTCCCGGGCACCACGACGACCTCGTCGGCGTGGGCCGGCGTCGACAGCGGCAGCAGGCCCGCGAGGGCCAGCAGGACCGTGGTGGTGACGCGTCGCATCGCTACCTCCCCGTCGGCCCGCCGAGCCGGGCCGCACGTCCTTCATTGCACCGCAGGGCTCAGGACCGTGTCCATGGCGGGCCCGGGATCCTCACGGAGTCTTCAGGCACCCGTCGACCCACTGGTCACACCCGTCGCACCAGCCCCAGGAACATCGCATCGGTGGCGTGCCGGTGGGGCCAGAGCTGCACCGTTCCCGGGAGCGGACCCTCGGCGTCGGGCAGGTCCAGCGGCACCGGCTCCAGCCGTGCGTCCGGGCGCTCGGCCAGGACCGCCTCGAGCACCCCCACCGTCTCGGCGACGACGGGCGAGCAGGTCGCGTAGAGCACGACGCCACCGCGGCGCACGCTGTCGAGGGCGGAGGCGAGCAGCGACCGCTGGAGCGGCACCAGGTCCTCGACGTCGCCCGGCTGGCGACGCCAGCGTGACTCGGGTCGGCGCCGGAGGGCGCCCAGACCGGAGCACGGTGCGTCGACGAGCACCCGGTCGAAGGTCCCGGGGCGCCACGCCGGGGTGGTCCCGTCCGCGGTGAGGATGCCGGTGACGCCGTCGGCTCCGGCCAGCGCGCGGGCCACCAGCGCCGCCCGGTGCGGCTGCCGCTCGGCGGCCACCAGGGAGGACCCGGCCTGCGCTGCGAGGGCCGCCAGCAGCGCGGCCTTGCCGCCCGGGCCGGCGCAGAGGTCGAGCCACCGCCCGTCCTCCCCGTCCACCGGGGCGGCGGCCAGGGCCAGCGCGACCAGCTGCGACCCCTCGTCCTGCACGCCGGCCCGCCCCTCGGCCACCGCGGGGACCGAGCCGGGGTCGCCGCCGGGCAGCACGACGCCGTACGGCGAGAGCACGGTGGGCTCCCCCGGCAGCTCGGCGACCTCGGCCCGGCCCGGCCGCGCCACGAGCACCACGGACGGCGAGGCGTTGTCGGCGACCAGCAGCCTCTCGAGCTCGTCGCGCCGGGGACCGAGCGCCAGGGCGAGCTCCTCGACGACCCAGCGGGGATGGCTGTGGGCGACCGCGGCGTGCCCGACCGGGTCCGCGGTCGCGTCCGGCGCCACCCTGGCGACCCAGGTCGCGAGGTCGTGGGCGGCGACCTTGCGGAGCACGGCGTTGACCAGGCCCGCCGAGCGGGGGCCGGTCCGGGTCCGGGCCAGGTCGACGGTGGCGCTCACCGCGGCGTGCGTGCCCACTCGCATGGACAGCAGCTGGTGGGTCCCCAGCCGCAGCACGTCACGGATCCGGCCCTGCACCCGGCCGCGGTCGAGGCACGCGTCGACCACGGCGTCGTAGGTTCCCTGGCGCCTCAGCGTCCCGCTGGCCAGCTCGGTGGCGAAGGCGGCGTCGCGCCCCGAGAGCCGGTGCTTCGCGAGCACCTGCGGCAGCACCAGGTTGGCGTAGGCGTCCTCGGTGCGGACGGCGCGCAGCACGTCGTACGCCGCGAGCCGGGCGGGGTCGGCCGTGGTGCGGGACGGGCGCCGCCCGCCCGCCTCAGCCGTCATCGCCGAGGTGCTCCCGCACCAGCCGCTTCGGGGCGCGCCGGGCCCACGCGTCGGTGATGATGCCGTGGAGCTCGTCGACGTCGACCTCGCCGAGCCGCGACAGCCGGACGAGCACGGCGTCGGTGTTCCGGAAGTGGTCGATCGTGAAGAACGGCGTGGTCCCGTCCTCGACCAGCGCCTGCTTCTCGACCGCCGTGGGCGTGGTGATCACGATCAGGTCGTCGTACATCTCGCCCGTCTCGGCGTCGACCGCGGTGGGGTGGGGCATCCGGTAGAGCAGGAAGCCCTTGCCCTTCTCACCGCGCGGGACCTTCCAGGTCGGCCGGTCGCCCCACGAGATGCCGAGCTCGGTCTCCGGGAGCTCCCCGCAGATCCGGTCGACGTCCTCCGGGGTCGCTGGCCTGCCCATGCGCTCAGGCTAGCGAGGCCCTCAGAAGAGGTTGAGCGCGGTGACCAGGGTCTGCGAGACGCCGTACAGCAGCAGCGCGCCCACGACACCCCACGACAGCACCAGCCGCACGCGGGTGCTGGACGGGCTGAGCTCCGCCTCGGCGTCGAGACCGGCCTGCCGGTCGGTCTCGGCCTGGGCGTGGCGGTCGGTGAGGTCCTCGTGGTACTTCGCGTCGACCGGCCGGATCAGCAGGTTGGCGACGAAGCCCACCGCCAGCACGCCCACCATCGTGAAGAGCGCGGGCCGGTAGGCGTCGGCGGTGAGCGTGCCCGCACCGCCGGCGCGGTCGAGGAAGCCGTTGATGATGAGTGGGCCCGCCACACCGGCCGCCGCCCAGGCCGTCAGCAGCCGGCCGTGGATGGCACCGACCTGGAAGACGCCGAAGAGGTCGCGCAGGTAGGCCGGCACGGTCGCGAACCCGCCGCCGTAGAAGGAGATGATGATCGCCGCGATGAGCACGAAGACCGCCATGGTCGTCGACCCGCTGAGCGCCAGGAAGACGTAGAGCACCATCCCGACGCCGAGGTAGACCATGTAGATCGGCTTGCGGCCGATGTAGTCCGAGGTGCTGGACCACACGAACCGGCCCGCCATGTTGAACAGCGACAGCAGTCCGACGAAGCCGCCGGCGGCAGCCACGGTCACCGCGGACGCGCCCCCGACCCCGTCTCGGAAGAAGTCCTGGATCATCGGGGCGGCCTGCTCGAGGATGCCGATGCCGGCCGTGACGTTGCAGAACAGCACGGTCCAGAGCAGCCAGAACTGCGGCGTACGCAGGGCGTTGGCGGCCGAGACGTCGGCGTCGGTGACGAGCGGCTTCTCCTTGACCTGGGCGGGGTCGAAGCCATCGGGCTTCCAGCCCGGCGGGGGCACCCGGATGTTGGCGACGCCGATCATCATGATCAGGAAGTAGAGGACCCCGAGGCTGACGAACAGCCCGGTGAGCGCTCCTCCGTCGGCGAGCGACGCCGCGTCGGCCGGGTCGTAGTCGCTGTCGAAGAAGCCCATCAGCTGGCGCGAGGCCGGCGAGGCGACCATCGCCCCGCCGCCGAAGCCCATGATGGCCATGCCGGTCGCGAGCCCGGGCCGGTCGGGGAACCACTTGATGAGCGTCGACACCGGTGAGATGTAGCCGATGCCGAGGCCGATGCCGCCGATCACGCCGTAGCCGAGGTAGAGCAGCCAGAGCTGACCGGTCGCGATGCCGGCCGCGCCGACGAGGAAGCCCGACGCCCAGCAGCAGGCGGCGGTGAACATCGCCTTGCGGGGGCCGACCCGGTCGACCCAGGTGCCGAACAGTGCGGCCGACAGCCCCAGCATCACGATCGCGATCGAGAACACGAACCCGATCGAGGTCTGCGAGGTGCCGAAGTGCTCGACCATCGAGTTCTTGTAGACGCTCGTGGCGTACGCCTGGCCGATGCACAGGTGGGCGGCGAGGGCCGCCGGTGGGATCAGCCAGCGGTTGTAGGTGTGCGGGGCGACGGTGTGCTCGCGGTCGAGCACGCTCATCACGGCCATGGGTACCTCCCGAGACGGTCCAAGGTTCAACGAGCCGCCGTCACCCTAACCCACGGGTGACCCGGGTCACGCGAAGCGGGCGCCGGACTCCAGGCGTACACCGCGGGCCCAGTCGGCTGCCGGCATCTCCTTCTTGCCGAACGCCTTCACCTGTCCGAGCCGGACCGGCACCGTCGAGGTCCCGACGAGGACCGCCCGCTTGGTGACCTCGAGCTCCCCCGGCGGCAGGCCGGCGTGGCCGGGCTCGGGCACGACCGGGCCGAGCTTGATCCGCTCCCCCTCGTGGGTCGACCAGGCGCCCGGCGCCGGGGTGCAGGCCCGCACCAGGCGGTCGACCGCGGCGGCGGCGTGGTTCCAGTCCACCCGGGCGTCGTCGACGGTGATCTTGGGGGCGAGGCTGAGGCCGTCGACGGGCTGCTCGCGGGCCTCGATGCTGCCGTCCTCGATACCGTCGAGGGTGGCGACCAGCAGGCCGGCGCCGCCCTCGGCCAGCCGGGCGAGCAGGTCGCCGGCGGTGTCGGTCGGCCGGATCGTCTCGGTCATCACGCCGAAGGTCGGACCCGCGTCCATCGCCTTCACGATCCGGAACGTCGTCGCTCCCGTGACCTCGTCGCCGGCCCACAGCGCGTGCTGCACGGGGGCGGCGCCGCGCCACGCGGGCAGCACGGAGAAGTGGAGGTTGACCCAGCCGTGCGGCGGGATGTCGAGCGCGCTCTGAGGCAGCAGTGCGCCGTACGCCACCACGGGACAGCAGTCCGGCGCGAGCGCGCGCAGCGCGGCCTGGAAGTCGGGGTCCCGGGGGTGCTCGGGCTTGAGGACGGGTACGCCCAGCTCCTCGGCACGCTGGGCGACCGGGCTGGCGACCAGCTTGCGCCCCCGCCCCGCAGCGGCGTCGGGCCGGGTGACGACCCCGACCAGGTCGTGGTCGCTCGCAGCGATCGCGTCGAGCGACGGGACCGCGACCTCGGGGGTGCCGGCGAAGACGAGGCGCATCAGAACCCCAGCCCGTGCGTGGCGTGGGGGCTCACCTTCACGGTGGGCTTCTCCAGGCCGAACCAGTCCGACTCGCGGATCGCCTTCATCGCCGCCTTGCGCGTCTCGCCGTCGAGCCGGTCGACGAAGAGCACCCCGTCGAGGTGGTCGGTCTCGTGCTGGATCGCGCGGGCCAGCAGTGCACTGCCCTCGACGGTCACCGGCTCGCCGTACATGTCGCGGCCACGGGCGACGACCGAGAGCGCGCGGCGGCACTCGAAGGTGAGCTCCGGGATCGAGAGGCAGCCCTCGAGGCCCTCCTGCTGCTCCTCGGAGAGGTCGAGGACCGGGTTGACGAGGTGGCCGACCTCGCCGTCGACGTACCACGTGAAGACGCGGAGGCCGACGCCGATCTGGGGCGCGGCGAGACCGGCGCCAGGTGCGGCCAGCATGGTGTCGGTGAGGTCGGAGACGAGGGTGCGGAGCTCGCGGTCGAAGTCGACGACCTCGACGGCGGGCTTGCGCAGCACGGGGTCGCCGAAGAGGCGGATGGGTTGGATGGCCACCGGGCGAGTCTAGTGAGGGCGGCTCACGAGGTGGTGGTGGCGTCCGGACGCGTGGCCGCGGCGGCCGGCAGCTCGGCGAGTGCCCGTTGGAGGGTGGTGCGGACGGCCACCCGTGTGGTGCCGAGGAGGTGCACCTCGGAGCCGCCCGGCGCGGACCGCAGGACCGCCAGCACGGCGGCGTGCTCCCGGAAGAGCAGGAACAGCAGGCCGAGCCGGAACAGCAGCACGGCCGGGACGAGGGTCCAAGGCTGCGCGCGACGGACCGAGAGGGTCCAGGTCGCGGGGCCACCGGCGTGGAGCTCGGTCGACGGCAGGTCGCTGAGCAGGCGGGCGAGCGGGATCTCGAGGGCCGTGGGTTCCACGGCGACGTGGTGGACCTCGTCGACCCTGACCCACTGACCTGGACGCGCGAAGCGCAGCACCAGGATCGCCGCCACGACGACCGCCCCCGCGACGACGAGCTCGACGCCCCCGATCCCGAACATGGCGGCAGCCTGGGCGACCTGCGCCGGGGTCACAGGGAGAAAGGGTCGACCTGCACCCGGACCGCCTCGAGCTTGCGGGCCGAGCGGAGCCGCTGCACCTCGCCGAGCGCGCCCGACAGGGCAGCGCCGAGTCGGCGCGGCACCCGGACCACCGCGCGGACCTCGTCCTCGTCGTCTCCGACGGGGACGGGCCCGAGGACCTCGGTCCCCTCCGGGCCCGAGAAGAGCGTCAGCATGTCGTCGACCGCCCCCGGCGTGCCGATGATCGTGGCCATCCGGGACGCCGGCGGCAGGTGCGCCTCGGAGCGCTGGGCCGCCTCCCGCTCGGCGAAGCCCGCGGGGTCCCAGCGGACCAGTGCCTGGAGGGCGGGGTGCTCGGCCGGCCCGACGGCGACCACGTGTCCCCCGGGCCGCACCAGCCCGGCCGCGTTGGCCCACCGGCGCAACGCCTCCTCATCGGTCCGCAGCTCGGCGCGGGCGAGGGGCAGCCAGCAGTCGAGCAGCACCACCGCGGCGTAGCCGACCGCGGCGAGGGGCTCGGCCCCGGGCGTGGCCACGACGAGGGCGGGCCGGTCGGGCACCGTCGCGCGGACCTGGTCGCCGCCGGAGACCAGCACCGGGAGCCCCGGGAACGAGCGGCCGAGCTCCTCGGCGGTACGGGCTCCGCCGAGGACCGGAGCACGCAGCCCCCGGTGACCGCACTCCCCGCAGGCCCAGTCGCGCGCCTGCTGGCCGCACCAGCGGCAGCGGGGCGGGTCGGTGGGGCCCGAGAGCTGCAGCGGGCCGGTGCAGGCGGCGCAGCGCGCGGGGGTCCGGCACCGCTCGCAGGCCAGGCTGGGGAGGTAGCCCGCACGCGGCGACTGGACGAGGACCGGGCCCTCGGCGGTCGCCGAGCGCAGCACGTCGTAGGCGGCGCGCGGGACGCGGGCGCCGTGCTCCCGCTCCCCCGCCTCGACGACGGACACCCGGGCCCGCGCTCGGAGCACCTCCCGCGGGGAGGTGATCTCACGGGCCCAGCCGGTCCGGAGCAGCTGCTGGGCCTCGACCGTGCGTGCGAAGCCGCCCACCAGCACCCCGCACCCTTGGAGGTCGGCACGCAGCAGCAGCACCTCACGAGCGTGGGGGTAGGGGGCGCGGGGCTCGGCGTGGAGGTCGTCGCCGTCGTCCCAGATCGCCACTAGCCCGAGGTCGCGGACGGGCGCGAACGCAGCCGCGCGGGTCCCGAGGACGATCCGGCGGGCGCCCCGGGAGACGGCCAGGAAGTCGCGGTAGCGGGCGGCCGGGCCGGCATCGGCGGTGAGCACGACGTGGTGCCCCTCGCCGAGCACCTGGGTCAGGGCAGCATCGACCCGGTCGACGTCACGCCGGTCGGGCACGACCAGGAGCGACCCACGGCCCGAGGCGTACGTCGCGGCGGCGGCCTCGGCCAGCGCGGCGGCCCAGTCGGTGGCGGGGGCGGCCGACCAGACCGCCCGCGGGGAGCCGCCGTCGGTCAGGTGGGCCAGGAACGCGGCAGCCGGCTCGTGGCCGGTCCAGGCCTCCCGGGTGGCCGCGGACGCGGTCTCGGGGGCCGGCGCCGACGGCTTCGCCTCGGTGGTGGCGTGACGGGGCGGCACGGCCAGCCGGAGCACGTCGGCCCGCGACCCGGCGTACCGCTCGGCGACGGCGCCGGTGAGGGCGACCACCTCGGGGGCCAGCACCGGCTCCGGGCTGACCACCCGGCGCAACGGGGCGAGCCGACCCGGGTGGTCGGACTCGGCGGCGCGCTCGACGACGTACGCGTCGACGTCCTGGCCGGCGAAGCGCACCTTGACGCGGACCCCCGGCACCGCCGACTCCGCGTCCTTGGCGGGGACGAGGTAGTCGAAGGGGCGGTCGAGGTGGGCCAGGGGAAGGTCGACGAGGACCCGCGCGACCGGGTCACGCTCGGCGGCCTCGACCTCCGCCGCCCGTCGCTTGCGGGTGGCCGCCGCCTTGGCCCGGGAGTCCGCGACCGTCGCCCGGAGGCCGGGCAGCATGTCGGACTCTCCCTCGGGGCTGGGCATGGCTGTTGTCTACCAGCGGGCGGTGACGGACCGGACCTGGTGGGCGAGTCCCTGGGTTCGTCACGGTTGTCTCCGTGACGAACCCGGGGTTTCCCCGGCCGGCCGGGGAAACCACGTCCCCAACCGACAGCCGACCCTCAGACCCCGACCGCCGCCCGCAGCGCGTCCGCGCGGCCGGTCTGCTCCCAGGTGAAGTCCGGGATCTCACGGCCGAAGTGGCCGTACGCCGAGGTCTGCGCATAGATCGGCCGCAGCAGGTCGAGGTCGCGGATGATCGCGGCGGGGCGCAGGTCGAAGACCTCGAGGACCGCGCGCTGGATCTCCTCGTCGGACACCACGCCGGTGCCGAAGGTCTGGATGAAGACGCCCACGGGGGCTGCCTTGCCGATCGCGTACGCGACCTGGGCCTCGCACCGGCGGGCGAGCCCGGCGGCGACGACGTTCTTGGCCACCCACCGCATGGCGTAGGCCGCGGAGCGGTCGACCTTGGACGGGTCCTTGCCCGAGAAGGCGCCGCCGCCGTGGCGGGCCATGCCGCCGTACGTGTCCACGATGATCTTGCGGCCGGTCAGGCCGGCGTCACCCATCGGGCCGCCGACCACGAACTTGCCGGTGGGGTTGACCAGCAGCCGGTAGTCGGCGGAGGGGATGTCGAAGCCCTCGAGCACGGCGTCGATCACGTGCTTCTTGATGTCGCCCTCGAGCGTGGGGTGGTCGATCTCCTCGGCGTGCTGGGTGGAGAGCACGACGGTGTCGACGCGGACGGGGCGGTCCTCGGCGTCGTACTCGATGGTCACCTGGGTCTTGCCGTCGGGGCGGAGGTAGTCGAGCGTGCCGTCCTTGCGGACCTCGGTCAGCCGCTGCGCGAGCCGCTGGGCGATCATGATCGGCAGCGGCATCAGCTCGGGGGTGTCGTCACTGGCGTAGCCGAACATCAGGCCCTGGTCGCCGGCTCCGCGGCGGTCGAGCTCGTCCTCGGAGGACCCGACGCGCGACTCGTGGCCGGCGTCGACGCCGGCGGCGATGTCGATGCTCTGGGCGCCGATCGCGACCTGGACGCCGCAGCTGGTGCCGTCGAAGCCCTTCTCGGAGGAGTCGTAGCCGATCTCGAGGATGGCCGCGCGCACCAGCTCCGCGACGGGCGCGTACGCGTTGGTCCGGACCTCCCCGGCGACCACGACCAGACCGGTCGTGAGGAGCGTCTCGACGGCGGTCCGCAGGTTCTCGCGGTCGGCGTCGTGCTCCATCAGGTAGTCCAGGACGGTGTCGCTGATCCGGTCAGCGATCTTGTCCGGGTGACCCTCGGTCACCGACTCCGAGGTGAAGAGACGTCCAGGCACAGTCGAACTCGCTCTCTGGTCCACGACAGGTGAGGTCCACCCTATCGGGCGACCAGCATGCAAGACGCCGGTCTCAGCCGCCGAATCGTCGCAGGACCTCGTCCCAGACCACGTGGGCGAGGGCCGTCTTGCTCCCCCGGGGTACGTCGACCTCGGCACCGTCGGCCCCGAGGATCACCGCCTGGTTGTCGGCGCTTCCGAACACCGCGCCGCCGCTGACGTCGTTGACCACGAGCAGGTCGCACCCCTTGCGCGCCAGCTTGGCGCGGGCGAGGTCGAGCACCGACCCGGTGTCGTCGCCGGTCTCGGCCGCGAAGCCGACCACCACGGCACCGGGACGCGGCCGGTCGTGGGAGATCTCGGCGAGGACGTCGGGGTTCTGCTCGAGCTCGATCGCCGGGGCGGAGCCGTCACCGGCCTTCTTGATCTTGGCCTCGCTCACCGCCACCGGGCGGAAGTCGGCGGGCGCTGCTGCCATCACGACCGCGTCGGCCGCCGCAGCGGCGCCGACCACGGCGTCGCGCAGCTGGCCGGTGGTCTCCACGCGGACGACCTTGACGCCGGCGGGGTCGGGCAGCTCGACGTTGGCGCTGACCAGCGTGACCTCGGCGCCGCGGGCGACCGCAGCGCGCGCCAGCGCGTACCCCTGCCGACCCGAGGAGCGGTTGCCCAGGTAGCGGACCGGGTCGAGCGGCTCACGGGTGCCGCCGGCCGACACGACGACGTGGCGGCCCACGAGATCAGGGCGCAGGGCGCCCCGCGCCAGCACCTCCAGGCAGGTCTCGAAGATCTCGTCCGGCTCTGGGAGGCGGCCCTTGCCGGTGTCGGCGCCGGTCAACCGGCCCTCGGCGGGCTCGATCACGAGGGTGCCGCGCTCGCGCAGCGTGGCGACGTTGGCGGTGGTGGCGGGGTGCTCCCACATCTCGGTGTGCATCGCCGGCGCGAGGACGACCGGGCACCGGGCCGTGAGCAGCGTGTTGGTGAGCAGGTCGTCGGCGAGGCCGTGGGCGGCCCTCGCCATCAGGTCGGCCGTCGCCGGGGCGACGACGACGAGGTCGGCAGACTGCCCGATCCGGACGTGGGGCACCTCGTGGACGTCGTCCCAGACGCCGGTGTGGACCGGCTTCCCCGAGAGCGCCGACCAGGTGGCGCCGCCGACGAACTGCAGGGCGGCCTCGGTCGGCACCACCGTCACGTCGTGCCCGGACTCGGTGAACAGCCGCAGCAGCTCGCAGGCCTTGTAGGCGGCGATACCGCCGCCCACACCGAGGACGACCGAGGCCACGGGACTACTCGGCGGTGGTGGTGCCCGGGGTGAAGGAGGCCTCCAGCGACGCCTGCTTGCGGGCCTCCTCCTCGGCGGCCAGCTCGGCGGGGTCGACGTCCTCGCAGGTCAGCAGGTCGTCGTTGATCTCGCGCAGCGCGATCGAGAGCGGCTTCTCCTGCACGTGGGTGTCCACGAGCGGGCCGACGTACTCCAGCAGGCCCTCGCCGAGCTGCGAGTAGTAGGCGTTGATCTGGCGGGCACGCTTGGCGCTGTAGAGGACCAGCTTGTACTTGCTGTCGGTCTTGGTGAGCAGCTCGTCGATCGGGGGGTTGGTGACGCCCTCGGCGGCGATGTTGGGTGCAGACACGCGGAAGCCTCGCTGGATCGGTTGAGGGATCAGGAGCGGTCGCGCTCCCGATGAGTTGTCATCAAGGCTACCAACTCCTCCGCAGCAGCGTGAACTTCGTGGTTGACGATCGTCACGTCGAACTCCGGCTCGGCCGCCAGCTCCTCGCGCGCGGTCACGAGCCGCCGCGCCTGGTCCTCGGCGCTCTCGGTGCCCCGGCCGGTCAGCCGGCGGACCAGCTCCTCCCAGGACGGCGGCTTCAGGAACACGAAGAGCGCCTCGGGCATGGTCGCGCGGACCTGCCGGGCGCCCTGGAGGTCGATCTCGAGCAGCGCCGGGCGTCCTTCGGCCAGCGCCTCCTCGACGGGCCGTCGCGGCGTGCCGTAGCGGGCGACCTGGTGGACGGTGGCCCACTCGAGGAGCGCGCCCTCACCGACCATCCGGTCGAAATCGGCGTCGGAGACGAACCGGTAGTGGACGCCGTCGACCTCACCCGGACGCGCCGGGCGGGTGGTCGCCGAGACCGAGATCCAGACCTCGGGGTGCTGCTCGCGGACCGCGGCGGCGACGGTGCCCTTGCCGACCGCGGTGGGCCCGGCGAGCACGACCAGCCGCGACGGTCGCCGGCCGGACTCACTCACGTCCGTCGGACTCCCGCGGGGTGAACTCCCGGTGCAGCGCGGCCACCTGCTTGGCCCCCAGTCCGCGCACCCGGCGGCTCTCCGCGATCCCGAGCCGCTCCATCAGCTGCCGGGCCCGCACCTTGCCGAGGCCGGGCATCGCCTGCAGCAGGTCGAGGACCCGCATCTTGCCGATGACCTCGTTGTGCTCGCCCTCGCTGAGCACGTCCGCGATCGAGGCTCCGGAGTGCTTGAGGCGGTTCTTCACCTCGGCTCGTTCCCGCCGGGAGGCCGCAGCCTTCTCGAGCGCCGCGGCACGCTGTTCGGGTGTGAGGGGAGGCAGTGCCACGGGTCAGTTGTTCCTTTGGAAGGGACGTCGGCGGTCAGCGGCCCAATCTAGTCACGGAGCGAGTCCCGCGGCAATCGGGCGGGCGCGTCGCGGTGGTGCTCTCCCTCACTGGTTCAGGGGAGTGCCGCAGACGTCCCTGGCCTGCTGGTCGACGGCGGCGAAGGCCTCCTCGGTGCGCGGGTCGAGCAGGCCCGCCGCGGCACGCTCGATCGCGGCCCGCTGCTCCTCCGTGACCCCTGCCGGCGGCTTCGCCGGGTCGTACGTCGCAGGGTCGACGCCGGCGTCGGTGAGCGCCTGGTCGAGGTCCTCCAGGGCGTCCACGACGACCGCCCAGTCGTCGCGGATGTCGGACACGGCCGCCTGCTGCAGCTGGCGGTAGGCCGGCAGCGCCCGCAGCAGGGCGTCGGGCTCTCCCCCGGCCAGGATGTCGCTGAGCCGGGTCTGCTGGTCGCGCACCGCCTCGCAGTAGACCTCCTGGTCGCTGCTGCACGCCGCGCCGAGCGGCAGCAGCAACGCCGCCGCTGCCCAGGCGGCACGCCTCACGCGAGCGCCTCGGCGAGCTCGTCGTTGCCGCGGCGTACGGCGTCGGTCATCGCCTGCGGTTCCGGACCGAGCCGCAGCACCTCCCGGGAGGAGCTGGCCAGCACCGCGCCGGCCGCGCTCCCGAAGATCCGGCGCAGGTCGGCCGGGGTGCCGCCCTGGGCGCCGAAGCCGGGTGCGAGCAGCGGGCCGTTGATGGCGAAGGACTCGTCGGTCTCCCCAATGGTCGCGCCGACGACGGCGCCGAAGCTGCCGAGCGGCTCGGCCCCGGCATTGAGCTCGCCCAGCCGGCGCAGCACCCCTCCGGCGACCGTCCCGCCGTCGTCGGCACGCGCGTGCTGCACCTCCGGCCCCTCCTTGTTGGAGGTCAGCGCGAGCACGAAGACGCCGGCGCCGTGGCGGCGGGCCGTGTCGACCATCGGGTCGAGGGAGCCGAAACCGAGGTAGGGGCTGGCGGTGATCGCGTCGGCGGCGAGCGGCGAGGCGGGGTCGAGGTAGGCGTCGGCGTACGCCTGGGTGGTGGACCCGATGTCGCCGCGCTTCACGTCGAGGAGGACCAGGGCGCCTGCCGCACGGGACTCGGCGATGACCCGCTCGAGGACGGCGACGCCGCGGCTGCCGAAGCGCTCGTAGAACGCCGACTGCGGCTTGACGACCGACGCGCTGGGCGCCACCGCCTCGACCACCGTCATCGCGAACCGCTCCAGGCCGGACACGTCGTCAGGGAGCCCCCACTGGGCGAGAAGCCCGGCGTGGGGGTCGATGCCGACGCAGAACTGGCCGCGGGTGGCCAGGGCGTGGTGGACGCGGGCCCCGAAGGTCTCGCTGGTCATGCCTCATCCTCTCCGATCCCGGCGTGCAGCCGGTGGGCGGTCGTGGGGTCGTGGAGCAGGGCGGTGCCGACCTGGACAGCGGTCGCGCCGTTGCGCAGCGCGCTACGGACGTCGTCGACGGTGGCGATCCCACCGCTGGCGACCACGGTCGCCCCCGGAGCGGCAGCCACGACCTCGGTCAGGCAACGCAGCGCCAGCGGCCCGGTCGCGGGCCCGCTCAGCCCCGCCGGCCGTCCGTCTGGCATCGCCGCGGGGAGCGCATTGCCGACGACCACCGCGTCGGCGCCGGCGTCGAGCACCGCCCGAGCCACCTCGGCGACGCGCAGCACGTCGGTGCGCAGCTTGGCCAGGACCGGGGTGCCGCGCGGCAGGTCTCGGTGGACGGCGGCCACGACCGAGGCCGCGTGGAAGGGCTCGCGCGCGTCGAACACGCTGCCGTCCTCGACGTCGGGCGCGGAGAGGTTGACCTCGACGCCGGCGATGCCGGGGGTCCGCCCGAGCCGGCGGGCGAGCTCGCCGTACTCACCGAGCGACCGGCCGACGACCGAGACGAAGACGCGCGCGCCCTCCTGGAGCAGCCACGGGAGCTCGAGGGCGAGGAACTGGTCGATGCCGGGGTTCTGCAGGCCCACGGCGTGGACCAGCCCGGACGGGGTCTCCAGGATCCGCGGTGCGGGGCCGCCCGCGCGGGGCGCGATCGTGATCGACCGGGTGACGAAGCCGCCCAGGTCGGCGAGGGCGCCGTACGCCGCCAGCTCGCGGCCGGTCCCGCCGCAGCCGGAGGCGACCATGACGGGGCTGGTCAGGGCGAGGGTCACGAGGCACCCGCCAGCTGGTCCCAGAGGACCCGGTCACCGCGCAGCACGGGGCCGTCGGCGCAGGCTCGCACCAGCCTCGCCGAGCCGCTCTCGCCCACGACCGGCACCGGGCAGCCGCCGCACAGGCCGGTCGCGCACGTGAGCGGCTGCTCCAACGCCACCTGGCTCCACGCGCCGGCTCGCTCGGCCGCCTGCGCCACGGCGTGGAGGGTCGGGGTGCTGCCGGCGGCGTAGACGACCGCAGCACCCGAGCGCTGCAGCACCTCGTCGACCACGTCGGCGACGCTGCCCCGCTGGCCGACCGTGCCGTCCCGGGTCACCACCGTCACCGACCGGGCCGAGCGGCGGGCCTCCAGCGCCGAGAGCAGGTGGGCCTCGTCCTCCCCCGCGACCAGGAGGCTCACCGCGCAGTCGCGCTCGCGCAGCCGTTCGGCGAGCGGGAACAGCGGAGCCGCGGCGTAGCCCTCCCCCACGAGCAGGCAGGGCACGGTCTCCCGGGGCAGCGAGAACGCCCGGCCGAGCGGCCCGGTGACGGCGAGCCGGGTGCCGGCCGGCTGGGAGACCAGCCACTCGGTGCCGGCCCCGCGCGCCTCCACGACCAGCTCGAGGGTGGCGCCGTAGCCGCCGGTGGTCTTGACCTTGTGGATCCAGAACGCGCGTCGGGCCAGCCGCTCGGGTCCGGTGTCGAGGGCCACGAAGGTCCCCGGGCGGAACCGCTCGGCGATCCCGGGCGCGACCAGGGTCAGGTGGTGGTGGGCGCCGATGCGGCGGCTCGCGAGCAGCTCGCCCGTCACGTGCAGGGGCGTCCGTTCGGGGGCCGGTGCGCTCACGGCAGGCCCCGCAGGATCCGGCGCGGCCAGAGAGGGCCCTCGTAGACGAAGGCGGTGTACGCCTGCAACAGCGTGGCGCCGGCGTCGAGCCTGGCCCTGGCGTCCTCGACGGTGGTGAGTCCGCCGACCCCGATCAGGGTGAGGTCGGGGCCGACCCGCTCCCGCAGCATCCGGACCACCTCGGTGGCCCGCTCTCGCAGCGGCCGACCCGACAGCCCGCCGGCGCCGATCGCGGCCACCGCCGCCGGGTCGCTGCGGAGTCCGTCCCGGGAGATCGTGGTGTTGGTCGCGATCACGCCGTCCAGGCCGCGGTCGAGGGCGAGGTCGGCCACCGCCAGCACGTCGTCGTCGGCCAGGTCGGGCGCGATCTTGACCAGCAGCGGGACCCGGCGCTCGGGTGTCGACCGGTCCGCGGCCGCACGCACGGCGTCGAGCAGCGGCCCGAGCCGCTCGACGGACTGCAGGTCGCGCAGCCCCGGGGTGTTGGGCGAGGAGACGTTGACGACGAGGTAGTCGGCGTACGGCGCCAGCAGCGTGGCGCTCGTGACGTGGTCGGCCTCGACCGCCGCCTGGTCGTCGTCGGGCACGAGCTTGGTCTTGCCGATGTTCACCCCCAGCACCGGCCGGGGCCGGTCGCCGCTGCGCCAGGCGGCCAGCCGCTGCGAGACCACGGCGGCGCCGTCGTTGTTGAAGCCCATCCGGTTGACGACCGCGTGGTCGTCGGGGAGGCGGAAGAGCCGCGGCTTCGGGTTGCCCGGCTGGGGTCGGCCGGTGACGGTCCCGACCTCGACGTGGCCGAAGCCGAGCGCGGCCAGGCCGTCGATCCCGACGGCGTTCTTGTCGAAGCCGGCCGCCAGCCCGAGCGCGTTGGGGAAGGTGATCCCCATCGCGGTGACCGGCCGCCCGGGCCGGGACAACCGCCCGAGCACCGGCCGTGCGGCGCGGACGCCCGCGAACCCGAGGTGGTGGGCGCGCTCGGGGTCGATCCGGGTCAGTGCGTGCCGGAAGAGCAGGTCGTACGCCGTCATCTGGTGCCACCGCCGGAGGTCGAGGTACTCAGGCCCCGCCCGGAGGTCGAGGTGCGAAGGCCCCGCGGGCCTGAGCCTCGAGACCCCGTAACCGGGGGCCGTGCCCGGACCACCGTGGTCAACGCCCGGCACGGGTGCAGGGGTCTCGAGGCTCGCTGCGCTCGCACCTCGACCACCGGCGCGGCTCGCACCTCGACCACCGGTCCAGCGCACGGCACGCGGACCTGGACCAGCTCAGCCACCGAGGCGTGCCCAGTCCTGGAGCGAGCGCACCCCGATCTGGCCGGCGCGCATGGCCTCGATGCCCTGCACCGCCGCGCCGAGGCCCTGCACGGTCGTGATGCAGGGGACGTTGGCCAGCACGGCGGCAGTCCGGATCTCGTAGCCGTCGGTCCGCGCCGACCCTCCGGTGCCCGTGCCGGCCGGGGTGTTGACGATGAGGTCGATCTCGCCGTCCGCGATCAGCTGCACGGTGGTCGGCTCGCCCGCCGGACCGGTTCCCTCGAAGTGCTTGCGAACGACCCGGGCGTCGATGCCGTTGCGCCGCAGCACCTCGGCCGTCCCCTGGGTCGCCAGCACCTCGAAACCGAGGTCGGCGAGCCGCTTGATCGGGAAGATCATGGTCCGCTTGTCGCGGTTGGCCATGCTCGCGAACATCCGGCCGCTCGTGGGCAGCGGACCATAGGCCGCCGCCTGCGACTTGGCGAAGGCGCGGCCGAAGATGCGGTCGAAGCCCATCACCTCGCCCGTGGAGCGCATCTCGGGGCCGAGCACCGTGTCGACGGTCTGACCGTCGGGCGTCTTGAAGCGGTTGAAGGGCATCACCGCCTCCTTGACCGCGATCGGGGCGTCGGGCGGCAGGTCGCCACCGTCCCCCTCGGCGGCCAGCACGCCCGCGCTGCGCAACGAGGCGATCGACTCGCCCAGCATCACCCGGGCCGCCGCCTTGGCCAGCGGCACCGCGGTGGCCTTGGAGACGAACGGCACGGTGCGCGAGGCGCGCGGGTTGGCCTCGAGGACGTAGAGCACGTCGGAGCCGAGCGCGAACTGGATGTTGATCAGTCCCCGTACGCCCACGCCGCGCGCGATCGCCTCGGTCGCCTCGCGGATCCGGCGGATCTCGGTCGCGCCGAGCGTGATCGGCGGCAGCGCACACGAGGAGTCGCCCGAGTGGATACCGGCCTCCTCGATGTGCTCCATGACGCCCCCGAGGTAGAGCTCGTGGCCGTCGTACAACGCATCCACGTCGATCTCGACCGCGTCGTCGATGAACCGGTCGACCAGCACCGGCCGCTCCGGGCTGATCGCGGTCGCGCGACCGATGTAGGACTCGAGTGCGCCGTCGTCGTAGACGATCTCCATCCCGCGGCCGCCCAGGACGTACGACGGGCGGACGAGCACGGGGTAGCCCACCTCGTGGGCGATCCCCTGGGCCTCCTCGAAGGAGGCGGCCATGCCGTGCTTGGGCGCCGGGAGCCCGGCCTCGGCGAGCACCCGGCCGAAGGCGCCACGCTCCTCGGCGAGGTGGATCGCCTCCGGCGTGGTCCCGACGATGGGCACACCGGCGTCGGCCAGCCCCTGCGCCAGCCCCAGCGGGGTCTGGCCGCCCAGCTGGCAGATCACGCCGGCGATCGGGCCGGCGGCCCGCTCGGCGTGCACGACCTCGAGCACGTCCTCCAGGGTGAGCGGCTCGAAGTAGAGCCGGTCGGAGGTGTCGTAGTCGGTCGAGACCGTCTCGGGGTTGCAGTTGACCATGACCGTCTCGTAGCCGGCCTCGCTCAGCGCCAGCGAGGCGTGGACGCACGAGTAGTCGAACTCGATGCCCTGGCCGATCCGGTTCGGCCCCGACCCGAGGATCACGACGGCCGCCCGGTCCCGCGGCTCGACCTCGGTCTCCTCGTCGTAGGAGCTGTAGTGGTACGGCGTCTGGGCAGCGAACTCCGCAGCACAGGTGTCGACGGTCTTGTAGACCGGCCGGATGCCGAGCGCGTGGCGTACGCCTCGGACGACCGCCTCGCTCATGTCACGGATCCGCCCCAGCTGCGGGTCGGAGAACCCGTGCCGCTTGGCCAGGCGCAGCAGGTCCGGCGTCAGCTCGGGAGCGTTGATCAGCGCCTGCGCGACCTCGTTCAGGAGGCACAGCTGGTCGACGAACCACGGATCGATCCCGGTGGCGGCGTGCACCTCGTCGGGGGTCGCCTCGGCCCGGATCGCGTCCATGACGACCCGCAGCCGGCCGTCGTGGGGCGTGGCCGCCTCCGCCAGCAGCCGCTGCTTGTCGAGGTCGACGTGACGGTGGCTCCAGTCGAAGGGCGCGTCCGTGCTCTCCAGGCTGCGCAGCGCCTTCTGCAGCGCCTCGGTGAAGTTGCGCCCGATCGCCATCGCCTCGCCCACCGACTTCATGTGGGTGGTCAGCGTCGGGTCGGCGCCGGGGAACTTCTCGAAGGCGAACCGCGGCACCTTGACCACGACGTAGTCCAGGGCGGGCTCGAAGCTCGCCGGCGTCTCCCGGGTGATGTCGTTGGGGATCTCGTCGAGGGTGTAGCCGATGGCGACCTTCGCCGCGATCTTGGCGATCGGGAAGCCGGTCGCCTTGGAGGCCAGGGCGCTGGAGCGCGAGACCCGCGGGTTCATCTCGATGACGACCACCCGGCCGTCCTCGGGGTTCACGGCGAACTGGATGTTGCAGCCACCGGTGTCGACGCCGACCTCGCGGATGATGCCGATCGAGAGGTCGCGCAGGTGCTGGTACTCGCGGTCGGTGAGCGTCATCGCGGGCGCGACCGTGATCGAGTCGCCGGTGTGGACGCCCATGGGGTCGACGTTCTCGATCGAGCAGACGATCACGACGTTGTCGGCGCGGTCGCGCATCACCTCGAGCTCGTACTCCTTCCAGCCGAGGATCGACTCCTCGAGGAGCACCTCGCTGGTCGGCGAGGCCGCGAGCCCGCCGCCGCCGATGCGGCGCAGGTCGGTCTCGTCGTAGGCCATGCCGGAGCCGGAGCCGCCCATCGTGAACGAGGGCCGGACCACCAGCGGGTAGCCGAGCTGGTCGGCACCGGCGAGCAGGTCCTCCATGGTGTGGCAGATGACCGACGTCGCCACCTCGCCACCGAGCTTCTCCACGATGCGCTTGAACGACTCGCGGTTCTCGCCGCGGTTGATCGCCTCGATCGAGGCGCCGATCAGCTCCACGCCGTACTTCTCCAGCACGCCGCTCTCGTCGAGGGCGATGGCGGTGTTGAGGGCGGTCTGCCCGCCCAGCGTGGCGAGCAGCGCGTCGGGTCGCTCCTTCTCGATCACCTTCTCGACGAACTCGGGGGTGATCGGCTCGACGTACGTCGCGTCGGCGAACTCCGGGTCGGTCATGATCGTGGCCGGGTTGGAGTTGACCAGCACGACCCGCAGCCCCTCCGCGCGCAGCACGCGGCAGGCCTGGGTGCCGGAGTAGTCGAACTCGCAGGCCTGCCCGATCACGATCGGGCCGGACCCGATCACCAGCACGGACTGGATGTCATCCCGCCGCGGCATCAGCCACGCTCCTTCCCTGACGCGCCCTGCTCCGGGAGACCGGGACGTTGAGATGGGCCCCTGCAACGCCCAAGACGTTGCGCAAGCCCACCTCGACGGTTGCAGCGGCCCATCTCAACCGTTGCGTCATCGGGCGGCCTCCATCAGGTCGGTGAACCGGTCGAAGAGGTAGGCGGCATCGTGCGGTCCGGCCGCGGCCTCCGGGTGGTACTGGACGGAGAAGGCGCGCAGCGCGCCGGCCTCGTCACGCAGCTCGAGCCCCTCGACGACGTCGTCGTTGAGGCAGACGTGGCTGACGGTCGCCACGCCGTGGGGCGTCGCGGTGCTGCCCTCGAGCGGGGCGTCCACCGCGAAGCCGTGGTTGTGGGCGGTCACCTCGACCTTGCCGGTGGTGCGGTCCATCACCGGCTGGTTGATCCCGCGGTGGCCGTACTTCAGCTTGTAGGTGCCGAAGCCGAGCGCACGGCCGAAGAGCTGGTTGCCGAAGCAGATCCCGAAGTACGGGATGCCGGCCGCGAGCGCCCCCTGCAGCAGCTCGACCTGCGCGGTCGTCGCAGCCGGGTCGCCCGGGCCGTTGGAGAAGAACAGCCCGTCGGGCGAGATCGCCTGCACGTGCTCGAGCGTGGCCGTCGCAGGCAGCACGTGCACCTCGATGCCGCGCTCGGCCATCATCCGCGGGGTGTTGGCCTTGATGCCGAGGTCGACCGCGGCGACGGTGAACCGCTTCTCGCCCACAGCGGGGACGACGTACGCCTCCCCCGTCGAGACCGCCTCGGAGAGGTTGGCACCCGCCATCTCGCCGGATCCGCGGACCCGTGCCAGGAGGGCCTCGGGGTCGGACTCGGTGGTGGAGATCCCGACCCGCATCGCGCCCCGTTCCCGGAGGTGACGGGTGAGCGCGCGGGTGTCGACCCCCGCGATGCCGACCACGCCCTGCTCACGCAGCGCGTCGTCGAGGGTGCGGCGGGAACGCCAGCTGGAGGGGATCCGGGCGGGGTCGCGGACGACGTACCCGCTCACCCAGATCCGCGAGGACTCCATGTCCTCGTCGTTCATTCCAGTGTTGCCGACGTGGGGAGCCGTCATCACGACCACCTGGCGGTGGTAGCTGGGGTCGGTGAGCGTCTCCTGGTAGCCGGTCATGCCGGTGGAGAAGACCGCTTCGCCGAAGGTCTCCCCGGGAGCGCCGTAGGACTCGCCGCGGAAGGTGCGGCCGTCCTCGAGGACCAGCAGGGCCGGCGTGGGAGCGTGCTGTGCACTGGGTGCAGACAGGGACACGCGTCGTACCTCCTTCTCCGCCTCACGGGACGGATCGTTAAAGGATGTCGAGCGTGGCCGACCCTATCAGCGCACCGGCCCGCCCCACCGGTCACCCGCCACGTGGTCAGAGCACCGCGTCCAGGAAGGCGCGCGTCTCCGGGTGGGCCGGCGAGGTGATCAGCTGGTCGGGCGGGCCCTGCTCGAGGATCCGGCCCTCGTGGAAGAACGCCATCCGGTCCGCGACCTCGCGGGCGAAGCCCATCTCGTGGGTCACCACGATCATCGTCATCCGCATCTCGGTGGCGAGCGACTTCATCACCGCCAGCACCTCGCCGGTGAGCTCGGGGTCGAGGGCCGAGGTCGGCTCGTCGAACAGCATCACGTCGGGCTCCATGGCCAGCGCCCGCGCGATCGCCACCCGCTGCTGCTGGCCGCCGGAGAGCCGGATCGGGTGCTCCTCCGCCTTGTCGGACAGGCCGACCCGGTCGAGCAGGTCCCGGGCCCGCTCGACGATCTCGTCACCGGTGCCGCGTCCGGCGCAGCGCGGTGCGCAGGTGACGTTGTCGAGGACCGTCATGTTCGGGAACAGGTTGAACTGCTGGAAGACCATCCCGACGTGCAGCCGGAGCTGGCGGATCTGCTCGCGCTTGCGCCGGGTCCGGTGCCCGCCCTCCAGCCGGATGCCGGCGACCTCGACGGATCCCGCGCTGGGGTCGTCGATGAAGTTCACGCAGCGCAGCACCGTGGACTTGCCGGACCCCGAGCGTCCGAAGACCACGACCACCTCGCCGCGGTGCACCTCCATGTCCACGCCACGGACGACCTCCAGCCGCCCGAAGCTCTTGTGCAGGCCGTCCAGCCGGACCACGACGTCGCGGTCGCTCATCCCGGCACTCCGCCGCCGTGCGGCTGGCCGTGCTCGCCGGCCGCCTGCATCGCCCGCGCCACGTGGGCACGGTCGTAGCCCCGGCCCACGCGAGCCTCGAGCCGGGTCTGGAAGAACGTGAACAGCACGGTGAGGCCCCAGTAGACGAGGGCGACGGCGATGTAGGCCTCGAGGTTCTTGAAGTCCGCCTTGCCGACCAGCTGGGAGCGGCGGAAGATCTCGGCGCTGGCCGCGGTCACCCCGAGGAACGACACCAGGGCGGTGTCCTTCATCATCGCGATGAACTCGTTGCCGGTCGGCGGGATGATCACCCGGAACGCCTGCGGCAGCACCACCTTGCGCATCTTCTGGCCGTACGTCATCCCGAGCGCGTCGGCGGCCTCGCCCTGGCCGCCCGCGACCGACTGGATGCCGGCCCGGAAGATCTCGGTCATGTAGGCGCCGTAGTTGAGGCCGAGGGCGATGGTGCCGGCGGTCGCGGCCTCGAGGATCAGCGCCTGGTCGAAGCCCTCGGGCAGCCAGGTGTACTTCTCGGCGAGGTTCTGCCCGACCGGGGGCAGCGCCAGGTAGATCAGGAACATCTGCACGATCAGCGGCGTGCCCCGGAAGAACGAGACGTAGAACCCGGCGACGGCGAACGGGACCGGGTTGCGCGAGAGCCGCGCCAGGGCGCCGAGCAGCGCCATCACGATCGCGAGCGCGATGCCGCCCACGGCGATGGCGGCCGTGTAGGGCAGCCCGCCGAGGATGTAGCGGATGTTGTCGCGGATCCACTGCACGTCGAAGCCGGCGGCGTTGCCGAAGAAGCCCAGCAGCGCGAAGAGCACGACCCAGACGGCGCCGGTCTTCACCCGGAAGGGCACCCGTGCGGACGCGAGCTGCACCCGTTCCCAGACGTCGCTCATGGCGCCTCGTCGCGCCCCTTCCCCCCGTCCACGATGCGCGTCGTCACTCCTGCTTGGTGGTGTCGAGGCCGTACCACTCCTCCGCCAGGGCGGAGAGGGTGCCGTCCTCGTGCATCTCGGCGACGATCCCGTCGACCGCCTCGTAGAGGCTCTCCGAGGACGGGTCGGCGCTCCGGTCGAAGCCCACCGCGAGGGGTTCGTTGAAGACCGGCTCCCCCACGATCTTCACGGGGTTCCCCTCGTCGATGTAGCCCTGCGCGGTCGTGACCGAGGTGATCACCGCGTCGAGCCGACCGTTGGCGAGGTCCTGCAGCGCGGTGGTGTCGGTGTCGTAGCCGGAGACCTCGGCGTCGTCGATGACGAAGTCGAAGGTGTAGCCCTCGATGTCGAGCTCCTTGTTGAGGAACTGGTCGTAGGTGCACCCGGTGCAGACCCCGATGGCCGCGCCGTCGAGGTCGGTGCTGATGTCGGAGACGTCGTCGTTGTCGGCCCCGACCACGACCACGGCAGGGACGTAGTTGTAGGGCTCGGTGAAGAAGAGCACCTCCTGCCGGTCGTTGGTGGGCGTCATCGAGCCCACCGTCGTGTCCCAGCGACCGTTCCAGCTGCCGGCGGTGATCACGTCCCACGCGGGGGTCTCCCACGCGACCTCGACGCCGAGCCGGCTGGCGATCTCGGTGGCGACGTCGATGTCGAAGCCCTCGTAGTCACCTGTCTGCTCGTTCAGCCGGGACTGCGGCGGGTACGCCGGGTCCGTGGAGACCGTGAGCACCCCCTCCTCGCAGATCTCGGCGAGGAGGTCGGTGGTCTCGCCCGCACACACGCCCTCGCCCGACGCGGCAGGCTCGTCGCCGCCGGAGTCGTCGGCGCTGTCGCCGCCACAGGCGGCCAGCATCGGGAAGAGGAGCGCCGTGAGCGCGGTGCCGAGGAGGAAACGGGTGCGCATGGCGCCACCTCCGGTCTGGGATACGTGAGACGAGTCTGCCAGAGGGGCGGCCCCGCGGACAGCGGTCGTGCCTCTTCCCTCCGCACGGCTCGAGGAGGACGATGACCGCAGGGATCGCCTCACGCACAGGGGAGACGTGTCATGCGGGAACACACGGTGACGCAGCGACTGGGAGCCGAGTTCCTCGGCACGTTCTGGCTGGTCTTCGGGGGGTGTGGCACCGCGGTCCTGGCTGCCGGGGTGCCGGACGTCGGCGTCGGGTACCTCGGCGTGGCGATCGCCTTCGGCCTCACGGTGCTGACGATGGCCTACGCCGTCGGCCACGTCAGCGGCGGGCACTTCAACCCGGCGGTCACCGTCGGGCTCGCCGCGGCGCGCCGCTTCGCCTGGAAGGACGTGCCGTCCTACGTGATCACGCAGGTGGCCGCGGCCGTCGCCGCGGCCGCGGTGCTGTGGGTGGTCGCCGACGGGGTGGCCGGCTTCAGCGCCGAGGAGTCGGGCTTCGCCACCAACGGCTACGGCGACCGCTCGCCGGGCGGCTACTCGCTCCTGTCGGTGCTGGTCATCGAGGTCCTGCTCACCGCGTTCTTCCTCTACATCATCTTGGGCGCCACCGACACCCGTGCTCCCAAGGGCTTCGCCCCGATCGCGATCGGCCTGGGGCTCACCCTGATCCACCTGATCAGCATCCCGGTGAGCAACACCTCGGTGAACCCGGCCCGGTCCACCGGCCCCGCCCTCTTCGCCGGTCCTGACCCGATCCTGCAGCTGTGGGCGTTCTGGCTGGCTCCCCTGATCGGTGGGGCCGTCGCCGGGATCACGTACGCGTTGTTGCTCGGCGGCGAGGACGCTGCGCCGCTGACCGAGGCCACCGAGGCCTGACCTCCGGCGAGCCACCCGGGTGTGGGTGAGGTCACCGCGCCGGAGCACGACAGCCGGGCACGATCTCGGCATACTGACAGTACGTACCGTCAGTACGCCATCGATCCGGAGGTGCTCCGTGCCCCGCCCGCTCCGCCCGTCCGCCCGCCTCACCACCGCCGTGCTGGCCGCCGTCGCCGCCGGACTGCTCGCCGCGACCACGACCGCGGTCGTCCCGGCCCGCGCGACCCTCGCGATCCCTGTCGACTGCTCCAGCGGCCCGGTCACGCTCGCGTGGGACGACGTGACCTACGACCTCGACGGGAACTGCGGGCTGGTGCGCGTCACCGCCGACGACGCCACGGTGTCGATGCCGACCGCCGTACGTCTGGTGGTCGCCGGCCGCGGCAACACGATCGTGGCCAAGCCCGTCGCCGAGCTCGTGGTCCGCGGCCGCGGTCACGACGTGCGCCCGGTGTCGGTCCAGCGGCTGCGCCTCGCGTCCCCCCGCTCGGTCGTCGACGTCGACGGCCTCGTCGAGTCGGCCCGCCTGGGCCGCTCCGGAGCCACGTTGCGCGCCGACCAGGTCAGCATCCTCCGGGTCGAGGGTTCCGGCCACACGGTCCGCGCGGGCACGGGCTTCCGGGCCGAGCTCGCCGGCGACCGCACGGTCGCCTCCTTCCGCCGGCTCGAGGAGGTCGCCGTGACCGGTGACCGCAACCAGGTGCGGGTGAGGGTCGGCGTGACCGAGGTCCGCGACCGCGGTGCGCGCAACGACGTCAGGGTGCACTCGCGGGGCTGAGCGGGACCACTCCCCCGTCCCAGCGGCGGCGCAGCCACCGGTCGTGGGTGGCCACGACGACCGCCCCGGGGCTGGCCGCCAGGGCCTCCTCCAGCTCCCCGGCCAGCGCCAGGGAGACGTGGTTGGTCGGCTCGTCGAGCAGCAGCAGGTCCGGCGCCGCGGCGACCGCGACCGCCAGCGCCAGCCGGCGTCGCTGGCCGACCGAGAGCAGTCCGACGGGTCGCCCCAGGTCGCGGGGATGCAGCAGCCCGAGCGACTGCAGCGGCGCGAGGTCCGCGACCTCGTCACCCGCCTCCCGCCGGTAGGTCCGCTCGGCTCCGAGGCGCGGGTCGGCGAAGGACACGTCCTGGGCGAGCTCGGCCACCCGACGTGCTGCCACCTGCACGGTGCCCGTCGTGGGGGCCAGCCGCCCGGCGAGCACGCCGAGCAGGGTGGACTTGCCCGCACCGTTGGCACCGGTGACCAGCAGGTGCTCACCGGCGGCGAGGTCGAGCCGGTCCAAGTGAAGCCGGCCGGCCACGTGGAGGTCGCGGACCAGGGCGATCCGCCCGGTCGCTCCTGACCCGGTCAGCGGTGTCCGGAGCCGGAGGGGTACGGGCGGCTTGCGCACCTGCTCCCGCTCGGCGACCTCGAGCTGGCGGTGAGCCTGCTTCTTCCGACGGGCCAGCGCCTGGTCGACGCGCGCTCCCTTGAAGGCGTGGACGAACTTGTCGTTGTCGCGTGGTCCCCGGCCGTGGGCGATCGCCCCGGCGCCGATGCGGGTGGCGGCGCGGAGCCGGCCGAGCTCCTCCTGCTGCGCCTCCCAGGTCTCCTCCCACCGCCGTCGGGCCTCCCGCCGGTGAGCCTCGTACGCGCTCCACCCGCCGCCGAACCTGCGACTCCCCCGGCCGTCCGCCGTGTCGACGGTCGGGTCGAGGTCGACGAGGTCGGTCGCGACGTCGTCGAGCAGCACCCGGTCGTGGCTTGCGAGGAGCACCACACCGGGCAGGTCGCGCAGGAAGCCGGAGAGCAGGTCGATCGCCTCGTCGTCGAGGTGGTTGGTGGGCTCGTCGAGCAGCAGGCAGGTCGGCCGGGTCGTCATCATCGTGGCCAGCGCGAGCCGTGTCCGCTGTCCTCCTGACAGCGTGCCCACCCGGCGACCGGGGTCGATCCGTTCGAGGCCGAGCCGGTGGGCGGCCACCTCGGCGCGCCGGTCGGCGTCCCAGGCGTCCTGGGCCAGCGCCCAGTCGAGCCGGGCGGCGTACGCCTCCTCGGCACCGGGGAGTCGTGCCGCGAGCTCCTCCACGTCGCGCACCGCCTGCCTCAGCGGCCGGAGGGTCGCCTCCAGGACCTCCGCCACGGTCGCCCCGTCCGGGAACGGGGGCTCCTGCCCGAGGTGCACGAGGTCTGCCGGTGCCTCGATCGTCCCGGTGACGACCGCCCGCGACGGGAGTCGCCCGGCCACGGCGCGGAGCAGGGTGGACTTGCCGACGCCGTTCTCCCCCACGAGGCCGATCCGCCGCCCGGGCTGGGCGAGCAGGTCGACGCCGCGCAGGACGGTGCGGTCACGGAAGCCGACGGTGAGGTCGGAGACGACGAGGGGCTGCAGGGGTGCGGTCATGGGAGGGCCTGTCCGGAGGTCTGGACGGGACTCGCCGGGCGGGGCCGCGGACGCGAGTCGGGTCAGGCAGGGATCCACATGGTGGGTCCATCCTAGGTCGCGGTGCGTGGCCGGTCGATCGAGTTTCGCGAGCGGCGCGCTGGGACCAGACGCCCACACGTCCGGACCCAATGACCCAGCGCAACCCACCGCGCCCCCCGAGACGTCGCCCGGATCAGCCCTGTGCCCCGACGAACTCCACCTCCGAGGCCCGGTCCGGTGCCACCACGCCGTCACCCAACGACCACTCGGCGACCCGGGCCACGAGGCGCGCCGGCACCGCCGGAGCGGCGCCGTCGGCGGGGACGTCGTACGTCGTGTGCGTGTCGCGCGGCAGCACGACGGTGTAGCCGCGGGCCAGGGCCCCGCGAGCCGTGCCCGCGACACACATCTCCGACTGGATCCCGACCAGGCACAGCCGGGTCGCGCCCGCTCGTCGGAGGGTCGCCTCGAGGTCGGTGCTGTCGAAGCCGTCGTCGCGGGCCTTCTGCACCACCACCTCGTCCTGGCGCACCGGCAGGGCCAGCTCCCAGCCGACCGACCCCCTCGGGATCAGGGAACCCTCGTCGGTGCCTTCGTCCTGCAGGTGGACGACCGTCGCGCCGGCGGCCCTGGCGGCGCGCAGCACCGCGGAGACACGGTCGAGGAAGGGCTCGGCGCCCCCGACAGCGTGCGGCCCGGAGACGAGCCCGCGCTGGACGTCGACCATGACGAGCGCATCGGCGACCGGGCGGGCGTCGGGCTGGCTCACGCCGATGAGTCTGCCCCACGCAGCGGGTCCAATCCTCTGGGCCCGGCGCACCGAACGACTACCGGAGGAAGGTGACGACGATGACCGGTGAACGACACGCCTGGGCCACGCTGCACCTCGCCGACGCGACCGAGTCGCGAACCCTCGACACCTGCCCGTGCGGCCAGCCGCTGGAAACCTGCTCGGGCCGGCACTGCCCCCGGTGCGGCAACCCGATCGCCCGGCGCGCCGCCTGACCCCAGGTCACCCGCGAGCACCGGTGAGGACCACCAGGCGCTGGGTGGCGCGCGTCATCGCGACGTACCGGTCGACGGCTCCCTCGACACCGGAGCCGAACGTGTCCGGGTCGAGCAGGACGACGAGGTCGAACTCCAGGCCCTTCGCCAGCTCGGGCGTCAGCCACCGCACGCGAGCGCTCTCCGGGAGCGATGTCCCGCCGGGCTCCCCCACGCCGATGACGCAGGCGATCCCGTCGTCGTGCTCCTCGAGCCACGCGTCGAGGACCTCGGGCAGGTCGGTCACCGGACCGTGGTGCACGGGGACGCCGGTGCTGCGGACGGACGTCGGCACGTTGACGTCCGGGAGCGCGGCCCGGATCACCGGCTCGGCCTCGGCCATCACCTCCTCCGGCGTCCGGTAGTTGATCCGGAGCGTCGCGACGGTGACCCGGTCGAGCCCGATCCGCGCCAGGCGTTCCTCCCACGACTCGGTGAAGCCGTGGCGAGCCTGGGCGCGGTCACCGACGATCGTGAGGCTGCGGGTGGGGCAGCGACGGAGCAGCATCTGCCACTCGGCGTCGGTCAGCTCCTGCGCCTCGTCCACCACGACGTGGGCGAACGGACCGGCCAGCAGGTCCGGGTCGGCCGCCTCGAGGGTGCTCTCGTCGATGATGATGCTCTGGGCGTCGGAGACACGGAGCATCGACATCACCTGCATCTCGGAGTTGTCGGTCGCGACCAGGTGGTCCACCACCCGGGACATCTCCTCCCGCTGCGCCGCGAGCGCCGCGGCGCGTCGACGTTCCCGTCGCGAGGCGCCCGGGTCCCCCAGCCGCAACCGGGCAGCGTCGAGGAGCGGCAGGTCCGAGACCGTCCACGCCTGCGGGTCGGCTCGCTGCAGCCGCCGCACGTCCTCGGGCGCCAGCCAGGGGGCGCACCGGCGCAGGTACGCCGGCACGTCCCACAGGTCTCCCACGAGGTCGGTCGCCTCGATGAGCGGCCACGAGCGGCGGAAGGTGTCGGCGAGCGCCTCGTTCTGGGCGAGCGCCTTGCGCAACAGAGAGTCGGGCACCTCCTCGTCGTCGACCTTGTCGAGCAGGATGGTGACGAGCTCCTCCCAGACCTGGTCGCGGGCCAGGTTGTGCGGGGTGCCGGGATCGGGCGACTCGAAGGCCTCGGCCCAGTCGCGGGCGCTGAGCCACAGGTCGGCCCACGGTGTCTCGACCTCCATGCCCTCGGTGGGCGGTTCCTCGTAGAGGCGGACGGCCGGCTCGATCGCGCTCACCATCGCCGCGGACGCCTTGAGCCGCGCCACGTCCGGGTCGTCCTCCTCGCCCGCCGCCGCTCCTTCGGGGACGAGGTCGCGCAGGGTGCAGGTCTGCACGCCTTCCTCACCCAGGCTGGGCAGCACGTCCGAGACGTAGGCGAGGTAGGGCTGGTGGGGACCGACGAAGAGGACCCCGCCCCGGTGGTGGCCCAGCCGCGGGTCGGAGTAGACGAGGTACGCCGACCGGTGGAGCGCCACGACGGTCTTGCCGGTCCCGGGGCCACCGTCGACGACGAGCGCACCCCGGGAGCCGGCGCGGATGACGGCGTCCTGGTCGGACTGGATGGTGCCCAGCACGTCGCGCATCCTCGGTGAGCGGCTGCTGCCCAGGCTGGCGATGAAGGCGGACTGGTCGTCGAGGGAGGCGGTGTGGCCCACCATCCCCTCCGCGGAGAACACCTCGTCCCAGTAGTCGCTGATCCGGCCCAGGGTCCAGCGGTAGCGACGACGGCTGACCAGGCCCATCGGGTCGGCGTGGGTCGCGCCGAAGAACGGCTCGGCCGCCGGGGACCGCCAGTCGACCAGGAGCCGGCGACCCGTCCGGTCGGTGAGCCCGAGGCGGCCGACGTACACCGGCTCGGGGTCGTCCTCACCGACCATGTGCCCCAGGCACAGGTCCAGCCCGAACCGGCGCAGGGCGCGCAGCCGGGACGTGAGCCGGTGGACCTCCTGGTCGCGGTCCAGGGCCGCCTGACCGGTGCCGCCGGCCTGCTTGCGGGCGGCGTCGAGGCGCTCGGCGAGGTCGGCGACGGAGTGCTCGAGGGAGGTGTCGATGGCCGCGAAGTGGCGTTCGTCGCCGGCGATCAGCGCTGGATCGGACTTGGCAGCCAGACGGTCGGGAAGGGCGAAGACGGTGGTCACGACGCACCATGGTGAGGCTCGACCGGGGCCTTGCCGCAAGCCCCCGGGGGCGCTATACCTTGGAGATGGAGGCACCCGCGAGGTGCCTTCCGTCGTCCTAGGGTGGGCCCATGGCCACCGGCACCCACGACCACGCGGACGACCCGCGCAACCACGAGATCCTGGTCTGGGTCGACGGCCGGCTACGACCGCGCGCCGAGGCGGTGGTCTCGGTCTTCGACTCCGGCTTCGTCCTCGGCGACGGGGTCTGGGAGGGCCTGCGGGTGCACCACGGGCACCCCGCGTTCCTCGAGCGCCACCTCGACCGGCTCTGGCAGGGCGCCACCGCGATCATGCTCGACATCGGCATGACCCGCGAGGAGCTGACCCGGGCCCTCTACGACACGCTCGCCGCCAACGGGATGCACGACGGCGTGCACGTCCGGCTGATGGTGACCCGGGGCGTGAAGTCGACGCCCTACCAGGACCCGCGGATGACGATCGGACCCGCGACCGTCGTCATCATCGCCGAGCACAAGGAACCGATGCCGGCGACGGTCTCCGAGGGCATCACCCTGTTCACCACCCACGTACGGCGCGCCACCCCCGACACGCTCGACCCCAAGCTCAACGCCCACAGCAAGCTCAACGACATCACCGCCTGCATCCAGGCCTACACCGCCGGCGCCGACGAGGCCCTGATGCTCGACCCCCACGGCTTCGTGGCCACCTGCAACTCCACGCACTTCTTCGTCGTCCTCGGTCCGCCCGAGGAGCCCGAGGTCTGGACCTCGGACGGTCGGTTCTGCCTCGGCGGGATCACCCGCGGCAACGTCCTCGAGGTGTGCCGCGACGCGGGGATCACCGCGCGGGAGACGACCTTCAGCCTCACCGACGTCTACAGCGCGCGGGAGGCGTTCGTGACCGGGACCTTCGCCGGGCTGGTCCCGGTCCGCAGCGTCGACGGCCGCACCATCGGCACGGGCTCCCGCGGACCCGTCGTCGAACGATTGCAGGGCCTGTACGCCGAGCACGTCACGGCTGACGTCGCCGGACGGGTCGCGCCGTGACCGTCCGCGTGGCGATGTGGTCCGGCCCGCGCAACATCTCCACGGCGATGATGCGGGCGTGGGAGAACCGGCCCGACACGGTCGTGGTCGACGAGCCGCTCTACGCGGCGTACCTGCTCCGGACCGGCCTCGACCACCCCGCCCGCGACGAGGTCATCGCCTCGCAGCCGACCGACCCCGACGAGGTCGTGGCGCAGCTGCGGGAGCCGCTGCCCGAGGGCCGGACGGTCCACTACGCCAAGCACATGACCCACCACCTCGACGCCGGCCAGGACCTCGGGTGGGTGCGCGACTTCCGGACCGTGCTGCTGGTCCGCGACCCGGCCGAGGTGGTGGCGTCCTACGTGAGGTCCCGCGAGGCCTGCGAGCCCGAGGACATCGGCCTGCTGCAGCAGGTGTGGCTGCTCGACGCGCTGGACGAGCAGCCGCCGGTGATCGACGCCGGCGACTTCCTGCGCGACCCCGAGGCGCACCTGCGGTGGCTGTGCGACTGGCTGGGCATCCCCTTCACCGACCGGATGCTCTCCTGGCCGGCCGGGCCGCGCGACTCCGACGGCGTCTGGGCTCCCCACTGGTACGACGCGGTGCGGGCCTCGACCGGCTTCGCCGCGTGGCGTCCCCGCGAGACCGACCTCAGCGCCCACGACGCCGCGGTGGCGGGGGCCTGCCGGCCGGCGTACGAGCGGCTGCACGCGCTGCGCCTGCGCGTCTGACCGCCCGCGACGCCGACGACCCTTGACACGGCCGCCCGGGAGGTGGAACGTCGAGAGGTCCGGGAGCCACCGGCCGCCCCGCGGGGCGGACCCCGTCGGCGACCGCTGCTCCTCCGGGACACCGACCATTCGGGCGAGGGGGAAGACAGATGTTCACACGTACGCGATCACGCACGCTCGCAGCCGCAGGAGCCCTGGTGCTCTGCACGGCCGCGGCCGCGACGGCGGCCACGAGCTCCGCAGGAAGCAGCGGCACCACAGGGGCCGGTGCCGCCCACCAGCACGCGACCGGCCACGGGCACGCGGTCCTGCAGGTGGTCCTGCGGGGCACCGACGGGAGCAAGGTCGGCAAGGTGACGCTCAAGCAGACGGGCGACACAGTCGTCGTCAAGGGCCGGGCCGAGGCGCTGACGCCGGGCTTCCACGGGTTCCACATCCACGCCATCGGCATCTGCGACCCGGCCGCCGCGGCCGGACCCTTCACCAGCGCCGGCGGTCACTACACCGGGGGCGACACCACCCACGGCAACCACGCGGGCGACATGCCGCCGCTGCTCGTGATGGACGACGGGGAGGCCTCGGCCCAGTTCGTCACCGACCGGTTCGGACTGGCCGAGCTGCGCGACCTCGACGGCTCGGCCGTGATGGTGCACGCCGGACCCGACAACCTCGCCAACATCCCCACCCGCTACTCCGCCGCAGGAGTCCCGGGTCCGGACGCGGCCACCCTGGCCACGGGGGACGCCGGCGCGCGCGTGGCCTGCGGGGTGATCGACTGAGCGGCGCTCAGGCCACGAGCACGTCGCGGTAGTCCGACCGCCACTGCGCCATCAGGGCGGCCCACTGCAGCACGGCCAGGGGTGCGGCGCGACCGGCCACGAGCCGCCGCAGGGCGGCCGGCTCGTCGATGCGTGCGCGCAGCGGCTCGCCCAGTCGGCGCACGACGTCGGGGTCCGCGCCGACCTCGCGGCTCAGCCGGGCGATGGCAGCCGGGTGGACCTGTCGGCGACGCCGGGGGGCCCGCGGGGTGGCGACGTCGTTGGTGGACGGAAGCCCGGTGACGCCGGCCGGAGCGGCCGTGGCCAGGACCCGGCGGTAGAACTCGCCGCCGAGCTTCTGGTCGACGGGCACGCGCAGGCCCGCGGCCAGGACGCGGGGGTCCACGAAGGGCACGCTCACCGGGACCTCGGGGCCGAACAGCAGCACCGGGGAGGCGGCGACGACCCGGCTGGTCCGGGTGGCGAGGACAGAGAGCGCGGCCGCGGCGGGGTGGCCGGCGTACGGCGCCACGAGGGCGCGGACGTCGTCGCGGCTGCGAGCCGCCATCTCGACCGCCGTGCCGGGGGCCAGCAGCGACCCGCGGTCCAGCCGCCACCCGCCGAGCCGGTGCCAGAGCGCGGCGGCGGGGTCGGGGGCGTCCAGGATCACGCGGTCGACGAACAGGCTCTTGAGGAGAACGTCACCCGCGAGGCCGTCGAGCACCGTACGCCGGCTGCCGTGCAGCCGTCCCGCCAGCGGCATCAGCCAGGTGTGCATCCACGACTGGAACTGCATCCGTCGCCGCGCCGCGGGCGCGTGCCGGGCCCAGGCCCGCGGCCCCGGCCGGACCACCGTGTGCTCCGCACCCAGCGCGTGCGCCACCGGCTGGGCGAGGCGCAGGTCGAGGTCGCTCCCCGTGTCCGCGTCAGTGGTCCAGGCCTGCAGCCGGTCGCGGGACTCCCCCACGGCGAGCACCGCCAGCAGCCGCGAGTCCCAGCCGCCCGAGAGCGTGACGGACAGGTCGTCCCCGGTCGGGATGGCCGCGCGCAGCAGCTCCACGACCTCGCCGGGCTCGGGTGCGTGGCCGTCGGTCGCGAGCCAGTCCGGCTCGCCGGTGGTCCGGCGTACGTGGCCGTCCGCCCGGACCGTGAGCGACTCCGCGGGCCCCAGCCGCCGGATCTCCTCGAAGGGCGTGGCCCCACCGACCGGGGCGCCGAGGGCGAGCAGGCTCGCCCAGGCGTCCTCGTCCTGGGTGAGGGGTGCGTCCACGATCCGTGTGAGCGGGTCGATCCGGGTCGCGAAGTAGACCGCGTCCCCGACGCGGCGGGTGTAGACCTCCGCGAGACCCAGACCGTCGGTGTGCAGCGTGGCTGCCCCGGGCTCACGTGTCAGACCGGCCGCCATCCACCCGTTCGCCGCCGCCGCTGCGGAGTCGACGGCCGTGCCCGGTTCTGCCAGGGCGTTCCAGAGGTGGCCGCCGGTCGGCTCCCCCTCACCCCAGGCCCGGAGCCGGTGGGTGGCACTCAGGCGGACGTCAGCGGTCGACACCACCTCGACCAGCGGGGAGGGCGAGGCCGCCACGAGTCGCCGCAGCGCCTCGGGGTCCGCGGCACCGAGGGCTCCGCAGACATAGGCGGAGGCCCGGTAGCGGGGAGTGCCGTCGGCCCTCAACAGAGCTTTCCGTCGAGCACCGTCGGCCGGCCCCGCAGGAAGGTCGCCACGACGCGGCCGGGCAGCTCGCGCCCGGCGTACGGGGTGTTGCGGGAGAGCGACGCGGTCTCGGAGGCCTCCACCGTGCGGCGCACGGACGGGTCGTAGAGCACGACGTTGGCCGGTGCGCCCTCGACGATCGGCTGGCCCTGGTCGGCCACGCGCCCGATCCGCGCCGGTGCGTAGGACATCCGCTCCGCCACGCCCTCCCAGGTCAGCAGCCCGGGGTCGACCATCGTCTCCTGCACGATCGACAGCGCGGTCTCGAGGCCGAGCATGCCGAAGGCCGCGGCCGCCCACTCGCAGTCCTTGTCCTCGTGCGGGTGGGGTGCGTGGTCGGTGGCGACGATGTCGATGGTGCCGTCGGCCAGCCCGGCGCGCAGCGCCTCGACGTCGGCGGCACCGCGCAGCGGCGGGTTGACCTTGTAGATCGGGTCGTACGTCGCCGCCAGCTCGTCGGTCAGCAGCAGGTGGTGGGGGCAGGCCTCCGCGGTGACGTTCCAGCCCTTCTCCTTGGCCTGCCGGACGATCTCGACGGACCCGGCGGTCGAGACGTGGCAGACGTGCAGCCGCGAGCCCACGTGGGCGGCCAGCAGGCAGTCGCGGGCGATGATCGCCTCCTCGGCGACGGCCGGCCAGCCGGCGAGCCCGAGCCGCCCGGACAGCTCGCCCTCGTTCATCTGGGCGCCCTCGGTGAGCCGCGGCTCCTGGGCGTGCTGGGCGACGACGCCGTCGAACGCCTTGACGTACTCCAGCGCCCGGCGCATCAGCACCGCGTCGCTGACGCAGTGCCCGTCGTCGGAGAAGACGCGGACCCGCGCGGCCGAGTCGGCCATCGCACCCAGCTCGGCGAGCCGCTCCCCCGCCAGCCCCACGGTCACCGCGCCGACCGGGTGGACGTCGCAGTAGCCGCCCTCGCGGCCCAGCCGCCACACCTGCTCGACCACGCCGGCGGTGTCGGCGACCGGCTCGGTGTTGGCCATCGCGTGCACCGCGGTGAACCCGCCCCTGGCCGCCGCCCGCGTGCCGCTGAGCACGGTCTCGGCGTCCTCGCGCCCGGGCTCGCGCAGGTGCGTGTGGAGGTCGACCAGGCCAGGCAGGGCGACCAGGCCGGTCCCGTCGACGACCTCGGCGTCCTCGGCGATCGAGATCTGGCCGACGGCCGCGACGACACCGTCGCGCAGCAGCAGGTCGGTCGGCTCCCCGCCGAGGACGGAGACGTTCGTGATCAGGTGGGTGGGGCTGTTCACAGGGAGGTGTCCTCCTGGGAGTCGGAGCTGAGCAGCAGGTAGAGCACCGCCATCCGGACGGCGACGCCGTTGGTGACCTGCTCGACGATCACCGAGCGGTCGGAGTCGGCCACGTCGGCGGTGATCTCCATGCCGCGCACCATGGGGCCGGGGTGCATCACGATCGTGTGGTCCTGCAGCGTCGCCATCCGGCGCGCGTCGAGGCCGTAGCGGCGCGAGTACTCGCGCGGCGTCGGGAAGAAGCCGCCCTGCATCCGCTCGCGCTGGACGCGCAGCATCATCACCACGTCGGCCTTCGGCAGCACCGCGTCGAGGTCGTACGACGTCTCCACGCCCCACGCCTCCACGCCGACCGGCACGAGGGTGGGCGGCGAGACCAGCGTCACCTCGGCGCCCAGGGTCTGCAGCAGGAGTGCGTTGGAGCGGGCGACCCGCGAGTGGAGGACGTCGCCGACGATGGCGACGCGTCGCCCGTCCAGGTTGCCGAGGTGCCGCCACATCGTGAACGCGTCGAGCAGCGCCTGCGTGGGGTGCTCGTGGGTGCCGTCGCCGGCGTTGACGACGCTGGAGTGCACCCACCCCGAGTGGGCCAGCCGGTGCGGTGCACCGGAGGCGCCGTGCCGGATGACGACCGCGTCGGCGCCCATCGCCTCGAGCGTCAGCGCGGTGTCCTTGAGCGACTCGCCCTTGGAGATCGAGGAGCCCTTGGCCGCGAAGTTGATGACGTCGGCCGAGAGCCGCTTGGCCGCGGCCTCGAACGAGATCCGGGTGCGCGTGGAGTCCTCGAAGAACAGGTTGACGACCGTGCGTCCGCGCAGCGCCGGCAGCTTCTTGATCGGCCGGTCCGCGAGGGCGAGCATCTCGGCCGCGGTCTCGAGGACGAGCTCGGCGTCGGTGCGGCTCAGGTCGGCCGCTGACAGCAGGTGGCGCTTCATGCCGGGCTCCTCTCGGCCGGGGTTCCCTCGATCGTGACCGCGTCCGTGCCGTCGATCTCGGCGACCGTGACCCGCACCCGCTCGACCAGCGAGGTGGGGAGGTTCTTCCCGACGAAGTCGGCCCGGATCGGCAGCTCGCGGTGGCCGCGGTCGACCAGCACCGCGAGGCGCACGGCCGCGGGCCGGCCGATCTCGGTCAAGGCGTCGAGGGCGGCCCGGATGGTGCGGCCGGAGAACAGCACGTCATCCACCAGGACCACGGTGCGGCCGTCGATCCCGCCGCTGGGGATCTCGGTCGGCAGCAGCGGCCGAGCGGGCTTGAGGCGCAGGTCGTCTCGGTACATCGTCACGTCGAGCGAGCCGACGGGGACGTCGTAGCCCTCGACGGAGGCGATCCGCGATGCGACCCGCTCCGCGAGCGGGACCCCGCGACTGGGGATGCCGAGCAGCACGAGGTCGCGCGCACCCTTGTTGCGCTCGAGGATCTCGTGGGAGATGCGGGTCAGCGCCCGCGCGATGTCGGTGTCGTCGAGGACGGTGCGTCCGTCGCTCTGACCGGGGTCGCCGGCGGGGCGGGCAGGCTCGGGTGACACGGCTGCCGGACCTCCTTCTCCGCCTCACGGGACGGCTCGTTAAAGGATGTCGATCGAGGCGACCCTAGCAGCCGGCGGGAATCAGAGCTGGGAGGCCATCGCGGCGCAGGCCTGCACCCACGCCATCCGGGTGGCGTCGGTGAGCTGCTCGTAGGGCACCACGGACCCGGGGACGAGCGCCGGGTCGTACGGCACCCGGAAGACCGCCTTGGTCCGCTGCTCGTAGACCTCGACCAGGTCCTCGGCCAGCTGCTCGTCGACGTGGGAGGACGGCTCCGAGATCACCGTGATCGTCTTGCGCTTGAGGTCCTCGTAGCCCGCGTCCTGCAGCGCGTCGAGCATCCACAGGCCGCTGTAGCCGGTGTCCTCGCGGACGGTCGTGGTGACGACCAGCAGGTCGGCCGTCTCGGCGGCGGCCAGCCAGTTCTCGGCCCTCATGTTGTTGCCGGTGTCGACGAGGATCAGCCGGTAGAAGCGCTCCAGCAGCCCGTGGACGGCCGTGAAGTCGGCGGCCTTGATGGTGCCGGTGACGTCGGGACGCTCGTCGGAGGCGAGCACGTCGAAGTGGGCGTCGCCCTGGGAGCGTACGAACGACCCGAGGTCGCCGATCCGCGCCTGGTAGACGTCGTTGAAGCGCTCGAGGTCCTCGAGCAGCTCGCGGGTGGTGTTGGTGTGGCCTCCGCGCTGGCCGCGGATCCCGAGCGTGCCCCGGGTCTCGTTGTTGTCCCACGCCACCACGCCGCCGCCGCGGACGGTGCCGAACGTGTAGCCGGCGACCAGCACGCCGGTGGTCTTGGCCGCGCCGCCCTTGGGGTTGAGGAAGGCGATCGTGCGGGGGCCGTCGAAGTCGCGCTGGATGGCGCGCCGGTCGCGGGCGTACTGCATCTCGGCCGGACCCATCTGCGGCGACACGGTGCCGCCGGTCCACTTGCGGACCTTGCCGCGCCAGCCCCAGGTCGCCGGCCCGTGGTCGGTGTGCTCGGCACGGCGCTCCAGGAAGTCGGTGGCCGAGGTGACCCGTGGCGCGGACGGTACGTCGCTCGGGCGGTCCGGCTCGGGCTCCGTTGCCGCCGCCGCGGGCTCCGGCGCGGTCGGCTCGACCGTCCGGTGGGCCGGGGGCTCCGCCGGGGCCTGACGCAGCGGGCGGGTCAGCGGTCCGCCGAGCGGGTCGTCGGTGGGTGGGCGCAGCTCCGCGCGATGGTTCGGGCCGTCATCGGCAGGCAGGTAGGACATGGGGGGTACCTCCAGAGCACCGGGGGGCAGGGTGTTCTTCCCCGGCAGACTACCGATTCCGGCTCAGGGCGCCACGATCGAGGCGACCGCGACGTCCACCGCACGGTGGAACGTCGGGTAGGCGAAGTGCATCGACGCGATCCGGTCGAGCGGCACCTCGGCGTGCACGGCGAGCGCCAGCATGCCCAGCACCTCACCACCCGAGGGACCCACCGAGGAGGCTCCGACCAGCACGCCGCGGTCGGCGTCGGCGACCAGCTTGATCAGTCCGTCGGCCCCCAGCTGGTGGATCCAGCCACGGCTCGACGCCGCCAGGTCGGCGTGGCCGACCCGGACGTCGATCCCCGCGTCCCGTGCCTGCTGCTCGCTCATCCCGACCGACCCGACCTCCGGGTCGGTGAAGGTGACGCGGCTGACCGCGTGGTACTCGGCACCGTGACCGTCCTGGCCGAGGATGTCGCGCACGGCGATGTCGCCCTGGTACATCGACACGTGGGTGAACTGGCCGTGACCGGTGATGTCGCCGACGGCCCAGAGCCGCTCACCGGCGCGCATCCGCTCGTCGGTCGGCACCGACCGGGCCTCGGGGTCGAGGCCCACGGTGTCGAGGCCGAGGCCGTGCAGGTTGAGCCGCCGGCCGGCGGCGACGAGCAGCTGGTCGGCCTCGATCTCGCCGCGGTCGGTGGTGATCGTGAAGCCGCCGTCGTGCTCGACCCGCTCGATCGTGATGCCGGTCTCGACCCGGATCCCCTCGTCGCGGAACACCCGGCCCAACAGCTCGCCGGACTCGGGCTCCTCGGGCGGCAGCAGCCGGTCGGCCACCTCGAGCACGGTCACCGCGGAGCCGAACCGGGCGAACGCCTGGGCCAGCTCGCAGCCGATCGGCCCACCGCCGATGACCGCCAGCGACGCGGGGAGCTCGGTCACCTTCACGATCTCGCGGTTGGTCCAGTACGGCGTCTCGGCGAGCCCGTCGATGGGCAGCGTCGCGGGCGACGTGCCGACGTTCAGCACGACGCCGCGAGCGCCGACGTACCGGTCCTCGCCGACGCGGACCGTGCCGGGGCCGTCGAGGACGCCGTCGCCGCGCACGATCCGGACCCCCGCCTCCTCCAGCCGCTCCACGTGGGAGTCGTCCTGCCAGTGGTTGGTGGCCTGCTTGTCGATCCTGGTGGCGACCGCACTCCAGTCGGGACTGACCTCGGCCGAGCCGGCCAGCTCGTCGACCCGCCGGGCCTCCCCCAGCGCGTCCGCGGCCCGGATCATCATCTTCGACGGGATGCAGCCGTAGAACGGGCACTCGCCCCCGACCAGGTCACGGTCGATCCCCACGACGTCCAGGCCAGCCTCGGCGAGCTTCTGGGCGGCGTACTCACCGCCGGGCCCGAGACCCACCACCACCACGTCCACCTCGTGCGTCGCCATGGCGTTCACCCTGCCAGCCTCGTCAAGATCCGCCGGCTGGGCGACCATGGGCCATGACCACCACCAGCCGCCGGACCGTGCTCGGCCTCGGACTGGCCGGCGGCGCCGGAGCCGTCGCCGGCTGCACCTCCCGCAGCGACCCGGTCGGGGCCACGCCCTCACCCTCGTCGTCGCCGACGGAGTCGGAGACGGCGGTCCCTGCTGCCGGCGACCTCGTCGTGCCCGACTTCGACCCCCGGGACTGGGCCTCGGTCCGCGCCCAGTTCCCGCTCACCACGGACCTCGCCCAGCTGGCGGCGTTCGTGCTGTCGCCGCACACGGCCCAGGTCTCGGCGGCCATCGACCACCACCGCGCCCGCCTCGACGGCGACACCGACGCGGCGCTGCACGACGGCTATCAGCTCGAGGGGGCGGTCCGGCGGGCGGCGTCGTCGTACGCCGGCGGGACGGCCGACCAGGTCGCGCTGACCGACAGCACCACGATGGGCATCTCCGTGATGTACGGCGGGCTCCACCTGCGCCCTGGCGACGAGGTCCTGACCACGACCCACGACTTCTTCTCCACCGACGACGCGCTGCGGCTGGTCTCGCTCCGGACCGGCGCCACGGTCCGGAGGGTCACCCTCTACGACGACCCGTCCGCCGCGACCGTCGACCAGCTCACGTCACGGCTGCTGGACGCGATCGGTCCCGCCACCCGGGTCGTCGCGGTGACGTGGGTCCACTCGAGCACCGGCGTCCGGTTGCCGGTCGCGGAGTACGGCGCCGCGCTCGCCGACCTCAACCGGGGTCGGGACCCGGCCGACCGGGTGCTGCTCTGCGTCGACGGCGTGCACGGCTTCGGTGCCGTGGACGTCGACCTGCCCGACCTCGGCTGCGACTTCCTCGCCGCCGGCACCCACAAGTGGCTCTTCGGCCCGCGCGGGACCGGTCTGGTGTGGGCCCGCGACTGGGAACCACTCACCGAGCTGATCCCGACCTTCTCCGGCACCCAGGGCGGGGCGCGACTCTCCCCCGGCGGCTACCACGACTTCGAGCACCGCTGGGCGCTCACGGAGGCGTTCAGGTTCCACGAGCGGATCGGCCGGCGCCGGGTCGTCGCGCGCACGGTCGAGCAGGCGACGGCGCTCAAGGACGGGCTGGCCGGTATCGACGGGGTCACGGTCGTGACGCCGTCCGCCCCGGAGGTCTCGGCCGGGATCGTGTGCGTCGACGTGGGCGGGATGCTCCCGGCCGACGCCGTCCTGGCGCTGCGCGAGCTCGGCGTGGTGGCCAGCGCCACGCCGTACCAGCAGTCCCACCTGCGGTTCGGCCCGAGCATCGTCACCACGCCCGCGGACGTGGAGGCCGCGGTGGGCGCGGTGTCGCAGCTGGTGTGAGTCAGCGGGACAGGTGGCGGGCGCGGGCGAAGGCGAACAGCCCGTAGCAGGCGATCCCGGCGCCGACGAGCGTCAGCAGCAGCTGTCCGAAGGGCTGCTGGGCGATCTCCTGGAGGGCCTGGTCGAGGCCGCCGGACTTCTGCGGGTCGTGGGTCGCTGCGGCGTAGAGGAACAGGCCACCGATCACCGCGATGGCGATCCCCTTGGAGATGAACCCTGCCTTCCCCAGCCAGCGGTAGGCCGAGCTGGTCTCGGCGTTCTGCGGCCGTCCGTCGAGCTTCTCGAGGAACTTCTCGGTCCAGCCCTGGTAGACGTAGTACGCGCCGTAGACCAGCACGCCGACGCCGACCGCGCCGACCAGCAGCTGCCCGGCGGTCATCTTCATCAGGTCGGCGGTCATGCTGGTGGTCCCGCCCCCGCCGCCGGACTGACCCGCGGCGACCTGCAGGGCCGAGTAGGCGAGCAGGCCGTACAGCACACCCTTGAAGAGCTGGCTGGCGACGCCCTTGACCTGGTCGGCACCGTCCTCGCGCTGGTAGGCCTGCCACGCCTCGAGCAGCCGCCAGACCACCAGCGCGACCATGCCGACCGCCACCACCCAGATCAGCACCCCGCCGAGCGGCTGCTTGGCGAGGTACTCGAGCGCTCCGGTGCCCGACGCCTCCTTCGACTTCTCGCCGAGGGCGATCTGCACCGCCAGCCACCCGATCAGGATGTGGATGACTCCGTAGGCGACCAGTCCACCCCGGATCACGAGGTCGAGGGCATCACTGTTCTCCGCCTTGCCCGCGGCGCGCTTCACGTCGGTCATGTGCTGACCATAGGGCCACACCGGAGCGAACGGATCACCCCTTCAGGGACTCCTTGTTGCGCAGCAGTCCGCCGAGCACGCCGTTGACGAACCCGGGCGACTCGTCGGTGCTCAGGTCGCGCACCAGCGCGACCGCCTCGGTCACCGCGACCGGGTCGGGCACGTCATCGACCCACAGCATCTCGAACAGCCCGATCCGCAGCACGTTGCGGTCCACGGCCGGCATCCGGGCCAGCGACCACCCCTCGGCGTACGTCTCGAGGAGCTCGTCGATGCGGGCGCGGTGCTCCACGACGCCTCGGATCAGGAAGCCGGTGTAGTCGTTGGTCGGGCCCTCGCCCTCGGCGATGGCACGCTCCAGCGCCACGACAGGGTCCTCACGCCGCAGCTCGGAGGCGAAGAGGACGTCGAGGGCCCGCTTGCGGGCCTTGCTCCTGGCAGGCACGAGCGGTCGTCAGCCCTTCACACGGCCGAGGTAGGAGGAGTCGCGCGTGTCGACCTTCACCTTCTCGCCCTGGGTGATGAACAGCGGCACCTGGATCTCGTGACCCGTCTGCAGGGTCGCCGGCTTCGTGCGGCCGGTCGCCGAGTCGCCGGCGAGGCCGGGCTCGGTGAAGGTGATCTCGAGCTCGACCGAGGCGGGCAGCTCGAGGTAGAGGACGCGACCCTCGTTGGTCGCCACGATCGCCTCCTGGTTCTCGAGCAGGAAGTTCTTGGCGTCACCGACGATGTCGGGGGCGATCTCGAGCTGGTCGTAGGTGCCGGTGTCCATGAAGACGTACGACGTGCCGTCGTTGTAGAGGTACTCCATCGTCCGCTTGTCGACCGAGGCGACCTCGACCTTGACGTCGGCGTTGAAGGTCTTGTCGACGGTCTTGCCGCTCTCGACGCTCTTGAGCTTGGTGCGGACCACCGCGCCGCCCTTGCCGGGCTTGTGGTGCTGGAACCAGATGACCTGCCAGAGCTGGCCGTCGAGCTTGAGCACCATGCCGTTCTTGAGGTCGTTCGTCGTCGCCATGGGGCGGAGGATATCGGGCCGCCGCGCCGGTCTCCTATTCGAAGGCCCACAACACCTCGACCCGCACGGTGAGGTCCTCCTTGCCGGCCCGGACCGGGAGCGTCGCGAGCGCGTCGAGCTCGGCGGCCTGGGCGCGGTAGGCCACGTCGCGGCTGCGGACGGGGCGGTCGCCGCCGAGCTCGCGCAGCCCCAGCACGTCGCCGAGGGACTGCCCGGTGGCGGCGGCGTACTGCTCGGCCTTGGCGGTCGCCGCCGCGACAGCCGCGTCCCGCGCCCTCGCGAGCCCGGCCTGCGGGTCGGAGACCCCGAGCCGGATGTCGCTCGCGCGGACGCCGTTGCCGCCGGTCTCGACGGCGGCGCTCACGGCCCTGCCGCCGGCGGCGAGGTCGCGGACGGTCACCCGGGCTCGCTGGGTCACCCGGTAGCCGGTGAGGACCGGCGGCCCGTAGCTCGGGTAGTCGTACTCCGGGTACATCTGCAGGGCGGTCGTCTGCACGTCGGCGGCCCGGACCCCGTGCGGCTCAAGGGCGGCCAGCACCCGCTTCATGGTGTCGCTGGAGTCGGCGAGGGCCTGGTCGAGGGCGACCTCCTGGTCGGTGACGCTCAGCGCGAAGGTCAGCTGGTCCGGCACCACCGTCGCCTCCCCCGACCCGACCATCCGCAGGGTGCGGGCGTCGCCCTCCACCGCGGGCTGGGGCGCGGCCGTCGATGCCTGGGCAGGTGCGGGGGGTGCGCCGCCTGCTCCGCCGAGGAGGTACGCGGTCACCAGCGCCAGCAGCGCCACCCCCGCCACCAGCAGTCCCCTGACGCTGACCGTGACTGTTCGCTCCATGCCTGCTGTGACGGAGCGGATCGGCGATCGGTTCCTTGATGCTTTCCGTTGCGGAAACGATCCTGTAGCTTTCCGCCATGGAAAGCCGGTCCTCACCGCAGGAGCAGCTTGACCTGCTGGTTGCCGACCGGGAAGCCCTGCGCGGGCGTGCGGCCTATCCGTTCTGGTACTGGGCCGCCTGGTCGCTGGCCTGCAACTGGTGGGGGTTGATCGCGGTGATCCCCGATCCTCCGCGCTGGTGGATCGGCCTGGGCCAGTTCCTCCTCCTCGCCGTGCTGCTCGTCGCCTCCTCCCGTCGACGGGTCAGGGTGCGTCGGCCGCCGCTGACCTGGCCCACGCTCACGGAGTGGCTGGTGGTGACCCCGCTCCTCCTGGCGCAATGCGCCCTCATCTACACCGGAATCCGCAACGACGAGCCATGGCTGATCTCCACGACCGCCGCTGTCTCGACCGTGGCGCTCGCTGCGTTCGCGCACCGCACGCAGCGGGTGGTCTTCGAGGACGAGCGGTGACCCAGGCGAAGTTCGACGCCGTCATCCACGAACCGACCCGGCTCCAGATCTGCGGGATCCTGGCGGCGGTGACCGAGGCCGAGTTCTCGACCTTGCGCGACACGATCGGCATCGCCGACTCCGTGACCAGCAAGCACCTGAAGACACTCGAGGGGGCGGGCTACGTACGGATGACCAAGCGCGGCTTCAGCGGTCGACCTCGGACGTGGGCGCGGCTGACGACGGCCGGGCGTACGGCGTTCGCCGGTCACCTCGCCGAGCTGCGTCGCCTTGCCTCGATCACCACGCCGGAGGACTGACCCGCTCAGGTCGGCAGCGCCCGCCCGTCAGCCCCGAGCGCGAGCCACAGCCCGCCGTTGAGCACCACGTCGTGGCAGAGCACCTCGCCGGGCCCCTCGTTGGCGTAGAAGTACAGCGGCCAGCCGTTGTAGGTCACCTGCCGGCTGCCGTCGCGTCGGCGTACGACGCCGAGCAGCTGGTCCTCCACGGCTCCGTCGGCGACCGGCGGCCCGTCGGTCAGCACCGGCGGCCAGGCCTCCTCGCAGGCGCCGTAGCAGGCGGGCCGGCCGTCGGCCTCCGGCTCGAAGAGGTAGACCGCCTGCCGGCGGTCGTCGAAGAGCATCTGCCCGAAGGGGCTCGGCCCCACCGTGACCACGGTGCCCGGCTCCGGCTGCTTCTCGGGCCGGGGTGAGCGGCTCGGCGACGGGCTCGGCTCCTCCGGTGACGGCGACGAGGATGCGGAGGAGGTAGGGGTCGGAGTCGGCGTTCCCGCCGCGTCGGTCGCGGACTCGGGCGCCCCGCAGGCGGTGGCCACCAGGACCAGGGCCAGCCACGCCATCCTGCTCATGGCGCCAGCGTACGAGCCATCAGGTCAGCACGGCGACGTCGCGGGCGATGTCGACCACCGCCAGCGCGAAGACGACCGCCAGCCAACCGCGGAGCACCCAGGGACCCACCGGGGAGTCGAGTGCCCGCGCCCCCGCGGCGGTCCCGCGGAGCAGACGGAGCATGAGCCAGCCGGCGACGAGCGCGAGCATGATCGGCAGCATCGGGATGAACACCACCCAGACCCCGACCCCCACGACCAGGAGCACGGTGGGAAGGGGTCGGTCGCGGGCGAGCAGCCTCTCGGAGACGAGGCTCAGCAGCGCGACGTACGTCGCCGGGACCGCCACGAAGAGCGCGACCGCCAGCCACACCGGCTCGAGCAGCCGGAAGTCGACCCCGTCGGTGTGCACCAGCCCGGCGCCGACCACGACGCCTCCGCCGATCGAGATCGACAGCAGGCGGAACCAGGGCGGCCCGATCCGCAGCCCGCGCAGCGCCACGTAGAAGGCCGCACCGAGCAGGCCCAGGAAGGTCCCGACGACGAACATCAGGTTGAGCGAGCCGCTCAGCGTGAACCGCCCCATGATGAAGCCGTCGTCGCTCGTGACCCCGTCGGCGACCGGGTTGAGCTCGACCAGGAGCAACATGGCCAGTCGCGAGAGCACGCCTGCCACCAGCCAGCCGCACACCAGACCGACCAGCGTGATCGTCGCCAGCGTGCGGGCCGCCGGCAGCGCGTCCTCACGCAGCCCCTCCGCGACTCCCCGCGGTCCTTCAGCCGTCACCGTCACGTCCGCCACCCCCCTCTTTCGTACCGGGGAGTGTGGCAGCAGCGCCCTCCTAGGTCGAGGGCTTCAGCCGCTCCAGCGCGAGACGGTAGCCGTCGATCCCGTGCCCGGCGATGGTCGCGACGGCGTACGGCTCGACGAGCGAGGTGTGCCGGAACTCCTCCGGGCGCTGCTGGGGGTCGGAGATGTGCACCTCGACCAGCGGAGCCGTCAGCTGGGCGCACGCGTCGTAGAGCGCGAGGGAGTAGTGGGTCCAGGCGGCGGCGTTGAGCACGACCGGGGTGCCGGCGTCGGCGGCCTCGTTGAGCCAGTCGAGGAGCTCGCCCTCGTGGTTGGTCTGCCGGGTCTCGACCTCCAGCCCGTGCTCGCGCCCCCAGCCCGCGCACAGCTCGACCAGCTCCGCGTACGTCGTCGTGCCGTAGATCTCCGGCTGCCGCCGGCCGAGCCTGCCCAGGTTGGGGCCGTTGAGCACCAGCACCCTCATGCCGCACCGCCTCCGATGCGTTCCCAGGCGGCGCGGAGGTCGGCCTCCGTCGGCTCGAGGACCTCCGGACTGCCGAGGCCACGGAGCACCACGAACCGGATCTGCGAGCCGCGGGCCTTCTTGTCGACCTTCATCGCCTCGTGCAGCTCGTCGAAACCGGCGTTGGCGTACGTCGTCGGCAGGCCGACCCGCTGCAGGACCGCCCGGTGGCGCGCGACACCGGCGTCGTCGAGCACGCCCGCGATCCCGGCGAGCTCGGCGGCATAGACGCAGCCGATCGCGACCGCGTCGCCGTGGCGCATCCGGTAGCCCTCGGCCCGCTCGATCGCGTGGGCCAGGGTGTGGCCGTAGTTGAGCACCTCGCGACCCACACCCCCCGCGGCCGCTGTCTCGCGGAGGTCACCCACCACGACGTCGATCTTGACCCGGATGGCACGCTCGACCAGCTCCCTCAGCACCGGCGAGCCCGGCGTGAGGTCGGCCGGGTCGGACTGCTCGACCAGCTCCAGGATCCGGGGGTCGGCGATGAAGCCGCACTTCACGACCTCCGCCAGCCCGGCGGCGAGGTCGGCGCGGGGCAGCGTGTCGAGGGCGGCCAGGTCGCAGAGCACCCCGGCCGGCTCGTGGAAGGAGCCGACGAGGTTCTTGCCGGCGGCCGTGTTGATGCCGGTCTTGCCGCCGACGGCCGCGTCGACCATGGCGAGCAGCGTCGTCGGGACGTGGACGACCCGCACGCCGCGCAGCCAGGTCGCCGCGACGAACCCGCCGACGTCGGTGACCGAGCCGCCGCCGAAGGTCACGACGGCGTCGGACCGGGTGAAGCCGTGCTCGCCCAGGGCGTCCCAGCACTCGTGGGCGACCGACGCGGTCTTGGCGGCCTCGCCGTCGGGGAGGCCGAGGGCCAGCACGTCGTGGTCGTCGACGAGCCCGTCGACGAGAGGCTGCACCCGCTCGGCCAGCGGGTCGGCGAAGAGCACGGCCACCCGTTGCACCGACTCCCCCAGCATCCCGGCGAGCCGGTCCGCGAGCCCACGGCCCACGACCACGTCGTAGGGCGACGGCCCTGCCACGTGCAGGACGGTGTCGGACATCAGGCTCCCTCCTCCAGCAGCCGCCGTACGTCGGCGGCGACCTCCTCGGGCGTCCGGCCGTCGGTGTCGACGACGTGCCTGGCGACCGCCTCGTAGACCGGGGTCCGCTCGTCGAGCAGACCCTTGATGCGGGACCGGACGTTGCCGAGCAGCAGCGGCCGGCCGACCCCGAGCCCGACGCGCTTGACCGCGTCGGACAGCCCGACCCGCAGGAAGACCACGCGGTGGCCGGCCAGCAGCCGCCGGGTCCTCTCGTCGAGCACCGCCCCGCCGCCGAGAGCGAGCACGCCGTCGTGGTCGGCGAGCGCCTCGGCGACCGCGGCGGCCTCGAGCACCCGGAAGTGGTCCTCGCCGTCGTCGACGAAGATGTCGGAGATGCTGCGGCCCTCGGCGGCCTCGATGTCGGTGTCGGTGTCGCGGACCGGGACGCCCCACGCGTCGCCGAGCAGCCCGGCGACGGTCGTCTTGCCCGCCCCCATCGGCCCGACCAGCACGACCCTCGGGCCGCCCGCCGGGGTCACCGGTACCTCAGCGTGTCCAGGTAGCTCTCGGCGTTGCGACGGGTCTCCATCACCGAGTCGCCGCCGAACTTCTCGACGACCGCGTCGGCGAGCACCAGCGCCACCATCGCCTCCGCGACGATCCCGGCCGCGGGGACGGCGCAGACGTCGGAGCGCTGGTGGTGGGCCCTGGTCTCCTCGCCCGTGGCGACGTCGACGGTGCGCAGCGCCCGCGGCACGGTCGCGATCGGCTTCATGGCCGCACGGACGCGGAGCACCTCCCCGGTGGACATGCCACCCTCGGTGCCGCCCGAGCGGCCCGACGTACGGCGCAGGCCCTCGTCGGTCGGGACGATCTCGTCGTGGGCCTGCGAGCCGGGCGTCGCCGCCAGCTCGAAGCCGTCACCGACCTCCACGCCCTTGATCGCCTGGATGCCCATCAGCGCGCCGGCGAGACGGGAGTCGAGGCGACGGTCCCAGTGGACGTGCGACCCGAGGCCCGGCGGCAGCCCGTGGACGACCACCTCGACGACCCCGCCGAGGGTGTCGCCCTCCTGGTGGGCGCGGTCGATGGCGGCCACCATCTCGGCGCTGGCCTCGGGGTCGAGGCAGCGGACGGGGTCCTCGTCGAGCCGGGCCACGTCGTCGGGTCCGGGCACGACGCCCGACGGCGCGGGCACCCCGCCGAGCTCCACGACGTGGGAGACGACGCTCGCCCCGACCGCCTGCTCGAGGAAGTTGCTCGCGACCCTGCCCAGCGCCACCCGGGCTGCGGTCTCGCGTGCCGAGGCGCGCTCGAGCACCGGGCGGGCCTCGTCGAAGGCGTACTTCTGCATGCCGACCAGGTCGGCGTGCCCGGGCCGGGGGCGGGTGAGGGCGGCGTTGCGGGCCAGCGCCTCGAGCTCGACGGGGTCGACGGGGTCGGCGGACATCACCTTCTCCCACTTCGGCCACTCGGTGTTGCCGATCGTGATCGCGACCGGACCACCCTGGCTCCGGCCGTGCCGGACGCCCCCGGTGATGGTGACCTCGTCCTGCTCGAACTTCATCCGGGCGCCGCGGCCGTAGCCGAGGCGGCGGCGGGCGAGGGCGTCGACGAGGTCGTCGGAGGTCACCTCGACATGGGCGGGCAGCCCCTCGAGGATCGCGACCAGGGAGGGGCCGTGGGACTCACCCGCGGTCAACCAGCGCAGCATGGGCCCAGTCTTTCACGCTCCCTCCGCGCGGCTGCGCGGGTCAGCCCCAGCCGAGATACGAGGCGACCCACGGCCCGGTGAGCACCCCCACCAGCGCCCCGAGCACCATGAACGGCCCGAACGGGTAGGCGGCGCGGAGCAGCCGGCGGTCCCGGCGCACGACGGCCAGGACCAGCCCGGGGATGCCGAAGACGAGGAACCCGGAGTAGACGCCGACCGCCAGCTCGCCCCAGCCGAGGTGGCCCAGCGCGATGCCGAGCAGCGCAGCGAGGCGGACGTCGCCGAAGCCCATGCCGGCCGAGTGGACGAACCACAGCACCCAGAAGAGCGACCGGGCGATGACCAGGCCCAGGCCGGCCCGGACGAGGTCGTCGGTGTCGCCGGTGACGCCCCAGCCGGCGAGCGCGGCGACCACGGCGAACGCCGTCGCCGGGAGCACCAGCCGCGACGGCAGCAGCTTGGTGTGCCAGTCGACGACCGACAGCGCGGCCAGGACCGGGACGAGCAGCACCAGCACCGCCAGCCACCAGTCGCGACCGACCGAGGCACCCAGCAGACCGCCGGCGAGCGTGCACGCGAGCGCGGCGCGCCAGGCCAGGCCGGGACGGGCGCCGATCTCGGCGTACGGCGGCTTGGGCTCGGCGTCCTCGGCGAGGTCGGGCTCGGGCAGGAGCGCGATCAGCCGCGGGACCAGCAGCCCACCGAGGCCGGCCGCGAGCGCGGCGCCCAGGACGATCGTCGGGGTCACGCGCTGCTCCCCCGGGCGGCCAGTGCCGCCTCCCCCGCCCGACGCATCTCCGCGAGGGGCGCCGGCTCCCCGGTGAACAGGGTCAGCTGGAGGGCAGCCTGGTGGACGAGCAGGTCGAGTCCGGAGACCAGGACCCGACCGGCTGCGGCGGCGGCGAGCGGGGTGGGCCACGGGTCGTAGAGCACCTCGAAGACCACCGGCGCGGCCGCGCAGCGGCTGACCAGCTCCGCGTCCTGGGCCGACACGGGCACCGTGGAGACCACGACCTCGCCGACCACCGCATCACCGAGGTCGCCGACCTCCACGTCCGGGGCGGAGGGGTGCCGGCCGATGGCGGCGGCCGTCTCGGCGGCACGCGCGGCCGAGCGGACCAGCAGCCGGACCGAGGTGGCCCCGAGGTCGCACATCGCCAGTGCCGCCGACGCCGCCGTGGCGCCGCCGCCGAGCACCGTCACGGTCGCGACCGGTCCGTCCCAACGCTCGCGCACGGCGGCCGCCGCCCCGGGCAGGTCGGTGTTGTCCGCGGTCCAGCTCCCGTCCCTCCGCAGCAGGGTGTTGGCACCGCCGGCCAGACGTGCCCGGTCGGTGACCACGTCCCCGAGCGCCAGCGCCTCCCGCTTGAGCGGTGCGGTGACCGAGAGCCCGCGCCACGTCTCGTCGAGACCCGCCACGAACCCCGCGAGCCCGCCCGCCACGACCCGGTGGGCGTCGTAGGCCCAGTCCAGGCCGACGGCGGCGTACGCCGCCCGGTGGAGGATCGGCGACAGCGAGTGCCCGATGGGGTCACCGACGACGGCGCAGCGCATGGTCCGGCCGCCTCAGCAGGCGTCGGAGGTCTCGCAGTAGGCCTCGAACTCCGCGTCGTAGGTGAGGAACTCGTCGTAGGTCTCCGCGAACTTCGTCTCGCCCGTCCGGAGGTTGACCGTGACGTAGTAGTACCAGTCGCCCGCGGTCGGGTTGCCCGCCGCTGCGATGGCCGCGTCACCCGGGGCCTCGATCGGTCCCGGGGGCAGCCCCTCGCTGACGTAGGTGTTGTAGGGCGACTCGAAGGCGCGGTCCTCCGGGGAGATCGCGAAGCCGAGGTCGCGGTCGAGGGCGTAGTTGATGGTCGCGTCGATCTGGAGCAGCCCCACCGTGCCGGCGGTGCCGGGGTTCTCGATGCGGTTGTAGATCACCCGGGCGACCTTGCCGCGGTCCTCCTCACGGCTGGCCTCGGCCTCGATCAGGCTGGCGACCGTCATCAGCTCGTGGGGGGTGTAGCCGAGCTCGGCGGCCGCCCCCTCGAGGTCGTTCTCGTCCGCGGCCTGCTGCCAGCGCTCGACCATGGTGCGCAGGATCGAGGTGGGGGTCTCCTTCGGGCCGAAGTCGTAGGTCGACGGGAAGAGGTAGCCCTCCGCGTTGCCCTCGGCGTAGTCGGGGAGGCCGATCTTCGCGGGGTTGTCGAGCACCTTGCGGTACTGGGCGGCGGAGAAGTCGGTCTCCTTGGCGAGGACCTCGATGATGTCGTCCACGCGCAGCCCCTCCGGCACGGTGACGGAGTTGCGGAGGATGTTCTCGGGATCGACCAGGACGTCCACGGCGTCGGCCGCGGCCATCTGCTTCTTCATCTGGTAGAAGCCGACCTGGATCGCGTTGGCGGCCTCGCCCTCGGCGGTGGCGGCGTTGAGGAAGGCCTGGACGGACGCGACCACTCCCGCGTTCTTGAGCCCGCGGCCCATCTCGGCGACGGAGTCACCCTCCTGCACCTCGAAGACGACCTTGCCGCGACCGGGCCCGGCGAAGTCCTCCGGGTCGGCGAACTGGTCGCGGATCAGGTCCACGCCCTTGCTCACCGCGAAGTAGAGACCGCCCACCACGATCGCGAGCGCCACGAGGACGGCGAGGCAGCCCGGGAGGCTGCGTCGCTTCTTGCGTCGGCGCGCACCGCCTTCGTAGTACTCCTCCTCGGGAGTCTCCGCCTGCTGGTCGATCTCGCTCATCCATCCCTCTCGACGGGTTCCCCGGGGGGCACTCCCGTGGCACGTTCGGTGTCCAGTGCGTGCTGAAGGATCATCACGGCGGCGGCCTGGTCGACGACGGCCCGACGCTGCTGTCCCTTCTTCCCCCGGTCGCGCAGCATAGCCTCAGCGGAAACCGTCGTCAGACGCTCGTCGACCAGACGCACCGTCACCGGGTCGACCCGCTGGGCCAGCCGACCCGCGAAGTCCCTCACCTTGGCCGCCGCAGGGCCCTCCCCGCCCGAGAGCGAGCGGGGCAGCCCGACGACCACCTCGACCGCCTCCTCCTCGTGGACCAGGCGCGCGATCCGGGCCAGGTCGCCCTTGCCCCGCCGCACGGTCTCGACCGGCGTGGCCAGGAAGCCCGTCGGGTCGCTCCGCGCGACGCCGATGCGGGCGTCACCGGGATCGATCCCGAGCCGTACGCCGTGGCGCATCAAGCCGTCCTAGGCGCCGACAGTGCGGCCGACCTCGGTCGGGACGAGGGCGAGCGCCTCGTCGATCCGGGAGGTGTCGCTGCCGCCGCCCTGGGCGACGTCGTCCTTCCCGCCGCCACGACCACCGACGAGCGGACCGATCGCGCCCACGAGCGCGTTGGCGCTGAGCCCACGCCCCCGGGCGGCGTCGTTGACCGCCGCGACGACCGCGACCTTGCCGGCGCCCCCCTCGTCCTGCAGAGTGCCGATCACGACCACCACGCCGGGCTGGTCGGCAGGCAGCCGACCGCGCACGTCCAGCGCCAGCTGGCGGACGTCGCCGCCCCCGGCGCCGGAGGCGCGGTGCGCGACGACCTTGACGCCGGCCACGTCGGCCGCGGCCTCGGCCAGCTGGGCGCCGGCGCCGAGCAGCTGCTGGACGCGTACCTTCTCGATCTCCTTCTCGGCGACCCGGAGCTTCTCGACGATGTCGTGGACGCGCTCGGGCAGCTGCTCGGGACGGACCTTGAGCGCCTCGGAGAGCTGGGCGACCAGGACGTGCTCGCGGGCGAGGAACTGGTAGGCGTCGCCGCCGACCAGGGCCTCGACCCGGCGTACGCCCGAGCCGATCGACGACTCGCCGAGCAGCTTGATGACGCCCAGCTGGCCCGAGCGGCCTGCGTGGGTGCCGCCGCAGAGCTCGCGGGCCCAGTCGCCGACCGAGATCACCCGCACCTGGTCGCCGTACTTCTCACCGAAGAGGGCCATCGCCCCCGACTTGACCGCCTCCTCCTGCGTCATCAGCTCGGCGTGGACCGACAGGTCGTCGAGCACGAGCGCGTTGACGCGCGCCTCGACGTCGGCCATCACCGAGGCCGGGACGGACCCGGTGGCGGAGAAGTCGAACCGGAACCGGCCCGGGCTGTTCTCCGAACCCGCCTGGGTCGCGGTCTCGCCGAGCGCCTCCCGGAAGGCCTTGTGGACCATGTGGGTCGCGGTGTGGGAGCGCGAGATCGAGCGCCGCCGCTCGACGTCGACGAGCGACTGGGCGCCCACGCCGAGCGCCACCTCGCCCGAGAGCACCTTCGCCTGGTGGACGATCAGGCCGCTGATCGGCGACTGGACGTCGCGCACCTCGATCCGGGCGCCGTTCTCGAGCTCGATCACGCCCTGGTCGGCGAGCTGGCCGCCGCCCTCGGCGTAGAAGGGTGTCCGGTCGAGGACCAGCTCGACCTCGTCGCCCTCGCGCGCGGACTCCACGGCGCCGCCGGCCGAGACGATGCCGCGCACCGAGCCCTCGGACACGACCTCGGCGTAGCCGGTGAACTCCACGGAGCGGCCCATGCCGTCCGCGATCGCGCGGTAGGCGCTGGCGTCGCGGTGCTGGCCCTTCTTGGCACGCGCGTCGGCCTTGGCGCGGTCGCGCTGCTCGGTCATCAGCCGCCGGAAGCCCTCCTCGTCGACGCTGAGGCCCTGCTCGGACGCCATCTCGAGGGTGAGGTCGATCGGGAAGCCGTAGGTGTCGTGGAGGCTGAACGCCTTGGCCCCGGAGAGCTGGGCGCCGCCCGACTGCTTCACCTCGGTGGTCGCGAGGTCGAAGATCGCGGTGCCGGCGCGCAGGGTCTGCCGGAAGGTGTCCTCCTCGGCGTACGCGATGGTCGAGATCCGCTCCCAGTCGCGGTGGAGGTCGGCGTACGTCTCCGCCATCCGGTCGCGGGAGATCGGCAGCAGCTCGGGCAGCGCGCGGTCCTCGAAGCCGAGCAGCCGCATCGAGCGGACGGCACGCCGCAGCAGCCGGCGCAGGACGTAGCCGCGGGCCTCGTTGCCGGGCGAGACGCCGTCGCTGATCAGCATCATCGAGGAGCGGACGTGGTCGGCGACGACGCGGAACCGGACGTCGTCGGTGTGGTCGGCGCCGTAGCGACGTCCGGTCAGCTCCATCGCCTTCTCGATGACGGGGAACATGACGTCGATCTCGTACATGTTCTCGACGCCCTGGGTCAGGAAGGCGACCCGCTCGAGGCCCATGCCGGTGTCGATGTTCTTCTTCGGCAGCGAGCCGGAGATGTCGAAGTCCTCCTTGGACCTCACCGCGCTGAGCTCGTCCTGCATGAAGACGAGGTTCCAGAACTCGAGGTAGCGGTCCTCGGCGGAGAAGTCGCCGTCCGGGCCGTACGCAGGACCGCGGTCGTAGAGGATCTCCGAGCACGGCCCACCCGGCCCGGGCACGCCCATGGACCAGTAGTTCTCCTTGGGGCCGAGCCGGATGATCCGGTCGTCGGGCAGCCCGGTGACCTTCTTCCAGAGCCCGAGCGCCTCGTCGTCACCGTCGAGGATGGAGGGGTAGAGCCGGCCCTCCTCGAACCCCCAGCCGCCGTCGTCCCGCGACTTCGTCACGAGGTCCCACGCGAGCTCGATGGCCCCTTCCTTGAAGTAGTCGCCGAAGGAGAAGTTCCCGCACATCTCGAAGAAGGTGCCGTGGCGGGTGGTCTTGCCGACGTCCTCGATGTCGGGGGTGCGCACGCACTTCTGGACGCTGACCGCCCGGTCGTAGGGCGGGGTCTCCTGGCCGAGGAAGTACGGCTTGAAGGGCACCATGCCGGCGTTCACGAAGAGCAGGTTGGGGTCGTCGAGCAGCAACGACGCCGAGGCGACCGGGGTGTGGCCGGCGCGCTCGAAGTGGGCCGTGAACCGGCGGCGGATCTCCGCGGTGTCCATCAGGTGGTGACCTCTCCAGTCTCTTGGGGGGTGGAGCGCTCGGAAGGGGAGCGTCCCGGTGTGGGCAGCTGTGGTGTCCCATGAGGCAGGACGCCGAAGCGCTCCCGCAACTCGGTTTCGCGGTCGGCGGCACCCTGGGCGACCTCGTCGCGGAAGAGCCGGGCGCCGAGGAACAACGCGTTGAACCGGTCCTGGAGCCCGTCGGCGGTGAACGCCTCCGCAGCGCGGCGGCCCCGCACCATGCCGTAGATCCCCGCGCCGGCGCCGGCGACGAACCAGAGCCCGCGGCTCATGCCGACTCCTTGACGTCGTCGTCGGTGAGCTGTTCGCGCTGCCGCGCCTGCCACTCGCGGTGGGCGGCGCGCATCTCGGTCCGACGCTGCTTGCGCGCTCGCTTGACCTCGCGCTTCATCTCGAAGCGGATCCGGTGGCGTGCCTCGGGAGCCAGCGCCCGGCGTACGCCGTGGGCCAGCGAGCCGAGCCTGATGACGCTCTCCCGCAGCACCAGGTCGGCGAAGACCGCGCGCTCCAGCTGCACCGGCTCCGACGGCTCGTTGGTGGCTGCTCCCGGCTCGAGACCACCGACGCTGGTGATCCGGAACTCCTGCTCGTCGGCCATCGGCCGGCTCCGCTCGAGCTCCAGCCGGTCGAGCCGGCGACGGAGCTCCTCGGCCTCGGCCCGGGCCAGGTCCAGCTCGCGGGTCGTCCGGGCGCGGAGGCGGGCCAGCGCCACCAGCAGGCCGAGCGCGACCAGCGCCAGCCCACCGAGCACGAGCCACTCCCACGTCATGGGGTCCGACCCTATCGGGCGATTCGCGGGCGGTCCGGTCTGGTGGGCCTTGTGCGTAGTCCCCGGATCTTCGGTCGCTGATCGTCACCGGAGACGACACGAGGTTCGGGGAGTACCCGCCCGGCGCCCAGCCGCCCAGGCACCGTGACCTACTCGCCCCGCACCAGCTTGCGGATCCGGTCCCACCGCTCGGCGACGGCGGCCTCGGCGCCCAGGGTGGTGGGTTGGTAGTACCGCGCGCCGGACACCGCGTCGGGGGCGTACTGCTGGGTGGCGATGCCGTACGGCGCGTCGTGGCTGTAGACGTACCCCTTGCCGTGGCCGAGGTCGCCGGCCCCGCCGTAGTGGGCGTCGCGCAGGTGGGCCGGCACCGTGCCGATCTTGCCCGCCCGGACGTCCGCCATCGCCTGGTCGATCGCCTTGATCACGGCGTTCGACTTCGGAGCGACCGAGAGCGCGATGGTCGCCTGGGCGAGGTTGATCCGCGCCTCGGGCATGCCGATCAGCTGCACGGCCTGCGCGGCCGCCACGGCGGTCTGGAGCACGGTCGGGTCGGCGAGCCCGACGTCCTCGCTGGCGTGGACGACCAGGCGGCGCGCGATGAAGCGCGGGTCCTCCCCCGCCTCGATCATCCGCGCCAGGTAGTGCAGCGCCGCGTCGGCGTCGGATCCCCGCATCGACTTGATCCACGCACTGACCACGTCGTAGTGCTGGTCCCCCTGGCGGTCGTAGCGCACGGCCGCCTGGTCGACGGCCGCCTCCGCCGACTCCAGGTCGATCGTCGCGGCACCACGGGCACCGGCGGCCCGGGCTGCCGCCTCGAGGTAGGTCAAGGAGCGACGGGCGTCGCCACCGGCCAGTCGTACGAGGTGCTCGCGGGCGTCCTCGTCGAGCTGGTACTCCGCCGCCAGCCCCCGCTCGTCGACCAGCGCGTTCTCCATCACGGCCCGGACGCCGTCGTCGGTCAGCGGCTGCAGCCGCAGCAGCAGGCTCCGGGACAGCAACGGCGAGATCACCGAGAAGAACGGGTTCTCCGTCGTGGCCGCCACCAGCGTGACCCAGCGGTTCTCGACCCCCGGCAGCAGCGCGTCCTGCTGCGCCTTGCTGAAGCGGTGCACCTCGTCGACGAACAGCACCGTCTCGCTGCCGCCCCGGCTCAGCTCCGCGCGGGCCGCGTCGATCGCGGCGCGCACCTCCTTCACGCCCGCCGACACCGCCGAGACCTCGACGAACCGGCGGTCGGTCTGCTGGCTCACGATGGCGGCGATCGTGGTCTTGCCGGTCCCCGGCGGCCCCCAGAGCAGCAAGGAGGTGGCCTGGTCGCCCTCGATCAGCTGCCGCAACGGCGAGCCGGGGGCCCGCAGCTGCTCCTGCCCGACGAGCTCGTCGAGCGTCCGGGGTCGCATCCGTACCGGCAACGGCGCCGAGGAGTGGGTGTTGACGCCGAGCGATCCGCTCCCGGGTCCCTGGCGGGAGTCCGGCACGCCCGGGACGTCGAAGAGGCCTTCCACGACCAGCAGCCTACGAGGCTCGCGCGCCACGGCCCGCGGTGGGACACTCGAGGAGCGACCCGCTCGGGGCCGCCACAGCGACACACCACGGAGGTGGTGCTCGTGGCAGCCGAGATTCCCCCCGTCGACCCCGCCCGTGACGAGGACCTGGTGCGCGACTTCGCGCGGACGGTGCTCGAGCAGGCCGCTCCCGAGGAGCTCGTCCTCTTCGACCAGACCGCCGCCGACTACTTCCGCGACCCCGACGCCGTCCTCGACCCCGCCCGCCGCGACGAGTCCGTCGGCTTCGGCCTCGACCTGGCCCTGCTCACGCCGTACGTGCTGGCCGTCGCGACGCCGGTCCTGGCGTTCCTCGTCCAGACGGTGGCCACCACCGCCAAGGCCGAGGCGACGCCGGTCATCACGGACCTGGTCCGGCGGCTGTTCCGGGCCGGCCGGAGCGAGGAGCCGAAGGACGCCCCGACCGTGCCGCCGGTCACCCCCGAGCAGGCACGACGGGTCCGCGAGGTCGCCCTGGCCCGAGCCAGCGACCTGGGCCTGCCCGAGGACCAGGCGCGCCTGCTCGCGGACTCCGTCGTCGGCGGCCTGGTCACCGCCGCCTGACACCGCCGCGCCATGGTCGCCGAGACCCGCCCCCCGGACGCTCCGGAGGGCGCCCGCCCCGACGTGCTCGGCTATCCCAGCCCCACGACGTCGCGCTACCTCGTCTTCGTGGCCGCACTGCTCGCATCGGGCCTGTTCGTGGGCAACTACGTCCACACCATGGTGTGGGGCGACTCGTGGCAGGAGACGGTGGCGGTCTGCCTCAACCGCACCAGCGGCCTCGAGACCTCCACCGACCTGGTCACGAGCAGCCGTGCCTTCAGCGCCTGCACCGCCGACGTCGAGCGCACCCGCGCCGCGGTGACGGCCCTGGGTGCGGTCACGGTCGCGGCCGCCGCCGTCGCCCTGATGTGGCTGGCACCACTGGTGGTCGTACGCCGGCGTCGACTGCGGCCGTTCCCGCCCGCGCTCGGGGGCGCGGCCGAACGGTTCGCCGCCCTGGCCGGTGCCGCCGGCGTCACGGCGCGCGTGGTCCCCGTGCTCGGCGCGACCGACCAGCGGGACGGCTTCACGTTCGGAGCACCCGGCCACTACCGCGTGGCGCTTCCGCCCGCGGCGGCCGTGCGCTGGCGCGACCCGGCCGTCTTCGACCCCCTGGTGGCCCACGAGCTGGCGCACGTCCGGCACCGGGACGTCCCGCTCGCCTGGTTGACCCGCCTCGTGTGGTGGGCGCTGGCCCCGCTGCTGGCACTGCCCGTCGTCGTCGGCCTCGTGGTGCAGGACTACTCGATCCTGGGCAGCTACGTGTGGCGGGTCGGCCTGCTGGTCGTGGTCGTCGCGCTGCTCTCCAGCCAGCTCCTGCGCACCCGTGAGCACGACGCCGACCTGCGCGCCGCCCAGCTCCTCGACGGGCCCGACGCCGTCCTGGGGCTCGTACGCCGGCTGCGCCCGCACACCGGGTCGACGCTCGGCCGCCTGCTGGCGAAGCATCCCGATCCCCCGAGAAGGGTGGCCGCCCTGGAGGCGCCCACCCTCGTCACCCGGACCGGACTGCTCGACGGCCTCACCGGCGGGTTCCTGTCCGCCGCCGCGCTACCGCTCCTGGTGGCTGCCCTCACCCCTGCACTCGCCGGCTCCGGGCAGGTGGTCGTCGGCTACCTGCTCGCCGCTGCCCTCCTCGGCCCGATGCTGGCCGGCTCCGTCGGACTCGGCGTGTGGCGGGCGATCCTCTACGGGGTCCTCGAGGAGCGGCCCGTGTCGACGACGGGGGTGGCGGTCGGCACCGGCGTCGGGCTGGTCCTGGGCCAGGCGGTCTCGCTGCAGCAGGCGGGCATCGGGACGCTCACCGGGGTGGACGCCCCCGGCTGGCTGCTCGTCACCGGTTTGGCCGGCGGTGGCGCGGTGCTCGTCAGCGCGGGGCTCGCCCACCTGTGGGCCGACGCCGCCCCCCGCGTCCCGCGCGCCCGGCCGGCCTGGCTGGTCGCGCTGGTCGTGAACTCGCTGCTGTTCAGCACCGTGCTGTGGGCCTGCAGCGTCTTCCAGAGCGCCGTCGACCTCGGCGGCTGGGCGCTCGGGCGCGAGGCACTGATGTCGACGCTGTCCCCCTGGTGGGCCGTCGCGGTCGTCGGGGTGCTGGCCGTCGCGGCGGCGGCTGCGATGGGCCTGCGCCCCGGCGGTCGCCCCGCCCCCCGCTGGCTGGTGGAGGGCGAGGCGACGGCGTGGCCCGAGGCGCCCTCGCTCGCGGTCCGGACGCTCCTGGTCGGCGCGCTGGCCGGCTCCGCGGCCGCCACGACGGTCGTGGCCTACCGGGTCGCCGCCGGCCCCGCGGCGAGCGACCAGGCCACGCTCCAGCGGTTCCTGGCCTACCAGTGGTCGGCCGCACTCAGTGCTGCGGCGGTGCTGGTGGCGCTGGTGCTCGCCGCACGGACCCGTGGCGCCGGTGCGGCGCTGCTGGGCGCCCCGGTGGCGGTGCTCTGCGCGCTCCTGGGCTTCATGACCCTCAACACCGCCCTCGGCGGGCCGGTCGACGGCCGGCTGGCCGCCGAGTTCCTGCGTCCCGCGGCGGTGCTGGGGTTCTACGCGTGCCTGCTCACGGCTCCGGTCGCCGCGCTGGTCGCCTCGGCCGTACGTCGCCGCCGGCCGGACGCGTCACCGGCGCCCCGACCGCTCCCGCTGCTGGCGCTGGCGCTCTGCCTACCCCTGGCCCTGGCCGGGGGCGCGACGGCGGTCGCAGGACGTGACGTGCTGGTCGGCCCCGCGGATCCCGCCGGCCTGCTGACCGTGGCCGACCCCACCGCCGATGAGCGGCCGGAGGCGCTCCGGACCGAGCTGGTCGCGTACGAGTCGGAGACCGTGCCGCAGCTGCTGGACACCTATGCCCGGGCCGCGGCTCAGGCCCAGCAGATCACGGCCGACCCGAACCTGGACGACACCACCCGCGCGGCCTCGATGGAGGCGCTGGTCGTGGCTCCGCTGGCCGATCTCTCCGAGCAGCTCGGTGAGGTCGCGCTCGGCGACGAGCGCCTCGTCGCGGCACACCGGGAGGCGCAGCTCGGGGTCGAGACAGCGATCACCCGGTTCCGGCTGTGGGGCGACGCCGGACCCTCCCCCGACCAGGCCACGCTCGCCGAGCTGCGCTCCCTGCAGGTGCAGGAGGCGCAGCACTGGCAGCGCTGGTCCGACCAGCGGCAGGCCCTCCTCGACGAGGTCCTCGGGAGCTCCTGAGGCCGTCCTCAGCCCTCGGCGCCAGCCTCGCGGGGAGCGGGCTCGGCGTCCACACCGGCCTCCTTGCGCTGCTCGGGCGTGATCGCCGCCGGCGCCGCGGTCAGCGGGTCGAACCCGCCGCCGGACTTGGGGAAGGCGATGACGTCGCGGATCGAGTCGGTGCCGGCGAGCAGCGCCACGATCCGGTCCCACCCGAAGGCGATGCCGCCGTGCGGCGGGGCGCCGTACTTGAAGGCGTCGAGCAGGAAGCCGAACTTCTCCTGCGCCTCGTCGGCACCCAGGCCCATGACCTCGAAGACCCGCTTCTGCACGTCCTCGCGGTGAATACGGATCGACCCGCCGCCGATCTCGTTGCCGTTGCAGACGATGTCGTAGGCCCAGGCGAGCGCCTCGCCCGGCTGGGAGTCGAAGGTCTCGACGTCCTGCGGCGAGGTGAACGCGTGGTGCACCGCCGTCCAGGCACCGCTGCCCACGGCCACGTCCCCGGCAGCGGTGGCGTCACCCGTCGGCTCGAAGAGCGGCGCGTCGACGACCCACACGAACGACCAGGCGCTCTCGTCGATCAGGCCGCAGCGCCGACCGATCTCCAGCCGCGCCGCCCCGAGCAGGGCCCGGCTCGACTTCACGGCGCCGGCACCGAAGAAGATGCAGTCGCCGGGCTGCGCCCCCACGTGGGCGGCGATCCCGGCCTTCTCCTCGTCGGTGATGTTCTTGGCGACGGGCCCGGTGAGCTCGCCGTCCTCCTGCACCAGGACGTACGCCAGCCCGCGCGCGCCGCGCTGCTTGGCCCACTCCTGCCAGGCGTCGAGCTGCTTGCGGGGCTGCGACGCCCCGCCCGGCATCACGACGGCGCCGACGTAGTCGGCCTGGAAGACCCGGAACGGGGTGTTCGCGAAGTACGCCGTGCAGTCGACGAGCTCCTGGCCCATCCGCAGGTCGGGCTTGTCCGAGCCGTAGCGGGCCATCGAGTCGGCGTAGGTGATCCGCGGGATCGGGGTGGTGATCTCGTGGCCGGCGAGCCGCCACAGCGCGGTCAAGATCTCCTCGGACAGCGCGATCACGTCGTCCTGCTCGACGAAGCTCATCTCGATGTCGAGCTGGGTGAACTCCGGCTGACGGTCGGCCCGGAAGTCCTCGTCGCGGTAGCAGCGGGCGATCTGGAAGTAGCGCTCCATGCCGGCCACCATGAGCAGCTGCTTGAACAGCTGCGGGCTCTGCGGGAGGGCGTACCAGCTGCCGGGCTGCAGCCGTGCCGGCACCAGGAAGTCGCGCGCGCCCTCGGGGGTCGAGCGCGTCAGCGTCGGGGTCTCGATCTCGACGAAGCCGTGGCCGTCGAGGACGTCCCGCGCGGCCTTGTTGACCTTGCTCCGGAGCCGGAGCGCAGCGGCAGGGCCGGGGCGACGCAGGTCGAGGTAGCGGTGCTTGAGCCGCGCCTCCTCCCCCACCTCCACGTGCTCGTCGATGGGGAACGGCAGCGCCGCCGCCGCGCTGAGCACCTCGACGTCGGTGGCGACGACCTCGATCTCGCCGGTGGGGATGTTGGGGTTGGCGTTGCCCTCGGGGCGCTTGCCGACCTCCCCGGTGACCTTGAGGCAGAACTCGCTGCGCAGGCTGTGGGCGACGGCCTCGTCGCGCACGACGACCTGCACCACGCCGCTGGCCTCACGGAGGTCCAGGAACGCGACGCCGCCGTGGTCGCGGCGGCGCGCGACCCAGCCGGCCAGGGTGACGGTCTCTCCGACGTTGGCGGCACTCAACGTGCCGGCGTCGTGGGTGCGGATCACTGCTGCTCCTCGGTGGTGACGATGGTCGGACGGAGGTCCTCGGCCGGGGGTGACCAGGTGTCGGGATCGGCGGCGACCTGGTCGCCACTGCGGATGTCCTTCACCTCGTGGCCCTCTCCCCCGGCCACGGGGAGGAACCAGACGTAGGGGATGCCGCGCCGCTCGGCGAAGCGGATCTGCTTGCCGAACTTCTGCGGCGCCGGGGCGACCTCGCAGGGGATGCCGCGGGCCCGCAGCGAGCGGGCGACGGACTCGCTCGCGGGACGCGCGTCCTCGTCGGTGAGCGCCACCAGCACGGCGCTCGGGACCGGCCGGCTCCCGGAGAGCACGCCGTCGGCGATCAGCGGGACGAGCGTGCGGGAGACGCCGAACGACACGCCCACTCCCGGGTACGTCGTCCTGCCGTCGCTCGCGAGAGCGTCGTACCGGCCCCCGCCGCCGACGGACTTCAGCCGCTCGTAACCGCTCATGAAGATCTCGACCACGGTGCCCGTGTAGTAGTCCAGCCCGCGCGCGATCCGCAGGTTCGCCTCGACGCTCACACCACCGTGGGCTCCGGCGGCGCACCCCTCGACGACGGCGGCCAGCTCGGCCAGGCCCTCGTCGAGCAGCTCGTCCTCGACGCCCAGCGCCCGGACCCGCTCCACGAACGAGGTGTCGGGGACCCGGATGGTCGCCAGGTCCAGGCAGCGCTGCGCCTGCTCGGGCGTGGCCCCGACCCGCTCGACGAGCTGGGTGGCGACCTCCTCGGCCGGCAGCTTGTCGAGCTTGTCGATGACCCGGATCGCCTCGGTGACGTCGGCGATGCCGAGACCGCGGTAGAAGCCCTGGATCAGCTTGCGGTTGTTGAACTGGAAGGAGACCGGCGGCAGCGGCAGCGCGGCCAGCGCCGCCACCATCACGCCCATCACCTCGACGTCGTGGTGGAAGGGCAGCACGTCACGGCCGACGATGTCGACGTCGGCCTGCGTGAACTGGCGGTAGCGACCCTCCTGCGGGCGCTCGCCGCGCCAGGCCGGCTGGACCTGGAACCGGCGGAACGGGAACTCGAGGTGACCCGCGTGCTCCAGCACGTAGCGGGCGAAGGGCACCGTGAGGTCGAAGTGGAGGCCCAGACCGGTGTCGTCGCCCGCGTCCTCGGCCTGGAGCCGTCGCAGGACGTAGATCTCCTTGTCGATCTCGCCGCCCTTGGCGAGCCGGTCGAGCGGCTCCACGACCCGGGTCTCGATGTTGGCGAAACCGTGCAGCTCGAAGGTGCGCGAGAGCGAGGCGATCACCTCGCGCTCGACGGCGCGCTGCGAGGGCAGCAGCTCGGGGAACCCGCTCAGCGGGCTGATCCTGGTGGCCATGCGTGCGTCACAGTCCTCGGGTGACTCGTCCCGCCTCGCCGCTGTCGGCGAGCTCGAGGAGGTAGGGGTTGGTGGTCCGCTCGCGCCCGATCGAGGTCTGCTCCCCGTGCCCGGGCAGCACGACGACGTCGTCGGCCAGCGGCAGCACCTTGTCGCGCAGGCTGCGCAGCATCGTCGGGTGGTCGCCGCCGGGCAGGTCGGTACGCCCGATCGACCCCGCGAAGAGCAGGTCGCCGGAGAACAGCACCTGCGACACCTCGCCGTCGTAGGGCATCCGGAAGGTGACCGAGCCCTCGGTGTGGCCGGGGGTGTGGTCGACGGTGAAGGTCACGCCGGCGAGCTCCAGCGTGCTGGCGTCGTCGAGCGTGCGGACGTCGTCGGGCTCCAGCCACTGGTGCTCGGCCCCACCGAGCAGCTGCGGCATCATCGCCCGCGTGTCGTCGCTCATGCCGGCCAGCGGGTCGGTGAGCAGGTGCCGGTCGCGCGAGTGGATCCACGCGGTCGCGTCGTAGGCGCCGGAGACGGGGGTGACGCACCAGATGTGGTCGAGGTGGCCGTGGGTCGCCACCACCGCCACCGGCTTGAGGCCGTGCTCGCGCACGACCTGGGCGACCCCCTCGGCGGCGTCCTTGCCGGGGTCGACCACGACGCACTCCTGGCCTGCGCCGGTGGCCACGACGTAGCAGTTGGTGCCCCACGGACCTGCGGGGAAGCCGGCGATGAACACCCCCGCACACTATCGAGCAGGGTGGAGCGGCGACGCATCGGCGTCCGGCGCGTGACTAGCATGGGGGCTTGCGCCCGGAGATCACACGGATCGAACTGAACGAAGAGGAACTCACGTGACCAGCCACGAGTGGGGACGAGTCGCCGAGGACGGCACGGTCTACGTCAGGACCGCTGACGGCGAACGTGCCGTCGGCCAGTATCCCGAGGGCTCTCCCGAGGACGCCCTGGCGTTCTACACCCGGCGCTACGACGCGCTCGCCCTCGAGGTCCAGCTGCTCGAGCAGCGGGTCAACGCCGGCGTGCTGTCACCCGACGAGGCGGTCGAGGCGATCAAGACCGTCCGCGGCCAGGTCGTCGAGGCGAACGCCGTGGGTGACCTCGGCTCGCTCTCGGGGCGACTCGACGCCCTCTCCCCCGTGCTGGCGAGCCAGCGCAAGGCGCGCAAGGAGGAGAAGGCCCAGAAGGCCGCCGAGTCCAGGGACGCCAAGGAGGGCATCGCCGCCGAGGCGGAGAGGATCGCCGAGGGCAACGACTGGCGCAACGGCGCCAACAAGCTGCGCGACCTGCTCGACCAGTGGAAGGCGCTGCCCCGCATCGACCGGGCCTCCGACGACGCGCTGTGGCGGCGGTTCTCGTCCGCGCGCACGACGTACACCCGGCGCCGCAAGGCGCACTTCGCCGAGCAGAGCGAGAAGCGCGAGTCCGCCCGGGTCGTCAAGGAGCGGCTGGCGACCCAGGCCGAGGCGCTCGCGGACTCGACCGACTGGGGTGGGACCGCGGGAGCCTTCCGCGACCTGATGCGCCAGTGGAAGGCCGCCGGACCCGCCCCCCGCGACGTGGACGAACGGCTCTGGCAGCGCTTCCGGGGCGCGCAGGACACCTTCTTCGGTGCCCGCGACGCCGCGCAGGCCGAGCAGGACCAGGAGTTCGCAGCCAACGCGGAGGTCAAGGAGGCGCTGCTCGTCGAGGCCGAGGCGCTGCTGCCGGTGACCGACCTCGCCGCGGCCAAGCGCGGGCTGCGCGACATCGCCGAGCGCTGGGAGGCCGCCGGCAAGGTTCCGCGGGACCGCATCAAGGAGCTCGAGGGCCGGATGCGCAAGGTGGAGCAGGAGATCCGCTCCGTCGAGGAGGAGCAGTGGCGGCGCACGGACCCGGAGAAGTCGGCCCGTGCCGACGACATGGTCTCCAAGCTGGAGTCCGCGATCGCCGACATCCAGGCCGAGCTCGACGCCGCCCGCGCGGCGGGCAACGAGAAGCTGGTCAAGGACCTCGAGGAGAACCTCGCCTCGCGCCAGTCGTTCCTCGACATGGCCCGGCGGGCCTCGGCGGACTTCTCCGGCTGACCCGACCGGCGGTACGCCGGCACCCCGCGCCGCCGTACCGCCCGCCCCCACGTCAGTGGTCGAGCACTCCTGACCCTAGGGAGCCGGGACCGGTGCGCGGTGCGGAACGACGCAGGTGTGGCCGATCGGCGGTGGTGCCCACCCGGAGGGGCTACTGGGTGACGCGGTAGGCGTCGAAGACGCCCGGCACGGAGCGCACCGCGCGGAGCACATTGTCGAGGTGCTTGGACTCCGCCATCTCGAAGCTGAAGCGGCTCTTGGCGACCCGGTCACGCGTGGTCGTGAGCTGGGCGCTCAGGATGTTCACGTGGGCGTCGGAGAGCGCCATGGTGATGTCGGAGAGCAGCCGGGCGCGGTCGAGCGCCTCCACCTGGATGTTGACCAGGAACATCGACTGCCCGGTGGGGGCCCACTCCACGTCCTGCAGCCGCTCGGGCTGGCTCAGCAGGCTGGCGGCGTTGGTGCAGTCCTTGCGGTGGACCGACACCCCGCCACCCTTGGTGACGAAGCCGAGTATGTCGTCGGGCGGGACCGGCGTGCAGCACTTCGCGAGCTTCACCCACACCTCGGCGGCGCCGCGCACGATCACGCCGGCGTCACCGGGAGCCGCGGTGCTGCGGGAGCGACCCGTGATGGTCACGGCCTCCGAGAGGTCCTCGGCGGCCCCGTCGTCGCCGCCGTGCAGGTCGATGACCTTGCGGACCACGGCCTGGGCGCTGAGGTTGCCCTCGCCGACCGCGGCGTAGAGCGCCGTCACGTCGGCCAGCTTGAAGTGGATGGCCGCCAGGGTCAGCGTCTCGTGGGAGAGCAGCCGCTTGAGCGGCAGGCCCTCCTTGCGGACCAGCTTGGCGATCTGGTCCTTGCCGGTCTCGATCGCCTCCTCGCGCCGCTCCTTGGTGAACCACTGGCGGATCTTGGAGCGCGCCCGCGGGGACTTCACGAAGGTCAGCCAGTCGCGTGAGGGCGCGGCCGTGGGCGACTTGGAGGTGAAGACCTCGACGACGTCGCTGTTCTCGAGCGTGGACTCCAACGGCACGAGCCTGCCGTTGACCCGTGCGCCGATGGTGTGGTGGCCGACCTCGGTGTGGACGGCGTACGCGAAGTCGACCGGGGTGGCCCCGGTCGGGAGCGCGACGACGTCGCCGCGCGGCGTGAAGACGTAGACCTCGGCGCGGTTGATCTCGAAGCGCAGGGACTCCAGGAACTCCCCCGGGTCCTCGACGTCGTTCTGCCAGTCGAGCAGCTGCCGCATCCACACCATGTCGTCGACGTCGCCCGCGCGGTCGGTGTCGACGCCGTTGCGGCCGTCCTCCTTGTACTTCCAGTGCGCGGCGACGCCGTACTCGGCGCGACGGTGCATCGCGAAGGTCCGGATCTGCAGCTCGACCGGCTTGCCCTGCGGCCCGATGACGGTCGTGTGGAGCGACTGGTACATGTTGAACTTCGGCATCGCGACGTAGTCCTTGAACCGGCCCAGGACCGGGTTCCAGCGCGAGTGGAGGACGCCGAGGGCGGAGTAGCAGTCGCGGTCGTCCTCGACGAGGATCCGGATGCCGACGAGGTCGTAGATGTCGGAGAACTCCCGGCCACCCACGATCATCTTCTGGTAGATCGAGTAGTAGTGCTTCGGCCGTCCGGTGACCTTGGCCTTGACCTTGGCGTCCTTGAGGTCCTTCTCGACCTGGGCGATCACCTGGCCGAGGAACTGGCCACGCGAGGGGGCGCGCTCGGCGACCAGCCGCACGATCTCGTCGTAGATCTTGGGGTGGAGGGTGGCGAAGGCCAGGTCCTCGAGCTCCCACTTGATGGTGTTCATGCCCAGCCGGTGGGCCAGCGGGGCGTAGATGTCGAGGGTCTCCCGGGCGGTCCGCTCCTGGGAGTCGCGCTTGACGTAGCGCAGCGTCCGCATGTTGTGGAGCCGGTCGGCGAGCTTGATGACCAGCACCCGGATGTCGCGCGACATCGCGACGATCATCTTGCGGATCGTCTCGGCCTGGGCCGAGTCGCCGTACTTCACCTTGTCGAGCTTGGTGACGCCGTCGACGAGCAGCGCCACCTCCTCGCCGAAGTCGGACGTCAGCTCCGCGAGCGTGTACGGGGTGTCCTCGACCGTGTCGTGGAGCAGGGCCGCCACCAGGGTGGGCTCGGTCATGCCCATGTCGGCGAGGATCGTCGTCACCGCCAGCGGATGGGTGATGTAGGGGTCACCGCTCTTGCGGGTCTGCGTCGCGTGCAGCCGCTCGGCCGTGAGGTAGGCACGCTCGAGCAGTGCGAGGTCGGCCTTCGGGTGGTTGGTGCGGACCGCGCGGAACAGCGGCTCCAGGACCGGGTTCTGCGGTTGGCTCCGCGTCCCCATCCGGGCCAGCCGGGAGCGCATGCTGCGGGCGGTCGTGACCGGTTCGACGGCCGTGGTCCGCTCCTCGCTCATCTGGTCAGTCTACGGCCGGGGGCGAGGCCCTCAGACCGTCATCAGGCTCGTCACCGGCAGGTCGCCGACGAGGCTGCGTCCGTCGAGGAAACCGAGCTCCATGAGGACCGCCACCCCGACGGGTACGCCGCCGCAGCGCTCGACCAGCTCGGCGGTCGCGCGGACGGTGCCGCCGGTGGCGAGGACGTCGTCGACGAGCAGCACCCGCTCCCCGGGCTCGATGGCGTCACGGTGCAGCTCGAGGGTCGCCTCGCCGTACTCGAGGGCGTAGGAGACCGCGTGGGTCTCCCGCGGCAGCTTGCCGGCCTTGCGGACCGGGACGAAGCCGCAGCGCAGCGACAGCGCGACCGGGGCGGCGAGGATGAAGCCGCGCGCCTCCATGCCGATGACCTTGTCGACGACCGGTGCGCCGGCGCCGTCGCGCCCGTGGGAGGCGAGCGCCTCGATGACCGCGACGAAGCCGTCGTGGTCGGCCAGCAGGGGGCTGATGTCCTTGAAGACGATCCCCGGCTCGGGGAAGTCCGGGACGTCGACGACCAGCCGCTGCAGGGCCTCGGTCGCCCGCGCGGTCGCCGGGCTGGTCTCCGGCACGGGGCTCAGGCCTCCGTCGTCGCGGGCGGGGTCTCCGGCTCGGCCGGCGGGACCACGTTGGCCACCGCGCCGCGCACGACGTGGACCGAGACGCCGTCGCTGATCCGCAGCGTGACCCGCTCGTCGTCGAGGGCCTCGACGACGCCGAAGATGCCGGAGGTCAGCATCACCTCGTTGCCCACGGTGAGCGAGGACTGGAGCGCGACGAGCGCCTTCTGCCGCTTCGACTGGGGCCGGATGATGAGGAACCAGAACAGCAGGGCGATACCGACGATGGGCAGGAGCGAGACGAGCTCGTTCACGGGACAACAACCTCTCACACACGATCAGGGGACACGGCCGCGCACAGGGGCTGCCGCCGAGGCTGAAGTGTAACGACCGCCAGGCGGCGGCCGGTCATCACTCCTCGAAGAGCGACTGGTCGGCGGTGACGCCCTGCGGCGGCGCCATCCCGAGGTGCTCCCACGCGGCCCGGGTCGCGACCCTGCCACGCGGGGTCCGGGCCAGCAGGCCGCTGCGCACCAGGAACGGCTCGGCCACCTCCTCGACCGTCTCGCGCTCCTCGCCGACCGCCACGGCGAGGGTCGAGACGCCGACCGGTCCGCCGCCGAACCTGCGGCACAGCACGTCGAGGACGGCCCGGTCCAGCCGGTCGAGCCCGGACTGGTCCACCTCGTAGAGGTCGAGCGCCTGGTGGGCGACGTCGAGGGTCACGACCCCGTCGGCCCGGACCTGGGCGAAGTCGCGGACCCGGCGCAGCAGCCGGTTGGCGATCCGGGGAGTACCGCGTGACCGGGAGGCGATCTCGGTCGAGCCGGTGTCGGTGAGCTCCACGTCGAGCAGTCCCGCGGACCGACGTACGATCCGGTCGAGCTCGTGGGGCTCGTAGAACTCGAGGTGGGCCGTGAAGCCGAACCGGTCGCGCAGCGGGCCGGGCAGCAGGCCGGCGCGGGTCGTCGCACCCACCAGCGTGAACGGCGGGATCTCCAGCGGGATCGCCGTGGCCCCCGGCCCCTTGCCGATCACCACGTCGACCCGGAAGTCCTCCATCGCGACGTAGAGCATCTCCTCGGCCGGCCGCGACATCCGGTGGATCTCGTCGACGAAGAGCACGTCGCCCTCGTTGAGGCCGGACAGGATCGCGGCGAGGTCGCCGGCGTGGGTGATCGCCGGTCCGCTGGTCAGCCGCAGCGGCGTCGACATCTCGCTGGCGATGATCATCGCCAGCGTGGTCTTGCCGAGGCCGGGGGGTCCCGAGAGCAGCACGTGGTCCGGCGCCCGCTCGCGCTGGCGGGCGGCCTCGAGGACCAGGCCGAGCTGGTCGCGGACGCGCGACTGGCCGATCACCTCGTCGAGCGACCGGGGCCGCAGGGCGGCCTCCACGACGCGTTCGTCGCCCTCGGCCTCCGCGGCCGTGAGCCGCTGCAGGTGGGCCTCCTCGGCTGCGGAGAGCTCGTCGGTCGCGGCGTCGAAGCGGTGGTCCATGCTCACCTCACGCCCTGCTCAGCGTCTGCAGCGCGGAGCGGAGCAGCGACCCCACGTCGGGCGCCGGGCCCGCCTGGTCGGCCACCGCGTCGACGGCCTTGTCGGCCTCCTTGGCCGACCAGCCGAGGCCGACGAGGCCCTGCTGGACCTGCGTCCGCCAGTCGGCGGCCGGTGCGGGAGCGCCGGCGGGGCGGGCACTGCCCACCGGGGCGCCGATCCGGTCGCGGAGCTCGAGGATGATCCGCTGCGCGCCCTTCTGGCCGATGCCGGGCACCCGGGTCAGCGTCTTGACGTCCTCGGAGGCCACCGCGGCGCGGAGGTCGTCCGGGCTCAGCACGGCGAGCATCGCCTGCGCCAGCTTGGGGCCGACGCCGGAGGCGGTCTGCACCAGCTCGAAGGTGGTCTTCTCGTCGGCGTCGAGGAAGCCGAACAGCGTCAGCGAGTCCTCCCGGACCACCATGCTCGTCGGCAGCGTCGCGCTGCGGCCGGGCCGCAGGGTGGCGAGGGTGCCGGGGGTGCACATCACCTCGAGGCCCACTCCCCCGACCTCGACTACGGCGGAGGTCAGCCCCACCTCGGCGACCTCACCGCGGACGAAGGCGATCATGACCTGCTCCTCGCTGCCGCGACGGCGGCCTCGATCCGGGCCTGGGCTCCGCCCCGCCAGATGTGGGTGATGGCCAGCGCCAGCGCGTCGGCGGCGTCGGCCGGCTTGGGGGGTGCGTCGAGCCGCAGGATCCGGGTCACCATGGCACCGACCTGGGCCTTGCCGGCGCGGCCGCTCCCGGAGACCGCGGCCTTGACCTCGCTCGGCGTGTGGGTGGCGACCGGGAGGCCGCGGCGGGCCGCGACGACCAGGGCGATGCCGCTGGCCTGCGCGGTCCCCATGATGGTGCTGGAGTCGGAGCGGGCGAAGACCCGCTCGACCGCGACGGCATCGGGGGCGTGCTCGTCGAGCCAGGCGTCGATGCCCTTCTCGATCGTCACCAGCCGCTGGGCGACGGGGAGGTCGGCGGAGGTGCGCAGCACGTTGACGTCGACGAGGTGGAGCGGCCGACCGACCGAGCCCTCGACGACCCCCATGCCGCAGCGGGTCAGACCGGGGTCGATCCCGAGCACGCGCATGCACCGCTCCTTCCGCGCCGGGTGTCCGAACAGGTGTTCGTGTCCACGCTAGGTGGACCGGGGCGCGATCGGCGTACGACACGCCGACCCGGCGGGTCCCCCCGCTCCCCGCCACACGTTCCCGTGTCGTTCACCTCGAGGTCACCGGTTCTCCCCCTGCCGTGGCAACAGTGCGGGAGGAACCGCCCAGCCCTGACGTCCTCGGAGGACCCATGACCATCACTCCTGCCCGCCCCACCGGTGCGCGGACGCTGCTGCCGATCACGCCGGTCACGCGCCACGGCAGCCGCAGCCACCTGACCTGCCAGTACCGCTGCGGCAACGCCTGCGACCAGCCGGTGCCCAACCCGACCGACAACCCCGACTTCCACGTGGTGGCCGAGCGGGCGCTGGCCCGGCGCTCGCTGCTCAAGATCGGCGCCGGGGCCGGCGCGCTCACCGTCACGGGCCTGGCGAGCGGCGCGCCCCTGGCGGCGGCCGCGGTCGCCGGCCGCACGGCGGGGACGTGGCGCTTCGAGCCCGTCGCTCCCAACAACCGTGACCGGGTCACGGTGCCCCGGGGGTTCAGGGCCGACGTGCTCATCAGCTGGGGCGACGCGGTCGAGAAGGGGGCACCGCGCTTCGACGTCGACAACCAGACGCCCGAGGCGGCGGCGAAGCAGTTCGGCTACAACAACGACTACGTGGGGGTGCTCCCCCACCCCGAGGACAGGCGCGGCGGGGTGCTCGTCACCAACCACGAGTACACCGACGAGCAGCTGATGTTCCCGACCGGTCGCTACGACTCCGCGACGATCAAGCGGATCGCGATGGCCTCGCACGGCATGTCGGTCGTCGAGCTCGTCCGCGGCAGCAAGGCGGGTTCCTGGAACGTGCAGAAGCTGCGCAAGACCACCCTCAACCGTCGCCTCCACGTCGGCTCGCAGTTCCAGCTCGTCGGCCCCGCAGCGGGCGACGAGCGGCTCCGCACGGCCGCGGACGAGACCGGGCGCGAGGTGCTGGGCACCTTCAACAACTGCGCCGGCGGCCTGACCCCCTGGGGCACGGTGCTCTCGGGCGAGGAGAACTTCAACGGCTACTTCGACGCCTCCGGACCGCTCGACGCGCGCTACACCGCGTCGTACGCCCGCTACGGCATCAGCGGGACCGGCCGCGGCTGGAACGAGGTGGACGAGCGCTTCGACCTCGCCGTCGAGCCCCACGAGCCGTTCCGTCACGGCTGGATCGTCGAGCTGGACCCGTACGACCCGGACTCGACGCCGCGCAAGCACACCATGCTCGGCCGGATGAAGCACGAAGGCGCCAACGTCACCATCGCCGACAACGGGAAGGTCGTCGTCTACATGGGTGACGACGAGCGGTTCGACTACATCTACCGGTTCGTCTCCGCCGGCACCTACGACCCCTCCGGCACCCGGCGGGCGCGTCGCCGCAACCTTCGGCTTCTCACCACCGGCACGCTCTCGGTCGCCCGCTTCGACGGGGACGGCCTCGACGACGAGCGCTACGACGGCTCCGGCACCTGGATCCCGCTGGCATCGGACACCGAGTCCTTCGTCGAGGGCTTCAGCGTGGCCGACGTCCTCATCGACACGCGGCTCGCTGCCGACCAGGTCGCGCCGACCAAGATGGACCGCCCCGAGGACATCGAGGTCAACCCGGTCAACGGCCGCGTCTACTGCGCGCTGACCAACAACGCCAACCGCGACACCCCGGAGGAGACCGACGAGGCGAACCCGCTCTTCCAGTCCCAGACCCGCCCGTCGCTGGGCGCTCCGCTCGTGACGCAGGGCGGCAACCGCAACGGCTACGTCCTGGAGATGACGCCGGGCAACGACAACCACGCCGGCCGCGACTTCTTCTGGAGCCTGATGCTGGTCTGCGGCGACCCGGCTGCCCCGGAGACGTACTTCGCAGGCTTCCCGAAGGAGCAGGTCAGCCCGATCAGCTGCCCCGACAACGTGGCCTTCGACCCCGAGGGCAACCTCTGGATCTCCACCGACGGCAACGTGCTGGGCTCCAACGACGGCCTGTTCCGGGTGCCGGTCCGGGGCCCGGAGCGCGGCCGGGTGCAGCAGTTCGCGACCGTGCCGTTCGGGGCCGAGTGCTGCGGCCCGTTCATCCACCCGGACGGGAAGTCGGTGTTCCTGGCCCCGCAGCACCCGGGCGAGACCAACGGCGCGACCTTCGAGACCCCGTCGAGCACCTGGCCGAACCGCGAGGGCTTCCCGCGTCCGTCGGTGGTGGTGGTGTACGAGCGCTGAGAACCTTGGCCGCGTGTGCCTGAGACCGGCCGTCAGACCGTTCTCAGGCACACGCGGCGCAGTGGGCGCTGGCTCAGGCGTCGAGCTCCGCCATCACCGCGTCGGAGACGTCGAAGTTGGCGTAGATGTTCTGCACGTCGTCGAGGTCCTCGAGGACGTCGATCAGGCGGAAGACCTTCGCAGCGGCGTCGGCGTCGAGCTCGACCTGCATGTCGGGGACGAACTGCGCCTCGGCGGAGTCGTAGTCGACGCCGGCGGCCTGCAGGGCGGTGCGTACGTCGACCAGGTCGGTCGGCTCCGAGATCACCTCGTAGGACTCGCCCAGGTCGTTGACGTCCTCGGCGCCCGCCTCGAGCGTCGCCTCCAGCACGTCGTCCTCGTCGACCGTCCGACCCTCCTGGTCCACGGGGACGATGACGACGCCCTTGCGGTTGAAGAGGAACGACACCGAGCCCGGGTCGGCGAGCGACCCGCCGTTGCGGGTCATCGCGGTCCGGACCTCCATCGCGGCGCGGTTGCGGTTGTCGGTGAGGCACTCGATCAGCATCGCGACGCCGGAGGGTCCGTAGCCCTCGTACATGATCGTCTGGTACTCGGCGCCACCGGTCTCGGCCCCGGACCCGCGCTTGACCGCGCGGTCGATGTTGTCGTTGGGGACCGAGGACTTCTTCGCCTTCTGGATGGCGTCGTAGAGCGTGGGGTTCCCGCCGGGGTCACCGCCGCCCATGCGGGCCGCGACCTCGATGTTCTTGATCAGCTTGGCGAACATCTTGCCGCGCTTGGCGTCGATGACCGCCTTCTTGTGCTTGGTGGTCGCCCATTTGGAGTGGCCGGACATGCGTTCCTTCTCAGTCGTCGGTCGAGCCCGGTCGAGACCGGACCTGGTCCACGAGCAGACGGTGCACCCGTGCGTCGCCGCCCACCTCCGGGTGGAAGGACGTCGCCAGCAGGTGTCCCTGCCGGACCGCCACGATCCTACCGGCGGCCGCGCCGTCGGCCACCCGGGCGAGCGGCTCGACCCCGGGACCGGCCTGCTCCACCCACGGCGCCCGGATGAACACGGCGTGCACGGAGCCGGCCATGCCCTCGAACGCGATGTCGCCCTCGAAGGAGTCGACCTGCCGGCCGAAGGCGTTGCGCCGGACGGTCACGTCCAGCCCGCCGAAGGTCTCCTGGCCGGCCGCACCGTCGACGATCCGGTCGGCGAGCAGGATCATCCCGGCGCAGGTGCCGAGCGTCGGCATGCCGCCGGCGATCCGCTTGCGGATCGCGTCGAAGAGCTCGAACGTCCTGGCCAGCTTGGCCATGGTCGTCGACTCGCCGCCCGGCAGCACGAGGGCGTCGCACTGGTCGAGCTCGGCCGGCCGGCGTACGCCGAGGGCCCGGACGCCGAGCGACTCCAGCATCCGCAGGTGCTCCCGGACGTCACCCTGGAGCGCGAAGACCCCGACGGTGGGAGCGGTCACCAGCCCCGCTCGGCGAGACGGTGGGGCACCGGGATGTCGTCGACGTTGATGCCGACCATGGCCTCCCCCAGGCCGCGCGAGACCTTGGCGACGACGTCGGGGTCGTCGAAGAACGTGGTGGCCTTGACGATCGCCTCGGCACGCTCGGCCGGGTTGCCGGCCTTGAAGATGCCGGAGCCGACGAAGACCCCCTCGGCCCCGAGCTGCATCATCATGGCCGCGTCGGCCGGGGTGGCGATGCCGCCGGCGGTGAACAGGACGACCGGCAGCTTGCCGGCCGCGGCGACCTCCTTGACCAGCTCGTACGGCGCCTGCAGCTCCTTGGCCGCGACGTAGAGCTCGTCGGGCTCCATCGACTGCAGGCGGCGCAGCTCGGCCCGGATGGTCCGCATGTGGGTGACGGCGTTGGACACGTCGCCGGTGCCGGCCTCGCCCTTGGAGCGGATCATGGCCGCGCCCTCGGTGATCCGGCGCAGCGCCTCGCCCAGGTTGGTGGCACCGCAGACGAAGGGGACGGTGAAGCCCCACTTGTCGATGTGGTTGGCGTAGTCGGCCGGGGTCAGCACCTCGGACTCGTCGATGTAGTCGACGCCGAGCGACTGCAGCACCTGCGCCTCGGCGAAGTGACCGATCCGGGCCTTGGCCATGACCGGGATCGAGACCGCCTCGATGATCCCGTCGATCATGTCGGGGTCGCTCATCCGGGAGACGCCGCCCTGGGCGCGGATGTCGGCGGGGACCCGCTCCAGCGCCATCACCGCGACCGCGCCGGCGTCCTCGGCTATCTTGGCCTGCTCGGCCGTGACGACGTCCATGATCACGCCGCCCTTCAGCATCTCGGCCATGCCGCGCTTGACGCGCGAGGTGCCGGTCTGCGGAGTGGGCTCGGCGGTGGTGTCGGTGGTCTCGGCCATGCCGCCAATCCTACGGCGACACGCCCGGGCTCCCCTACTCGGGGAGCGGTCCCGCGGCCAGCGCCTGACGTCGGACCTTGAGCACGCGGAAGGCCACCGTGTAGGTGCTCGCCACGGCCAGCACCCACAGCGTGAGCTCGTAGAGGATCGGCAGGTCCAGGACGTCTCCGAAGAAGGTGAGCACGAGGATCGCCACCAGCCGGTCGGCACGCTCCGCGATCCCGCCCTTGGCGTCCATCCCGAGCGACTCGGCGCGGGCGCGGGAGTAGGAGGTGACCGAGCCCATGACCAAGCAGTAGAGGGCCAGGCAGAGATAGAGGTAGTCGTCGCCGGGCCCGGCGAAGTAGAGCACCAGGCCACCGAAGATCGCACCGTCGCCGAGCCGGTCGAGGGTGGAGTCCCAGAAGGCGCCGAACGTGGAGACCCGGCCGCTGACCCGCGCCATCTGGCCGTCGACGAGGTCGCTGAAGACGAAGCAGGTGATGAAGACGACGCCTTCCCACAGCATCCCCTGCGGGAAGAAGACCAGCGCGCCCGCGGCGACCCCGAGGGTGCCGACGAGCGTGACCGCGTCGGGACTGATGCCGAGGCGCAGGAAGAGCCTGACGACGGGGGCGAGGACGACGCCTTGCCAGAAGGCCTTGAACCGGTCGAGCACGCGCCGAGGCTACCGGCTCACCCAGCGGCGTACTGTGGCGGTACGAAGCCAGTCAGGCTTCCGAGCAGGGAGCCCCATGAGCGACAAGTCGCCGCGGCAGCAGATGTCGAAGAAGTCCGGGAAGTCCATCAAGGAGAAGCGCGCCGAGAAGCGCACCAAGGCGGACCAGGCCTCGGCTCCCGTCAAGCTCGACGGCAAGAAGTGAAGTGACGCTGCTCGACCTGGGCGTCATCGGCACGTCCGCCAAGGAGAACGAGCACCGCCTGCCGCTCCACCCGGAGCACCTCCCCGGCCTCGACGCGGACCTCCGGGGACGGATCACGCTCGAGCACGGGTACGCCGAGCGCTTCGGTGTCCCGGACGCCGACCTCGCCGAGGTCGTGGCGGGCTTCGCCTCCCGCGAGGAGATCCTCGCCCGGTCCGAGGTGGTGCTGCTGCCCAAGCCGCAGCACGCCGACCTCGCCCTGCTCCGCGAGGGCGCCGTGCTCTGGGGCTGGCCGCACTGCGTCCAGGACCCGGTCCTGACCCAGCTCGCCATCGACCGGCGGCTGACGCTGATCGCCTTCGAGGTGATGAACCACTGGACCCGGGACGGCAACGTCGGCCTCCACGTCTTCCACAAGAACAACGAGCTCGCCGGCTACTGCTCGGTGCTGCAGGCGCTGCAGCTCACCGGCCGTACCGGCGACTACGGCCGTCGGCTGCGGGCGGTCGTGATCGGTTTCGGGGCGACCGCCCGCGGCGCGGTCACCGCGCTCAACGCCCACGGCATCCACGACGTGTGCGTGCTCACGACCCGCGAGGTCGCCGCGGTCGGCTCCCCCATCCACTCGGTGCGCATCCTGCAGTTCGACCAGGACCCCGACGACGCCCGTCACCTCAGCCACGTGATCACCGAGCGGGGGCGGGTGCCGATCGCGCCCTTCCTCGCCGAGCGCGACGTCGTCGTCAACTGCACCCTGCAGGACACCGCCGCGCCGCTGACCTACCTGAGCACGGCCGACACCTCCCTCTTCCGGCCGCGCAGCCTGGTCGTCGACGTGTCGTGCGACGAGGGCATGGGCTTCGAGTGGGCCCGTCCCACGACCTTCGACGACCCCATGTTCCCCGTCGGGAACGTCGACTACTACGGCGTCGACCACAGCCCGTCGTACCTCTGGGACTCGGCGACGTGGGAGAACAGCCTGGCCCTGATCCCGTTCCTGCGACCGGTGCTCGAGGGGTCGGGCGCGTGGGACGCCGACGAGACGCTCTCCCGCGCCATCGAGATCCGCGACGGCGTCGTGGTCAACCCGGCGATCCTCGCCTTCCAGGGACGCGCGGAGGCGCCGCCCCACCGCGTCGTCGACTGACGCGGCAGGGCGGGTCCGCCGGACCAGCTCAGCCCATGAGCACCGGCAGGACGATGGCGCAGAAGTCGTCGGTCCGGCCCGTCGACTCCTTGAGCACCTCGAAGGACAGCTCCTCGCCGGTGGCCTCGTCGATGACCACCTGGAAGCGGAACTGACCCGGGTTACGAGCGATCGCCTTGCCGTCCGGCCCGTAGGTCGACTCCGGGCCGGTGCCGAGCACGGTGATCCTCACCGTGTCCCCGAGGTCCACGACCTTGAGGTCCTTGAACATCGGCTTCGACACACGGGTGAGGGTGACGTCGCCGAGCGTGTGGGTCTCGGTGATCACCTGGTGCTCGATGTAGTAGTCCAGCCCCCGACGGTTGTGGATCTGGAGGTCCGCCTCGAAGAGGCCCTCGATCTCCACGACGTCCTCGAGTCCGCAGTAGTCCTCGGCGACGAACGCGTACGGCTCGCTGATGTGCTCCTTGTGGGGCTTGACGGCGTCGGCCGGCGCCGCCGGCACCAGCGCCCAGCACGCCAGTCCGCCTGCGACGGCGGCGCGCGTCAACACGTGCTTGCTTCTCATGGGAGTCCCCCCTGCCACGTTCGGTCGGAGACCCCCCATGACCACCCGGTGCGGCGGCCGACCGAGATGTCTCGTGACGCTACTCCCGCGTCGTCGGGGACGCACCTGATTTTCGTGCGTCAGGCCCAGGCGTCGGCCAGCAGCCGGCGGGTCTCCCCCAACAGCTGCGGCATGGTCTTGGTCCGGCCGATGATCGGCATGAAGTTGGCGTCGCCCAGCCAGCGGGGGACGACGTGCTGGTGGAGGTGGGCGCGGATCCCGGCGCCACCCGCCTGCCCCTGGTTCATCCCGAGGTTGAAGCCCTCCGCGTTCGACACCGACCGGAGCACGGTCATCGCCCGCTTGGTGAGCGCGGCGATCTCGGCCGCCTCCTCGACGGAGGTGTCCGTGTAGTCCGGGATGTGGCGGTAGGGGCAGACCATCAGGTGGCCGGCCGCGTAGGGGAAGAGGTTGAGGACGACGTACGCCGTGTCCCCGCGGTGGACGACCAGGCCCTCCTCGTCGGGCAGCCCGGGGATCCTGCAGAACGGGCACTGCTCCGCGTCCTCGCTGCTGGGCCGCTCCTCGCCCCGGATGTAGGCCATCCGGTAGGGGGTCCAGAGTCTCTCCAGCTGGTCGGGCGCTCCCGCTCCGTCCTGCGTGACGGCATCATCGGCCATGGACGCACTCTAGGAGCCCAGACCCGAGGAGCCCTCGATGGCCCGTACGCCGACCGTGGAGCTGGCCCCCGGCGTGTGGCGACTCCCGCTTCTGGGCGACTGGGTCAACGGGTTCGCCTTCCGCGACTCCGATGGACAGGTCACGCTGCTCGACATGGGGCTCGAGCGCCACGGACCGAAGGTGCTCGCCGCGCTCCGGAGCATCGGTTCCGGACCGACCGACGTGACGCGCCTGCTGCTCACGCACGCGCACGCCGACCACGCCGGCGGAGCGGCCCTGGTCGCGCGGGAGACCGGACACGGCTTCGGGGTGCACGAGGACGACGCGGCGTACGCCCGCGACGGCGAGGTACCGCCGGGCGACCCGTCGTCACGGGTCGGCCGGGTGCTCCGCCGGTTCGGAGCCCAGCCCGGGTTCGACGCCGTTCCCGTCGCGGAGGAGCTGACCGACGAGATGGTGATCCCGGTCGGCGGCGGACTGCGGGTCGTCCACACGCCCGGCCACTCCCCCGGCCACTGCTCCTTCCTCCACGAGGAGTCGGGCGTCCTCGTGACCGGAGACGCGATCTTCAACGTGCTGCGACCGCGCTGGCCGGTCAAGGCCTTCTGCACCGACTTCGCGATGACGAAGCGGACAGCCCACCGGCTGGGCGAGCTGGACTACGAGGTGGCGGCCTTCACGCACGGCCCGGAGATCCGCGACGGCGCCCGCGAGGCCGTACGCCGGTTCCTTTCCCGGTCCGCGGGACGATGACGTCGCGGCTCGCGCAGATCGGCCGGCTCCGGCGCGTAGCGGTCGCCGCCATCGCCCGCTACGACCTGCCGGAGGGGCGGCTCAGGTTCGTGACGCACGGCGAGAACACCACCTTCCGGCACGACAGCACCGCCGGGACGTACCTCGTCCGCGTGCACCGCCCGCAGCGGCACGGACGCCACGTCGACTCGGCGGTGGCCATCCGGTCGGAGATCGCGTGGCTGCTCGCGATTCGGGACGAGACCGACCTCGCGGTCCCCGAACCGCTCGCCGCCGCCGACGGCGCCCTGGTCGTCGAGGCCACCGCGGCCGGCGTGACGCGGGTCTGCTCCGTGCTGCGCTGGATGGACGGCAGGATCCACGAGGGGTCCGCCCGCCCGGTCCACCTGCACCGGCTCGGCGAGGCGATGGCGCGCCTCCACCAGCAGGCCGACCGGTGGACGCCGCCACCCGACTTCGTCCGGATCCGCTGGGACCACGAGACCTTCTTCGGTGACGTGATGGTCTACGGCGAGACCTCGGCCGCCGGCTGCTGGGCGCTCCTGCCCGCCGACGTCCGTACCCGCTTCGAGTCGGTCGCGGCGCGGACGGCCGACCTCATGGATCGGTCCGACGACTGGGGGCTCATCCACGCCGATCTCCACCTCGGCAACGCGTTGTTCCACCGGGGAGGCATCCGGTTGATCGACTTCGACGACTGCGGACACGGCCACCGCCTCTACGACCTCGCCGTCGCCCTGTGGGAGCTGCGGGACGAGCCGGACTACGGGCCCTACCGGGACGCGCTGCTCGCGGGCTACCGGTCGCAGCGCGACGTCGACGTCACCCACCTCGACGACTTCATCGCCGTACGGCAGATCGCCTTCGACCTCTGGTTCACGGGCACGGCCCAGGTCAACCCGGAGTTCGCCGCCGGGCTGGACCGCGTGCACCGGTGGTCGCTGGCGATGCTCGACGTCGTCGGGGCGCCGACCGGGCCTCGCTAGACCTGGCCCTTGCTCGCCACCGCGTTGACGACCCGCTGGATCGCCTCGTCCACGGGGACGCCGTTCTCCTGGTGGCCGTCGCGGTAGCGGAACGACACCGCGTGGGCGGCGACGTCGTCGTCACCCGCGATCACCATGAACGGGACCTTCTGGACCTGCGCGTTGCGGATCTTCTTCTGCATCCGGTCGTCGGAGTCGTCGACCTCGACCCGGATCCCGAGCACCCGCATCTGGTCGGCGACCTCGTAGAGGTAGTCGTGGTGGCGCTCCGCGATCGGGATGCCCTGCACCTGGACGGGCGCCAGCCACGGGGGGAACGCGCCGGCGTAGTGCTCGACGAGCACGCCGATGAACCGCTCGATGGAGCCGAACTTCGCGGAGTGGATCATCACCGGCTGCTGGCGCGAGCCGTCGGCCGCCTGGTACTCGAGGCCGAAGCCCTTGGGCTGGCTGAAGTCGTACTGGATGGTCGACATCTGCCAGGTCCGGCCGATCGCGTCGCGAGCCTGCACCGAGATCTTGGGGCCGTAGAACGCCGCGCCGCCGGGGTCGGGAACCAGCTCGAGGCCGGTCTCCCTGGCGACGTCCTCGAGCACGCGGGTCGCGTCGGCCCAGTCCTCGTCGGAGCCGATGAACTTGTCCTTGTTCTTGTCGTCGCGGGTCGACATCTCGAGGTAGTAGTCGTCGAGGCCGAAGTCCTGGAGCAGCGAGAGCACGAAGCCGAGCAGGTGCTTGACCTCGTCGGGCGCCTGCTCCTTGGTGACGTAGGAGTGCGAGTCGTCCTGGGTCATGCCGCGGACGCGGGTCAGGCCGTGGACCACGCCGGACTTCTCGAAGCGGTAGACGCCGCCGAACTCGAAGAGCCGCAGCGGCAGCTCGCGGTAGGACCGCCCACGACTCTGGAAGATCAGGTTGTGCATCGGGCAGTTCATCGCCTTGAGGCGGTACTCGGCACCCTCCATCTTCATGGGGGGATACATGGTGTCCGCGTAGTACGGCAGGTGCCCGGAGGTGTGGAACAGCCCGTCCTTGGAGATGTGGGGGGTGCCGACGTACTGGAAGCCCTCCTCGATGTGGCGGCGACGGACGTAGTCCTCCATCTCCCGCTTGATCACCCCGCCGCGCGGGTGGAAGACCGCGAGGCCGGAGCCGAGCTCGTCGGGGAAGGAGTAGAGGTCGAGGTCGCGCCCGAGCTTGCGGTGGTCGCGCCGCTCGGCCTCCTCGAGTCGGTGGAGGTGCTCGGCCAGCGCCTCCTTGGACTCCCACGCGGTGCCGTAGATCCGCTGCAGCTGCTTGTTCTTCTCGTCCCCCCGCCAGTACGCCGCGGCGGTGCGCATCAGCTTGAAGGCGGGGATCCGCTTGGTGGTCGGCAGGTGCGGCCCACGGCACAGGTCGGACCAGGCGACGTCGCCGTTGCGACGCACGTTGTCGTAGATGGTCAGCTCGCCGGCGCCGACCTCGACGCTGGCGCCCTCCGCGTCCTCGACCCCGCTGCCGCCCTTGAGCCCGATGAGCTCGACCTTGTAGGGCTCGTCCTTCAGCTCGGCCAGCGCGTCGGCGTCGGTGGTGACGCGGCGCTCGAACCGCTGGTTCTCCTTGATGATCTTGCGCATCGCGGTCTCGAGCTTGCCGAGGTCCTCCGGGTGGAAGGGGGTCTCGACGTCGAAGTCGTAGTAGAAGCCGTTCTCGACCGGCGGGCCGATGCCGAGCTTCGCCTCGGGCCACAGCTGCTGCACCGCCTGGGCGAGCACGTGAGCGGTGGAGTGGCGCAGGATGTCGCGTCCGTCCGGGCTGTCGATGGCCACCGCCGCGACCTCGTCACCGTCGGCGAGCTCGTGGGCGAGGTCGCGCAGCTCCCCGCCGACCCGCGCGGCGACGACGTCGGTGTCGTCGGTGAAGAGCTCCCAGACCTTGGTGCCGGTCGTGACCGTCCGCTCCTCGCGCGCGTCATCGGCGGCGAGCACGGCGATCTTGATCTCGGACACGGGGACTCCCTCGCTGGTGGTCGGGCTGACCCCGCTGAGCCTAACGGTCGGCGTCGGGCACCCTCACCCCGATATCCGGTGGGGTGCCAGGGCGAGGCCGAGCGCCGCGATCATCCCCAGGAGGCGGACTTGGCCGAGAGCTTCCAGGGGTTCGCCCCCGCCTTGTCGAAGGCCACCGAGACGTAGCTCCCCTGCCCGCAGCCCTTGTAGGACCGGACCTGGGCGTGGTAGGCGCCGGAGTGGGAGATCGCCTCCCGTCGCCCGTCGACGTCGAAGATGCGGTGCACCTTCGCCTTGGACATGTTCTGGCGCACCTTGCGGAACTCCGAGCGGCTCACGCAGGAGGGCGTGTCGGCGGTGGCCGGGGCCATCGGCGCGACGACGGCGAAGCCGGTCAGGGCGATCAGGACGGTGACAAGTCGACGCTTCATTGGTTCCCCCGAGTGTGGTGACGGTCCGAGCAGGACGACCATACGTCCTCTGCCGACCCGTCGCCGGGGTTTCACGAGGTCTGGCTCGACACCACCGGGATCGACCGGCGGCCACGAGATCCCGGAGACGGGCGAGGAGCGGACGTGAGCCTCAGCGGGTGGGCGATACTGGGTTCGAACCAGTGACCTCTTCGGTGTGAACGAAGCGCGCTACCACTGCGCCAATCGCCCTGAGCGGTCATACCGTACATGGCGCCGCTCGCCACGGCGAAACCGACCTCAGGAAGCGCGGTGGACGTCGCGCTTGACGGCCTCCTTGGCGTCGGCATCGGCTTCGTCGACCGCGTGCCGGACCTTCGCGACCTCCTCCGGGTGGCCGTGGAACTTGCGGTAGCTGTAGACGATCAGGCCGACGGCGATGAAGGCCGACACGACCTGGGTGACGCCGGTCCACACTCCCCCGGGCAGCCACCAGGTGTCCGAGAGCGGGAACCAGACCGGGGCCGGTGGCTTGAGGATCCACAGCACGCCACAGGCCGCGAGCGCGACGGCGCCGGCGAGCGAGGCGATGATCCGCACCCACGTCTCCACGCCCTCGGCGGCAGCCTGCAGGGCGCGGCGCTTGACGGGCTCGGTGCGACGCTCGGCCCAGTCGTACTGCTGGGAGAGCAGGGCGAGACCGGCGAAGACCCCGAGCAGGCCGGGCCCGGGCAGCACGAGGGCCGCGATCCCCACCACCAGCAGCAGCCAGCCGAGGGTCTCCAAGACCACTCGCTTGGCCGTTCCTCCGCCCGGTACGCTCACCGGCCGCCCCCCTCGCCTCGGTCCACAGGCACGAGCCTACTGGGGGCTCCCCCATCCCGCCCGGTGCCGTGCACACGTCTCACGGGTCGATGTCCTGCGCCTCGCGGGTCCGCCACGTCTCGGCCGCCTCCGTGGTCACCGGCCCCGGCGCGGGCAGCTCGCGGTCGTCCCACCGGGAGACGCCCTGGACGTCGCGGGTGGTGGAGACGAGGAAGATCTCGCTGGCCTCGGCCAGCACCTCGATCGGCTCGTCGACCTCCTCGCCACCGAACCACTCGAGCACGAGCTTGCGCGTGACTCCGGCGAGGCAGCCGCTGGAGAGCGTGGGCGTGCGGAGCTCGCCGTCGACGACGTAGAAGACGTTGGAGCCGGTGCCCTCGCAGAGGTGGCCGGCAAGGTTGCCGAAGACCGCCTCGGTCGCCCCGGCCTCGGCGGCGACGGCCAGCGCCCGGACGTTCTCGCCGTACGAGGTGGTCTTGAGCCCGGCCAGCGCCCCCCGCTCGTTGCGCGGCCACGGCACCGTGACCACGGTGGTCGTCGGCGACGCGGGCTCCATCGGTGCGGCCACGACGACGAGCGTCGGGCGGCCGTCGACCCGGCCGGAGCCGAGCGGCGCCGGCCCGGCCGTGTAGGTGATCCGGATCCGGCCGAGCGCCATCGGCTCACCCTCGAGGACGGCGGCCACCCCGCGGCGTACGAAGGCGTCGTCGACGGTCGGCAGGCCGAGCCCGGCAGCACTGGTGGCCAGCCGGTCGAGGTGGCGCGTCAGCGCGAACGGCTGCCCGTCCACCACCTTGATCGCCTCGAAGACGCCGTCCCCGACCGTGAGGCCGTGGTCGTTGACCGCGACGGCGGGGCCGGTCGGGTCGGAGAGGATCTCACCGTTCAGCCAGGCTCGCATGGAGCCACTCTAGGGAGGCGGACACGCTCGCGCAGGGTGGATTTTGACCCGTCCGGGGCATGGGCTACTGTTCTGACCGCACCGAGCCCCCGGGCCTGGTCGCAAGCGGACGTAGCTCAGTTGGTAGAGCGCAACCTTGCCAAGGTTGAGGTCGCGAGTTCGAGCCTCGTCGTCCGCTCGGAGAGGTCTCTCCCGATGAATGGCCTCCATGGTGGGTTGGCCGAGAGGCGAGGCAACGGACTGCAAATCCGTGTACACGGGTTCAAATCCCGTACCCACCTCCAACACCCACCGACAACTGAACACCCACGGGCGATTGGCGCAGCGGTAGCGCGCTTCCTTGACACGGAAGAGGTCACTGGTTCAAACCCAGTATCGCCCACCAGCACACAGGGCCCCTGAACTGCGGAGACGCGGATCGGGGGCCTTCGCATGTCTGGAGGACCGGGTGGACCCAAGGCCGGCCGCAGGTCTGGCCCAGCATCCGCATGAGACCACCGTCACCTCGCGTCTTGGACGAAACCCGGGACAGGACTCCCTGTGAATGAGACCTTGACGCCGCCCCAATCACACCACCTCTCGAGGATTGACAACACGTGTCTGATCATCAGCCCCCCGCCCAGTACCCCGCCCCCGCCCAGGGAGACTTCCAGGGTCAGCCCCACCCCCAGCAGGGGTACGGCTACCAGCAGGCTCCCCCGCCGAAGAAGAAGCACACCGTTCGCAACGTGCTCCTGATCCTTGCGGCCGTCTTCGTCCTCTTCGTTGGCGGGTGCTTGGCCATCGTCGGCACGGCTGCGAACGAAGTCAGCAAGGCCATCGAGCGCGGAGAGAACGAAGCGGGCGGACGGAGCAATCCCGTCACGATCACCGAGGGCGAGGCCTTCGAGGTGCGCGGCTTCGAGTATGCCGCCGGTTGGCGGGTCGGCAAGGACGCCATGGGCTACATCAACGTGTCCAAGCTCAAGGTGACCAACAACCGCGAGAGCAGCGACAGCGCGTTGGTGGAGATCAAGTTCTGGAAGGGCTCAGAGGTGCTGGCCCTGACCGACTGCACCACGGAGCCGATCGAGGTCGGCACGACCACGCAGGTCGACTGCCTGGCGGCCGACAAGCTCCCCAGGAGCTACGACAAGATCACCATCAACGACACCTTCTGAGTCACCTGCGCAACGCCCTCGGCCACCATGGGCCGGGGGCGTCACGCATTGATCAAGAGGCCGTCGACGGTACCGGACCGGTACCATGGCGCGATGGCGATGAATCTCCGACTCACCGAAGCCGAGACCGAGGCGCTGCGTGCGAAGGCCGAGCAGGAGGGCCGGTCGATGCAGGAGGTGGCCCGCACTGCGATCTCCCAGTACGTCGCTGACCGCCCGGCCCGCCTGCGGGCGGCCATCGACCGGGTACAGGTCGAGGACGCCGAGCTCCTCGACCGACTGAGCAAGTGACCAAGGAGGACATCGACCACCTGACAGTCGACGATCTGCTCGAGATCGCGGCAGGGGTTCTCGGTGAGGTGCCCGTACGAGACGCGGGCCTGCTCGCTGCCGCAGCCGGACGGCCCCAGGTCACGGTGTTCGGCGAGGACGCGTACCCCTCCTTCCGGGAGAAGGCAGCAGCCCTGCTGCACTCCTTGGTGCGCAACCACGCCCTGGTCGACGGCAACAAGCGGCTGGCCTGGGCCGCGACGCGCGTCTTCTGCCTCCTCAACGGGCGCGACCTGACCTACACCGTGGACGACGCCGAGCGGCTCATGCTCGACGCAGCAGCGGGCGACCTGGACGTCCCCGACCTTGCCGAATGGATCAGGGACCACCACCTGCTCTGACAGGGCCTGTCCAAGGCGCGGCACTCAGTCGAGCAGCAGCTTCTCTCCCTGCTCCGGTACGACGGCGACCCAGCCGAGCTCCGAGCGGATCCGGTCGGCGAGCCGGGAGGAGGCGCGGGGTTCGCCGTGGACGACGTAGACCGTCCGCGGGGCGGCGGGGGCACGTCGTAGCCAGCCGAGGGTCTCGTCGGCGTCGGAGTGGACGGAGAAGTCCGGGACCGAGACGACGTCGGCGTTCACCGGCACGTAGCGGCCGTGGACCTTGACCTCCCGTGCTCCCTCGAGCAGCCTGCGGCCGCGGGTGCCCTCGGCCTGGAAGCCGGTCAGGACGACCGTGTTGCGGTGGTCGGGGAGCTGCTCGGCGAGGTGGTGGACGACCCGGCCGCCGGCGGCCATGCCCGAGGCGGACACGACGATGCTGGGATAGGCCGGCCGATTGAGCTGTCGTGACTCCTCGACCGTCCGGGTGACGCGGAGGTCGCCGGCGTCGAAGACGTCGCGCCGGCCCAGGATCTCGGGGCGGAGCTGCTCGCTGCCCGACGTCAGCGCCCTGCGGTAGACGTCGAGGGCGGCTAGCGCCATCGGGCTGTCGACGAAGACCGGCACGCGCGGGATGTCGCCGGCCTCCATCAGCCGCCGCAGCTCCAGCAGGACGAGCTCGGTGCGGTCCACGGCGAAGGCGGGGATCAGCACGCTGCCGCCACGCTCGACCGTACGGCGCACGGCGTCGGCCAGGATCGACGGATCCGGGGTCGGGTGCGTGCGGTCGCCGTACGTCGACTCGACGACGATGGTGTCCACCCGGGGCGGGTCGGCCGGAGGTCGCAGCAACGGGTGGTGGCGCCGACCGAGGTCCCCGCTGAAGAGGACCCGGTGGCCGTCGAGCTCGAGGGTCGCCGTCGACGACCCCAGGATGTGGCCGGCCGGTCGCAGCGTCACGAACGTGTCGGCCGCGATCCGCCGCGCCGTGCGCAGCGGCAGCGGCTCGAACAGCGGCAGCGTGTCCTCGACGTCGCCCGCGCCGTAGAGCGGAAGCGCCGGGCGGTGCTTGGAGAACCCCAGCTCGTTGGCGTACGCCGCGTCCTCCTCCTGCAGGTGGGCGCTGTCCCGGAGCACGATCGCCGCCAGCGCGGCCGTCTCGGCCGTGCACGTCACCCGGCCGCGGAACCCGTCGCGGACGAGCCTGGGCAGGTAGCCGGTGTGGTCGAGGTGCGCATGGGTGAGGACGACCTCGTCGATGGTCGCGGGGTCGACCTGGAACGGTGCCCAGTTGCGCTGTCGCAGGGTGGGCACCCCCTGGTAGAGCCCGGCGTCGACGAGGACGCGCGCGTGCGGGCTGTCGAGGAGGAAACGGCTCCCGGTCACCGTGCCGGCTGCTCCCAGGAAGGTCAGGGTCGGTTCGGTCATGGGTGCACCTCCCCCAGCACCAGCACCGCGACGGCGAAGTAGATGACCAGCGACAGCAGGTCCTGGAGCACGGTGGCCAGCGGTCCGCTCCCGAACGCCGGGTCCCGCCCGGTCCGTGCGAGCAGGATCGGCAGGCCGGCCGCGACCAGCGTGGCGACGCTGCACGCGGCGACGAGGGCGATCGACACGGTGGCCGCGAGCCGTACGTCGCCCATCACCGCCCAGATCGCCGGCAGGCTGACCAGCCCGAGCAGCAGCCCCAGCGCAGGCCCGGTGATGGTCTCGAGCCGCAGCGCCGTCCGGACCGGCGTGCCGACCGACAGCCCGCGGACCACCAGCGCCTCGGTCTGGGTGCCGACGGCGTCGGCGAGGTAGACCACGCCGGGGATGAAGAACGCCAGCCGTACGTCGGCCACGAGGCGTCCCTCGAACAGCCCCACCAGCCACGCGGACATGGCGGCGCCGGCCAGCCCGAGGGCCAGCCACGGCAGTCGGTGCCAGAGCCGCCGCGCCACAGGCTCCTCGACCGCGAGCCGGGCGGACCGGGTGGAGGCGAGGTAGCCGCCGAGCCGGGCGAAGTCCTCGTCGTGCTCCCGCAGCAGCACCCCGAGGAGCGTCGGGGAGCGCACCAGGCCACGGAAGGCGCCGTCGGTAGCGACGACGGCCAGGCTCGACTCGCCGTGCTGGACGGCCTTCCACGCGGCCTGCTCACGGTCCAGCCCCTCGACCACGACGGGTGGGTCGGCGTCCAGGAGGTCCGCCGCCCGTCGTTCGCCGTCAGCGGCCAGCAACCGACTGACGGGGATCAGCCCGACCAGCCGGTGCGGTGGCTCGAGGCGGTCGCAGACCGCGACGTCCTCCGCCACCTCGTGGTCCTTGCCGACCAGTCGTGCGCGGATGTCGCTGGCTCGTTCCTCCGCGAGGCAGACCGGCACCCGGGTCGAGAGGTACTGGTCGATGGCACCGGGGAGGAGGTGGGCAGGTGGCGGTGCCGCGGCGGTCCCGGCAGGCTGGTCGAGCATCGAGGCGGTCCTCTCGGTCATGGGCTCGGACGTCAGCGTCGGCGGACGAGGGCCGCGGTCAGCGCCACCAGCCCCGCGCACGCCACGAGCATCCCGGCCACGAGCAGCGACCATGCGAGGTCCTCCAGGGCCGGGGCGGTGGTCCCGACGGCCACCTCGGCCTCCACCGGTGCGGCTGCGTCGGCGTTCATGACCACCAGCGTCCACTCGCCCTCCTGCACCGGCCAGGTGAGGGTGCGGGTGCCGGGTCCTTCTGCCGACGCCACCCAGATGGCGCGCTCTCCCGGGGCGGCCGCGGGCGGCCCACCCGGCACGGTGTCCAGCCGGGGCGAGCCCCCGCCGGTGTCCACCAGCTCGCGCACCACGGAGTGGCCGACCCCGTCGAGGTACGCGTCCACGTCGGCGCTCCTCGCGATCCCCACGAACACCCCGTCGCGGTCAGACGTGCTGGCCTCGACCTTCACCGTGCCGAGCCAACGTCCCTGCAGGTCGACGGCCGGCACCCCGTCCTCGAGGTGCGCGTCCTCGGAGACCAGCGCGTGGCGGGACGTGGAGAGCTGGACCGCCGTGCTCATCAGGTAGCCGGTCGAGTCGCGGAACACCGTGTCGGTCACCCGTACCGCCGCTGCACCGGCCAACAGTCCCAGCCCGACGACCACGAGCAGCACGCCGACCACGAGCGCGGTCACCCGGCCAGCACCCCACTCCCGCCGGCCGGGTTCCGGTCCCGGGGGCGCCGCCGCCAGGTCCTGGTTCGTCGTGGCGCTCATGAGGACGTCTCGTGTGCATGGACGGGGCGCCGGGCCTGCTCCTCGGCACGAACGGGCGGGACGATCTCGACCGGGCACTCCGCGGCGTGCAACAGGGCGCGCCCCGTCCCACCGAGGTGGAGGACGGCCGGGCCCCTCGTACGCCGTCCGAGCACCAGCAGCTCGCAGCTCGCCGAGGCGTTCCTCAGCACGGCTGCGGCCTGCGCGTGCTCGACGCGGACCGCGACCTCGACCTCCGGGTGCGAGGCCCGCGCCTCCTCGACCAGCGGGACGACCCGGTCCCGCGCGGCCCGGTTCCAGTCCGTCTCGTGGGTGCGCCGCACGATGATGTCGTCGTAGCGGACGGGCAGCTCCCAGGTGTGCACCACGGTCAGGGACGATCCCCTGTCCGCGGCGGTGGCGACGGCGTGCGACAGCAGCCCCGGAGCGTGCTCCAGGCTCTTGAGGCCGACCACGACCTCACGACGTGCCGCTGCCGGCTCCCAGGCCGTCGGGACGGTGACGACGGGGCAGCGGGCCTGCTCGGCCACGCCGACGGTGACCGCGCCGGTGAACAGGCGCTGCCACGCCGGGGTCATCTCGTGCCCGAGGACGAGCACGGACGCCTCCGCGGAGACGCGGACGAGCTCGGGCACCGCGGCACCCGAGCGCAGCACGGTGCGTACGTCCAGCTCCGGGACCAACCCGGTCACCGTCTGCAGCGCCTCGTCGAGGATGGTGCGCCCCAGTGCCTTCAGGTCCTCCGGGACGAGCGGCATCATCGGCGCGACCGGCACGTAGTCCGTGGCCACGTGCACGACGGTGAGCGACGTCCCACGTCGCTGCGCCTCGCGGACGCCGTACTCCAGAGCGGCACCGCCCTGGGCGGACCCGTCGGTCCCGACGACCACTCCCCCGACCAGCTCGTCGTCCATGTCCGGCTCCCTCCGTCGACTCTCCACCGTCATCGTCCGCCTGCCGGCGGAAGCCGGGGCAGGGTCGTTGGGCGTCCCCCACGGGACCTTGGACCCATGGGCCCGGTTCCTCGGCCCCTGCCGGCCACCGCTCCCCCGCGACACCGTGGAGGAAGAGGGCGAGTGAAGGAGTGGTGGATCATGCAGTTCGACGAGATCACGGTCGGGACGGTGGCCGTCGGAGTGGACGGGTCCACGTCCTCCGACCACGCGCTCACGTGGGCGGTCGAGGAGGCAACGGCGACCGGGCGGGCACTGACCCTGGTCCACGCCGTGGCGCCGTATGCCGCCGTGGCGCCCGAGGCGGCGCAGTACGCGAAGATCGCGCTGGAGGCCGCCGAGGCCGGTGGGCAGGCTGTCCTCACGGCCGCCAGGTCCGTCGCGCACGGGAAGGCACCCGACCTGGAGGTGCGTGAGCTGCTCCGGGTCGCGGACTCGCGCGACACCCTCATCGAGGTCGCCCGCCACGCCCACCTGCTGGTCCTGGGCTCGCGCGGTCGCGGACCGGTCCGCAGCCTGCTGCTGGGCTCGGTCGGCATCGCCGTGACCCGGCACGCCGAGTGCCCCGTCGTCGTCGTGCGGCCGACCCGGCACGGGATCGTGCGGCTCGGCGTGCTCGTGGGCGTCGACGGGACCGAGCGCTCGCGCGACCCGCTCGAGCTGGCCTGCCGCGAGGCCTCGCAGCGCGGCCTGCCGCTCACGGTCGTGCACGCGCAGCTGCTCCCCCACGGCCGCCACGACGAGGAGGAGGGGCTGTTGCTGCTCGGGGAGACCGTCGGCGGGCTGCGCGAGAAGTACCCCGACGTGCCGATCCACAGCGAGCTGACGGCCGGCTACCCCGGCGAGCGGCTGGTCGAGATGGCCGAGCGGATGGACCTCGTGGTCGTCGGCTCCCACCACGGCGGGGTCGCCTCGGAGGTCCTGCTCGGCTCGGTGGCCTCCTTCGTCGTCGAGCACGCCTCCTGCCCGGTCGCTGTCGTGCCGACCGTGCCGAGGACCAGGGGGTGAACGTCCGGTGCGCTGCGTGATCGTCTACGAGTCGATGTTCGGCAACACCGAAAGGCTGGCGGCGGACGTCGCCGACGGGTTGCGGGCGTCCGGGGCCGAGGTCCTCGTGACCGACGTACGCGACGCACGTCCGGAGGACCTGTCCGGCTGCGACCTGCTCGTCGTCGGCGCGCCCACGCACGCCTTCTCCCTCAGCCGCCCGGGCACCCGCGAGGACGCGGTGCGCCAGGGCGCCGAGGCGAGCCGCGCGATCACCGGTGTGCGGGAGTGGCTGGCGACCCTCGACGCCGCGTTCCCGTCACGGTCCTCCCGACCGTCGGTGGCCGCCTTCGACACCCGCGTCGACAAGGTGCGGCACCTTCCCGGCTCGGCCGCGAAGCGGGCCGCCCGCGCCCTGCGGGCCCAGGGCTTCCCCGTCGTCGACCGCACGAGTTTCTACGTCGGCGACGTGCAGGGACCCCTTCCCCCCGACGAGCAGGGGCGTGCGCGCGCCTGGGGAGCCGGGCTGCCTGCGCTCGCCGGCGCGGCGGCCGGGTGAGCCCGGCCGCCGACCGGCTGTTCCCCTAGTCGATGAGGCCGTCCAGGGCCCGGCCGACGAGGTCGGCGCGCTCCTCGTCCGTGGACAGCTGCTCGAGCCCGAACCCGAGCAGCAGCGTGTCCTCCGTCGAGGTCCCGGCGAACGACTCGAACAGCACGCCACCGATCTCCCAGGCGCCGGCGTTCGGCGGGGAACCGGCCGGCGGGCCACCGGGGGTCCACACACTCGTGGCGCCCTCGAAGCCGTCGGCGTCCTCCGCCCCGTCGATGACCACGCGGGTGTCGTCGACGAAGGTGCCGACCCCACCGGTCGACGGGTCCGTGACGTAGGTGATCGACACCTCGACCTGCGAGCCGGCGAAGCCGGACAGGTCGTAGGCCGCCTCGGTCCACCCGCCGGTGCTCTCCAGGATCGCGTTCCAGTCGCCGGTCGCGCCCGTCCCCTGGCAGTCGGTGCCCAGGTAGGTGGTGAGGAACGGGTGCAGGGCGAGGAGGAACGAGCCCTCGTCGACGCACTCGGCCGGCGAGGCGGTCGAGGTCAGGCCACTGAGCTCCGGCAGCGTCGTCCAGTCGTCGCCCCCGGCGGTCCGGGCCTCCACGAGCACGAAGTCGTAGTCGGGCTCGATGTTGGCCGACAGCTGGAACTGCAGCTCCGCAGCGGTCGTCCCGGCCGGCACGTCGACGGTGCGGGTCAGCCGCACGTACGACGAGTCGGCGTGCACCGCGCCGGCGTACTGCTCACCCTCGATCGGGGCGAACGGGCTTCCCGCCTCGAGCGGGTAGCGCGCCGCGCCCTGGCTGGTGAACTGCGGGAACTCGTCCGCCGGCAGCACGTCGCTGGTCGGCTGGAGCGCGCCCGCCTCGTCCAGCGGGTTGTCGCCGGCGACGACCGGACCACCGAGGCTCCCGGTGTAGCCGGTCAGCGGGTCCGCGATCCCCTCGACGGCCGTCGGGTCGGCGATGTCGGTCCTGGTGAACGCGCCGAGGTAGTACTGCCGGAAGTCGTCGGCCAGGATCAGGCAGTCCTCGAAGAACCCGTCCGTGCCGCCGCCGACTCGCGGGGAGATCACGCACTCGGCCTCCGGGTCGCCGTTGAGCCCGTAGTAGAGGCCGCCGACCGCGTCGCTGATGCCCGGCAGCCCCTGGTACTGGGCGGTCTCACCGGCGTGGACGAGCTTGCCGCCGGCGTTGAGGTAGTCGCGCACCGCCAGCGTGAGGTACTGCTGCCGCTCGGCCACGGAGATGTCCGGGAGCTGGCCGAAGGGCGTGCTGGTCAGCAGGTCCTCCGGGTCCATCGTGATCCGGTTGTCGCCGAGGTACCAGAGCACCGCGTCGTAGTGGTCGAGGACGCCGAGGTCGTGCGGGACCCCCTGCGCGTCCACGTCCCACACGTCGGTGGAGTAACCCGCCGACTCGATCGCCGCGACGTGGGCGCCGGCGTACTTCGGCGCGTCGGTCCCGGCCGGGTACGTCGGGTTGACCCCCGTGTAGTCCTCGTTGGCGATCACGAGGACGTCGTCGTCGGTGTCGGCCTCCACCGTGTAGGTGAAGGACTCGCTGGTGACCGGTCCGGTGCCGGGCTTGACGCCCCGGAACCAGACCTCGACCTCGTCGCCCTCGTCGGCGCCGCGGACCCTGCCGCGGAACTCTGCGTAGTAGTCGTCGTTCTCGTCGCCGTAGCGCTCGCCGCCGGCCCACTCCGGCGCGTTGGTGACCACGGTCCGGCCACCGTCGACGCGGTAGTGCATCCGCAGGTTGCGCAGCGCCCGCTTGGCCCACACCGCGACCGTCTGCGGGTCGCCGTAGGAGACGTCGAAGGAGTCGACCCGGAAGTCCTCGGCCGTGAGCCCGAGCGTGGAGACCGGGTCGTCGGGGTCGCTGGCCGACTCGGCGACCGACAGGGCGAAGGGGATGTTCTTCTCGAACTCGGCCTGGACCAGCTCCTCGTCGTCAGGGAACTCGAAGCCGCTCCCGCAGTCGACGGCCTCCCACTCGTCGTCGGGCACGGAGTCGGAGGCGGCCTCGCAGGTCGACATCTCGGGGGTGAAGCCCAGGGTCCCGAACAGCTCTGTCATGTGGGTGTCGGTGTCCCCGTTGGTGGTGTAGAGCTCGGCGGAGATGTCCGGGTCGTAGCCGGGCACGGCCGGGTTCTCGTCGTCGCCGGCCATGGCCTCGTAGATGACGTCGTCCGGCGTCGGGGTCGCCACCTGCCAGCCGGTGCCGTAGAGGAGCAGCTCGGCCGCGGAGTGGTAGTTGACGAAGAACTCGAAGCCGACCCGTCCGACGAAGTCCTCGAGGGCCTGCGACTCCGGCTCGGAGTTCGGACCCTCACCGCGGAACGTCTGGCTGGCGGGGTTCGGTGAGGAGCCCTCGTTGTCGTAGCCCCACTTGGTGGCGAAGTTGCGGTTGAGGTCGACGCCGTCCGCAGTCGTGATCACACCGTCACCGTTGTTGTCGCGGAGGTTCTTGCGCCACAGGCGCTGGCCGGGGGTGAAGGTGAAGTCGTAGCCGTCGGGGTTGGCCACCGGCACGAACCACAGCTCGTTCTCGTTCAGCAGCCTCGTGATCGCCGGGTCGCTGCCGTAGCCGTCGAGGAGGTACGTCGCCAGCCGGCGGTTCATCTCCGGCGTGATCCACTCGCGTGCGTGCTGGGCACCCAGGTAGAGGACCGACGGCTTCCTGCCGTCCTTCTGCCGGGCGGCGTTCTTGCTGATCTTGAGCGCGATGATGTCCTGCTGGTTGACCGTCCGGCCGATGCTCACCAGCTTGGTGATCCGGGGTTCTTGGCGGCGAGCTGCTCGTACTGCTCCTTGAGGCCGCCGGGACCGCCGTACATGCTCCACACCTCGAAGCCCTCGGCGGCCAGCGTCGTCGCCCGCTGGGCGACCGTCTGGCCGCCCTCGACCAGCTTGGTCTCCATCTCGACGCCCTCGCGCCGCAGCTGGTTGGCCTGCGCCTTGCTCATGATCGCCTCGACGCGGACCTGGGCCTTCGCCCCGTCCTCGCCCGCGACCGGGGTGAGCTTCAGCTCGTGGCGGTCGATCCCGAGGTCCACGACCTCGGAGACCTGACCGGCACTCAGCTCACCGACGTAGACGTCGAGCCGGTCCCCGGCGCCGGGGGCACGAGGCGCTGCCCCGGCCGTGCCCGTCGCCGCCAGCAGGCCGGCCGTGAGGGCGGAGATGGTGAAGACGGACAACACTGCTCGGTGCATCGCGGACCCCGTACGTGTACGGCGCGGCCCCGTCGAGCCGTGCCGGCTGATGGAAGTGCCCGAGAGTGCGCCCCAATCTGCTCCGCCGGTGGGGGGCTGTCAAGGTCGCTGCGGGTCAGACCTCGTCGGAGGCGAAGTCCTCGTCGTGGGTGCCCGGCCTCGGGGCCCACGGGAGCTCCTTGGCCGGCCGGACCACGATCAGCCGGTCGCCGCGGGCCAGCTGGGTGACGACCGGGTCGAAGTAGCGGTAGACCTTCTCGTCCCGGACCACGGCGATCACCTGGTCGGGCAATGACTGCGGCTGCTGGCCCACCTCGGAGACGAGCAGGTCCCGCTCGGCGACCTCGAGCCCCTGCCCGTAGGTCAGCAGGTCCTCCATCACCGAGCCCAGCGTGGGCGACAGCGTCGAGAGGCCGAGCAGGCGGCCGACGGCGTCGGAGGAGGTGATGACGGAATCGGCGCCCGACTGCTTCATCAGCGGTGCGTTCTCCTGCTCGCGGACCGCGGAGACGATCCACGCGTCGGGGTTGAGCTGGCGCACCGTCAGCGTCACGAGGACGTTGGAGTCGTCACGGTCGGTCGTGATGATGACCTGGCTGGCGCGGGCGGCGCCGGCCTGGCGCAGCACGCCGCGCCGGGTGGCGTCGCCCTTGACGATCACCAGCCCGTCGGCGTGGGCGTCCTGCTGGGCGACCGCGCCGGTGTCGACGACGACGATCTGCTCGCGGTCCTGTCCGTTGCTGATGAGGGTCTCGACGGCGCTGCGGCCCTTGGTGCCGTAGCCGACGACGACGACGTGGTCGCCCATGTTCTTCCTCCACCGGGAGACCCGGATCATGTCGCGGCCCTGCGAGGCGAGCACCTCGAGGGTGGTGCCGATCAGCAGCACCAGGAAGCCGATGCGGGCCGGGGTGATGATGAACGCGTTGACCATCCGCGCGGTCGTCGTGACCGGCGCGATGTCGCCGTACCCGGTCGTGCTCAGCGTGACCGTCGTGTAGTAGATCGCGTCGGTGAACGACACGGTCCGGTCAGGCAGGTCGTTGTTGTCGACGTAGCCGTCACGGTCGAACCAGACCAGCAGGACGGTGCCGACCAGGATGCCCAGGGCCATCAGCAGCCGACGTCCGAGCTCCCACCACGGTGACCGGGTGCGCTCGGGAAGGTAGACCTTGCCGCGGGATCGGCCCGCGTCGTCGAGGAGGTCGTCGGCCACGACAGCAATCTAGTCCGTACGTGCAGGCTTGGGCGTCATCCGGTCCCGCAGGCGTTGCACCAGCTCGAGCCGGGCCCGCGTGGTCTCCTTCTGCGGGAAGATCGAGTCGAAGGCGGCGTTGACCGCGGCGCCGATCAGGACCGCGATGGAGAGCAGGTAGAGCCACAGCAGCACGGCGATCGGCGCGGCGAGCGGACCGTAGATGGAGCCCGACTCGGCCGCGGTCGCGGTGAGCACCCACCGCAGCAGGAACGAGCCGAGGATCCACGCGGCCAGCGCGAACACCGCGCCCGGCAGGTTGAAGGTCCAGTTGGTCCGTACGGGCACCGACACGTGGTAGAGCGTGGCCAGGAAGCAGATCGTCAGCACCAGCACGGTCGGCCAGTAGAACTGCATCACGAACTCGGAGCGCTGCGGCAGGATCTCGCGCACCAGCGACGGCCCGGCCACGACCAGCGGCAGCGTGAAGACGCCGGTGATGATCGCCATGATGTAGAGCAGGAAGGACAGCGCGCGGGTCTTCACGATCCCGCGGTGGCCGCCGAGCCCGTGCATGATCGTGATGGTGTCGACGAACACGTTGAGCGCGCGCGAGCCGGACCAGAGCGAGAGGATGAAGCCGAGCGAGATCACGTCGAAGCGACCGGGCTTCAGCACGTCGTTGATGGTCGGCACGATGATCCGGTTGACGGCGTCCTCGGTGAGCGCCCGCGAGGACAGGTCGATCACGGCCTGGCGCACCTCGGCGATCTCGGCGGGGCTGAACTGCTCGCTGACGTAACCGATGGCGCCCGCGAGCGCGAAGACCAGCGGCGGGACCGACAGGATCGCGAAGAACGCGGCCTCCGCGGCCAGCCCCGTGACGCGGTAACGAATGCACGACCCGGTCGTGGTGACGATCAGTCGCCACAGCAGGTCCCGCATGTGTCTACGGTATCCACATGACCGCCCCGAACCTCGCAGGCGAGCTGCGCGCCAGCACGAACCAGGCCCCGCCGCTCGTCGGGCACAACGTGGTCACCGCCGACGAGGCCCTGGTGGAGGCCGTCACCCGCCACGCGTCGGCCGAGGTGGTCGAGGAGCTCGCGGCGCTGGGGGCCCAGGCAGGCAGCGCCGAGGCTCGCGAGCACGGCATGCTCGCCAACGAGCACCACCCGACGCTGACGCCGTACGACCGCTACGGCAACCGGATCGACGAGGTCGCCTTCCACCCGAGCTGGCACTGGCTGATGGAGCGGGCGGTCGGCCACGGGCTCGCCGCCGCCCCCTGGGAGTCCGACTCCCCCCACGCCCACGTGCGGCGTGCGGCCGGCTTCATGGCGTGGTCGCACACCGAGCCCGGCCACGGCTGCCCGATCTCCATGACGTACGCCGCGGTGCCGGCGCTGCGGGCCGACGACGCGCTGGCCAAGGAGTGGACCCCGCTGCTGGCCTCGACCAGCTACGACCCGGGCCTGCGCCCGGCCGGCGAGAAGCGCGGCGCGCTCGCCGGCATGGGGATGACCGAGAAGCAGGGCGGCTCCGACGTGCGGGCCAACGTCACCCGCGCCGTCCCGACCTCCTCCGACGGCGACTACAGCCTCCACGGCCACAAGTGGTTCACGTCGGCCCCGATGAACGACGTCTTCCTGGTGCTCGCCCAGGCCGAGGGCGGGGTCACCTGCTTCGTGGTGCCGCGGGTCCTCCCGGACGGCAGCCGCAACCGCCTCGACGTCGTACGCCTCAAGGACAAGCTCGGCAACCGCTCGAACGCCTCCAGCGAGCTCGAGCTCGACGGCACGCTGGGCCACCGGCTCGGCGACGAGGGCCGCGGCGTGCGGACGATCATCGAGATGGTGGCCGCCACCAGGCTCGACTGCGTGCTGGGCTCGACCTCGCTGATGCGGCGGTCCCTCAACGAGGCCGCCTGGCACGTGGCCCACCGCTCCGCCTTCGGATCGCTGCTCGCCGACAAGCCGCTGATGCAGAACGTGGTCGCCGACCTCGCGGTCGAGACCGAGGCGGCCACCGCGCTCGCCGTACGCCTGGCGGCGGCCGTGGACGACGCGTCGGACCCGCACGAGGCGGCGCTACGTCGGATCGCCCTGCCGCTGGCGAAGTTCTGGGTCTGCAAGCGGACCCCGGGCATGGTCGCGGAGGCCCTGGAGTGCCTGGGCGGCAACGGCTACGTGGAGGAGTCGGGGATGCCGCTGCTCTACCGGGAGGCGCCGCTGAACTCCGTCTGGGAGGGCTCCGGCAACGTCAATGCCCTCGACGTGCTCCGGGCGCTCTCCCGCGAGCCGGAGGTGCTGGCCGCGTGGATCACCGAGGTGGGGCTGGCCCGCGGCGGGGACGCCCGCCTCGACCGCGCGGTCGACGACACGCTCGCGCTGCTCGGGGACACCGCCGGGCACGAGGGCTCGGCCCGCCGGCTCGCCGGTCGGATGGCAGCCTGTCTGCAGGGATCGCTCCTGGTCCGCTTCGCCCCCGCCGAGGTCGCCGATGCCTTCTGCGCCTCACGGCTCGCCGAGGGACACGACGGCACCTACGGCGCGCTCGCCTCGGCCGACCTGCAGCCGATCGTGGAGCGGCACACCCCGACGATCGGCTGAACCCGTCAGGTCAGCTCGAAGGCCACGCCGGTGGCTCGCTCCGCTCGCTACGAGAGGTTCAGACCCGGGTAGAGCGGGTGCTTGTCGAGCAGCTCGGAGGACGCGTCCTTGACCTTGGCCGCGACGCCGTCGCCGGTGACGTACGACGCCTTCGAGGGGCCACCGGCCTTGGTGGTGCCCGGCTGGGTGGAGCCGAGGACGTCGACGATCAGCTCGGCGACCCGGTCGAACTCGCCGTGGCCGAAGCCGCGGGTGGTGAGCGCGGGGGTGCCCAGGCGGACGCCGGAGGTGTACCAGGCGCCGTTCGCGTCGTTCGGGACGGAGTTGCGGTTGGTGACGATGCCGGCATCGAGCAGCGCCGACTCCGCCTGGCGGCCGGTGAGGCCGAAGGACGACACGTCGAGCAGCACGAGGTGGTTGTCCGTGCCGCCGGTCACCAGGTCGGCACCCCGCGAGAGGAACCCGTCGGCCAGCGACTTGGCGTTGTCGGCGATGCGCTGCGCGTACCCGCGGAACTCCTCGGTCCGGGCCTCGGCGAGCGCGACCGCCTTGGCGGCCATCATGTGCGAGAGGGGGCCACCGAGGACCATCGGGCAGCCGCGGTCGACGTCGCCCGCGAACTCCTCCTGGGCGAGCACCATGCCGCCACGCGGCCCGCGCAGCGACTTGTGGGTCGTCGTCGTGACGATGTGGGCGTGCGGCACCGGGTCCTCGTCGCCCGTGAACACCTTGCCGGCCACGAGCCCCGCGAAGTGAGCCATGTCGACCATCAGCGTCGCGCCCACCTCGTCGGCGATCTCCCGCATCTTCGCGAAGTCCACCCGGCGCGGGTAGGCGGAGTAGCCGGCCACGAGGATGAGCGGCTTGAACTCGCGGGCCTTGGCGGCGACGGCGTCGTAGTCGAGCAGCCCGGTCTCCGGGTCGGTGCCGTACTGCTGCTGGTGGAACATCTTGCCGCTGATGTTGGGCCGGAAGCCGTGGGTCAGGTGGCCGCCGGCGTCCAGGCTCATGCCGAGCAGCCGCTGGTTGCCGAACTCGTGGCGCAGCGACTCCCAGTCGGCCTCGGACAGCTCGTTGACGTTCTTCGCGCCGAGCTTCGCCAGCCCCGGCGACTCCACGCGGTGGGCGAGGATCGACCAGTACGCCACCAGGTTGGCGTCGATGCCCGAGTGCGGCTGCACGTAGGCGTACGGCGCCCCGAACAGCTCGCGCGCGTGCTCGGCCGCCACCGTCTCGACGGTGTCGACGTTCTGGCAGCCGGCGTAGAACCGGTGGCCGATCGTCCCCTCGGCGTACTTGTCGCTGAACCAGGTGCCCATCGTCAGCAGCACCGCCGGCGAGGCGTAGTTCTCGCTCGCGATGAGCTTGAGGGACTCCCGCTGGTCGGCGAGCTCCTGGCGCGTCGCCGCGGCGATCCGGGGCTCGACCGAGCCGATCACGTCGAGGATCTGGGAGTAGGCACTGCTGATGACCGCGTCGCTCATGGGGGTCAGCGTAGTCGTGTGACCTGCGCCCCACCCGGCGGGCCGCCGAGCGTGGACACGGAGGCTGCGTCTCACTTCGTGGTCAGCAATCCCACATATTGGGATTTCACCTTGTGGGAGCGGTGTCCAACCCCTGAGACTTCTTGACATGGTCTCCGCCGTCACCCATGCGTACCTCGTGGCCCGTCGCCACGTGGACCTCGGGCGCACGCGCAGCATGATCTGTTGGCCTCGCTGAAACGCCGCCCTCGTTTCATCCTCCGCGCTCGACGATGCGCGCGGCCTCAGCCGAAGGACTCCCCCACACATGTCGGACCTCCGCTACACCGCGAAGCCCGCGACCCGCACCGAGATCCCGCGACCCAAGCGCGGTGAGGGCCAGTGGGCGCTCGGCTACACCGAGCCGCTGAACAAGAACGAGCAGTCCAAGAAGGACGACGACCCGCTCAACGTCCAGGCCCGGATCCAGCACATCTACTCCAAGCGGGGTTTCGCCTCCATCGATCCGGCCGACCTGCGCGGCCGGTTCCGCTGGCTCGGCCTCTACACGCAGCGTGCCCCGGGCTTCGACGGTGGCAAGACCGCGATGCTCGAGGAGGAGGAGCTCGACGACTCCTACTTCATGATGCGGGTCCGCTCCGACGGGCAGCTGCTCTCCCCCGACGCCGTCCGCACGCTCGGCACCGTCGGCCGGGAGTTCGCCCGCGACACCGCCGACGTCACGGACCGCGAGAACGTCCAGTTCCACTGGATCCGGATCGAGGACGTCCCCGAGATCTGGGAACGGCTCGAGGCGGTCGGGCTGAGCACCCTCGAGGCGTGCGGTGACTCGCCGCGGCCCTTCCTCGGCTCCCCCGTGGCCGGGGTCGCGGCCGACGAGATCATCGACGGCTCCGAGGCGCTCGACGAGATCAAGCGGCGGGTGCTCGGCAACCCGGCGTACTCCAACCTGCCGCGGAAGTTCAAGACCGCCCTGACCGGCCACCCGAGCCACGACGTCTCCCCCGAGACCAACGACGTCGCCTTCGTCGGCACCGTCCACCCCGACCACGGCCCGGGCTTCGACCTGTGGGTCGGCGGCGGGCTGTCCACCAACCCGATGCTCGCCCAGAAGCTCGGTGTCTGGATCCCGCTCGAGGAGGTGGCCGACGCCTGGGAGGGCGTGGCCGGGATCTTCCGCGACTACGGCTACCGGCGGCTGCGCTCCCGCGCGCGCCTGAAGTTCCTCGTCGCCGACTGGGGCGCCGACACCTTCCGCGAGGTGCTCGAGAACGAGTACCTCGGTCGCGCCCTGGTGCGCTGCGAGTCGCCCCGGTCACCGGTCGGCCACCGCGACCACATCGGCGTCCACGAGCAGCAGGACGGCAAGCGGTACGTCGGCCTCGCGCCGACTGCGGGGAGGGTGTCCGGCACCCTGCTGGTGCAGCTCGCCGACCTGATGGACGAGTACTCCGTCGCCGGCGCGCGCCTGACGCCGTACCAGAAGATCGTGCTGATCGGCGTCGACGCAGACGCCGTGGAGCCGCTGCTCGACAGGCTCGACGAGATCGGGCTGTCCGGCCGTCCCTCCAACTGGCGCCGCAACACCATGGCCTGCACCGGCATCGAGTTCTGCAAGCTGGCCATCGTCGACACCAAGGACCGTGCCCGCGACCTGGTCGCCGAGCTCGACCGCCGCTTCCCCGACCTCGACGTCCCGATCACCGTGAACGTCAACGGCTGCCCCAACGCGTGCGCCCGGACCCAGGTCGCCGACATCGGGCTCAAGGGCCAGCTGGTGATGTCCGACGGCGAGCAGGTCGAGGGCTTCCAGGTCCACCTGGGCGGCGCGACCGGGCTGCTGGCCAACTTCGGCCGCAAGCTCCGTGCCCACAAGGTCACCAGCGCCGGCCTCGACGACTACGTCACCGTCGTGGTGACCAACTACCTCGCCGACCGGACCGAGGGTGAGTCGTTCGTCGAGTGGGTGCAGCGTGCCGACGAGGAGCTGCTGCGCGGCGAGCGGACGCCGGCGGTGGCCGCGTCATGAGCGAGCGTGCCGTGCCCTTCCACTGCCCCTACTGCGGGGAGACCGACCTCTGGCCGTCCGAGGCCGGCCACGGGTCGTGGGAGTGCCGGGCGTGCCTGCGGGCGTTCAGCCTGAAGATGCTCGGGCTGGTCCGCCCCGGGGGTGGTGCCCGATGACGGCCGCCACCACACGCCTGGCGGGTGCCAACCGCGGGACCGAGACAGCCGGCCGCTCCCCCGAGGAGCTGCGCGACCTGGTGTCCCACGTCGGCGCCGAGCTCGAGCTCGCGCCGGCCGAGGTGATCATCGAGTGGGCCGTCGCGACCTTCGGCGACCGCTTCTGCCTGACGTCGTCGATGGGTGACGCCGTGCTCGCCCACCTCGCGTCGACGGTCGCGCCCGGGGTCGACGTCGTCTTCCTCGACACCGGCTACCACTTCGCCGAGACGATCGGCACCCGTGACGCCGTCGCCGCGACGCTGCCGGTCGAGGTCGTCAACGTGCTTCCCGAGCAGACCGTCGCGGAGCAGGACGCGACCCACGGCACCGACCTCTACAAGTCCGACCCCGACCTGTGCTGCAGGCTGCGCAAGGTCGTCCCGCTGGAGAAGACCCTGGCCAACTACGACGCGTGGGCCACCGGCCTGCGCCGTGCCGAGACCCGCAACCGGGTGATCGCGCCGGTCGTCGGCTGGGACGCCCGCAAGGGCAAGGTGAAGGTGTCTCCGCTCGCTCGTTGGACCGACGAGCAGGTGGAGCAGTACGTCGAGGACTTCGGAGTCCTCGTCAACCCACTGGTCCACGACGGCTATCCCTCGATCGGCTGCTGGCCCTGCACGCGCAGGGTCGCTCCGGGAGACGACCCGCGCAGCGGGCGCTGGGCCGGCACGTCCAAGACCGAGTGCGGGATCCACTGAGGATCCGGGAAAGGAAGAACTGACATGACTGCTCCGGCACTGGTGGCCCTCGCCCACGGAAGCCGCGACCCCCGCTCGGCGGAGACGATCGCGGCGCTGGTCGACGAGGTCAAGGGGATGCGCCCCGACCTCACCATCGAGAAGGCGTTCCTCGAGCTCTCCCGCCCGTCCTTCCAGACGGTCGTCGACCGGCTCGTCCGCAAGGGCCACGACGAGATCGTGGTCGTCCCCCTGCTCCTCACCGAGGCCTACCACGCCAAGGTCGACGTCCCCCGGGCCGTCGCCGAGGCCACCGCGCGTCACGAGGGTCTCCGGATCACGACCACGGACGTGCTCGGCCTCGAGCCGCGGCTGCTCGAGATCCTCGACCTGCGGATGCGCGAGGCGCTCAAGCAGTCCCGCGTCCGCGAGCTCGACGCGCTCGTCCTCGCCGCCGCCGGCTCCTCCGACGCGATGGCCAACCAGGCCGTCGCCCGGCTCGCCCGGCTCTGGGGCACCCGCCACAAGCTCCCGGTGACGGCGGCCTTCGCCTCGGCCGCGCCGCCGGCGACCGGCGAGGCGGTCCGCGCCTTCCGCGGCGAGGGTCGGCGCCACATCGCGGTCGCCTCGCTCTTCCTCGCCCCGGGCTTCCTGCCCGACCGCGCTCGCGAGCTGGCCCTCGAGGCCGGCGCCGTGGCCGTGTCGGACCCGCTGGGGGCCCACCCGGAGCTCGCCCGCACGGTGCTGGCCCGGTACGCCGTCGGCGCCGTCGAGCTGGTGCCCGTCTAGGTGTCCTCGGCTGACAGGTGCTTGAGCGCCTCGCGCCGGCTCAGGCCGCTGAGCCGGGGCTCGCGCTCGGCGACGTAGCGGGTGACCCAGGCCGGGTCGGTGCGCGCGTGCTGCCGCAGCGCCCAGCCGACGGCCTTGCGGATGAAGAAGTCGGCGCCGTGGCGCGAGTCGGTGAGGTTGTGGTCCAGCACCTCGGCGAGGAGGGCGACGTCGGTGCCGCCCCCGTGGCGGAGCTGGGAGAGGATCGCGGTACGCCGCACCCACAGGTGGTCGTCGACGGCCCAGCCACGGATCGTCGGCGTCACCGCGTCGCGGTGCCCGGCGAGGACCCCGCCGACCAGGTGTGCCGCGATCTCGTCGACCACGTCCCACCAGGCCCCGGTCCGGACCAGGTGGAGGTGGAGCGGGAGCACGTCAGGCTGCTGCCAGCCGCGGTAGTACCGGTGGCGCAGCAGCGCGAGGACGGCGTACCACTCCTCGCGGTGGGTGGCCCCGTCCCAGAGCTCGTGGGCGGTGCCCTCCCACACCGCGCGGTCGTCGATCCGGTGCGCGGCGAGCAGCGGGCGGAGCACCGACCTCAGCGTGGCCGAGGAGAGCCCGTGGAAGGGCAGGACGGACTTCATGTAGCGCTGCTGCTGGACCGCCCGCTCGGGATCGGCGTGGTCGGCCAGTGCCTCGCGGACGGCGGACACCAGGGCGTGGTCGACCTGGCCGGTCATCCGACCAGGCGCTCCAGCAGGTGCTCCAGCTGTCGCGCGGGGTCGGCGGTCAGCCCCCCGTGCACCGGCCCCGGCTGGATGACCGTGCTCCGCGGCGCCTTGAGGAAGCCGAACCGCTGCCCCAGCGGAGCCCGGGCGGCCGAGCCGCCGCGCTCGTCGCCGGCGCAGACCCCGACGACGAACGCGAGCCCGGCCTCGACCTGGGCGAGGTCCAGCCGGGGGTCGAGCGCGCGAAGACGGTCGTGGTCGACCCGGCAGGCCACCTCGAGGAATCCGGTCGCCTCGCAGAAGAGCACGACACCGACGTTCACGAACTCCTCGCGGTCGGGCCGCGGCACGCAGCGCAGGACGACGTACTGGTAGGCCAGCCGGGTCATGCCACCTCCCCCGGGAGCCAGGCTCGGGTGCCGAGTCGGGCGGACAGGAAGTCGACGTACGCCGCGCGCAGCGCGTCGGGCGAGTCGGCGCCCGGGACGGGCTCGAGCCACACGTCGGGCACCTGGCTGAGCACCTCCACGAACACCTCGCGACCGAGCTCCGCGCGCAGCACCTCGTCGACCTCGCCGAGCGAGGGCGCGTGGCTGCCGAGGATGTGGTCGGAGGCGTCCCAGGGCTGGGCGGCGAAACGCGCCGGGTCGGTGACGCCGCCCGACCAGGCGTGGTGGAAGTAGAGAGCCGCGCCGTGGTCGATCAGCCACAGGTCGCCGTGCCACACCAGCAGGTTGGGGTTGCGCCAGCTCCGGTCGACGTTGGCGCAGAAGGCGTCCAGCCAGAGCACCCTCGCGGCCTCTCCCGGCTGCAGCGAGCCCTCGCCGTCGAAGCCGAAGGCTCCGGGGAGGAAGTCGACGCCGAGGTTGGGACCGGCGCTGGCCTTCAGCAGGTCCTGCACCTCCTCGTCCGCCTCGTAGCGGGCGATCTCGGGGTCGAGGTCGAGCACGACGGTCCGCGGGGTGTGCAGGCCGATCCGGCGCGCCAGCTCCGCGACGACGACCTCGGCCACGAGGACGCGCACCCCCTGCCCGGCACCTCGGAACTTGCAGACGTAGGTCCCGAGGTCATCGGCCTCGACGATGCCGGGGAGCGAGCCGCCCTCGCGGAGCGGGGTGACGTAGCGGGTGACCGCGACGGTCGGGATCACGAGACGGGCTCCTCCTGCTCGAGGCGGCGCTGCTGGGCCTCGACGTCGAAGTCCGCGCGCGGCCACTGCGGGTTCATCCCGTGCAGGGCGTCGCGCAGCAGCCATCCGACGGCCAGGTTCCGGTACCACTTGCGGTCGGCGGGGATCACGTACCACGGGGCGATCTCGGTGTTGGTGCGCTCCAGCGCCGCCTCGTACGCGGCCCGGTAGTCGGGCCACAGGGCCCGCTCGTCGATGTCGCCCGGGTTGAACTTCCAGTGCTTCTCGGGGTTGGCGAGCCGTTCGGCGAGCCGCTCCTTCTGGGTGTCGGCGGAGACGTGGAGCATGCACTTGACGAGGACCACCCCGTCGCGGGCGAGCTCGGCCTCGAAGTCGTTGATCTGTCCGTAGCGGCTCTCGATGGTCCGCGGCTCGGCCAGCCCCCGGACCCTGCCGATCAGGACGTCCTCGTAGTGCGAGCGGTCGAAGACCCCCACGATCCCGGGCTCGGGGAGCGCCCGCTTGATCCGCCACAGGAAGTGGTGCTGCCGCTCCTCCTCGGTGGGGGCCTTGAAGCTGGTGATCCGCACTCCCTGCGGGTCGATCAGCCCCACCGTGTGGCGCAGCACCCCGCCCTTGCCCGAGGTGTCCATGCCCTGCAGGAGGAGCAGCACGCGTCGGTGCGACCCGGTGGTGCCCTCGGCGAAGAGCCGCTCCTGCAGGTCGGCGAGCTCGGGTCCGAGCGCGGCCAGCGCCTCCTGGCCATCGGCCTTGTCGCCGGTGAACCCGGGTGTTGCGTCGGACGGGAGGCCCCGCAGGTCGACCGGTCCGGGGGGCAGGCGCAGCTCGCTCATGGCGCCATCATGTCGTCTCGCCGGTCGCGCTGCTCACCCGACGACGCGGGCGACGTCGAGGCTGCAGCCCACGACGGTCGCCACCGACCCGTCGGCACGCGGCTCGTCGAACCAGGTGCCGGGCGCGAAGCCGACCTTCTCGAGCACCCGCAGGCTCGCGAGGTTGGTGTGCTCCGGTGCGGCGAAGTAGGTCGTCACGTCGCGGTAGCGGTGGCGCGCGCTGCGCACCCAGGCCCAGAGCATGGCGGTGCCGATGCCCTGGCCGAGGAGGTGGGGCTCGCCGATGGCGTAGTCGACGCCCACGGCCTCCGGGTCGGGCACCAGCACCGCGAAGCCGGGGTGGTCCCGGATCCGGTAGTCCTGGCAGAACCCGACCGAGCGGCCGTTGGCCTCGACCACCCACATCCGGGTCCTCTCCATGCCGTCGATGGCCGGTCCGTACTGCTCGGTGACCCGCTCCAGGGTCGGCTCGCCGTCGGCAGCCCACCAGCGGTGCACCTGCTCGCTGGCCCGCCAGCGGGCGACGTCGGGGAGGTCGCCGCGCCCCATGGCGCGCAGCGCGATCCGGAGGTCGTGGTCGACCTGGAACCGCTTGACCTCTCCGGAGAGGTCGACCGGCGTCGGTTCCACGTGGAGGCTGGCGCAGGTACGGCGGGCGGCCGCGGCCCACGACTCCCCCGGTCGGACGACGCCGCTGAGCTCGTGTCCCCGGTCGAGGATGGTCAGGTGCGTGGCGTCGTCCACGGGGCCGAGGCTAGTCGAGCGGCTGCTCGGTCTCCTCCGACGCGGACCCGAGCTCGTCACGGACCACGGCGAACGCCAGTCCGGGGGGGTAGCCCTTGCGGCCGAGCATCCCGACCAGGCGTCGGGTCCGGGTCGCGTCGTCGAAGCGCTCGAGGCTGCGCAGCTTCTTGCGCACCAGCCGGCGGGCGGCCTCCTCCTGCTCGTCGGCCCCGATCAGCGTGAGCGCCTCGCGGGCGACCTCGTCGTCGACGCCCTTGCGGCGCAGTTCCTGGGCCAGCGCCCGCGGGGCGAGCCCCTTGGCCGAGTGGCGACCGCTCACCCAGGTGTGGGCGAACGCACTGTCGTCGACCAGGCCGATCTCCTCGAAGCGGCTGAGCAGCCTGGTCGCGACGTCGTCGGGCACCCCGCGCTGGGCCAGCTTGTCGGCCAGCTCCTTGCGCGACCGGGCCCGTCCGGTCAGCTGGTCGAGGAGGATCTTGCGTGCCACCTCCTCGGCGTCGGCGTCCGGGCCAGCCGCCTCCACGTCCTCGGGAGGTGGCTGGCCCGTCCATGCCTCGACGCCCAGCCGGACGTCGCCCTGCCAGGGATCAGAAGTCATTGATCCCGATGGGCTCGTCGGACAGGTCGCTCGGCGCGTCGACGGTCGGTCCGACCCCGAGCTTCTCGAGGATCTTCTTCTCGAGCTCGTTGGCGAGGTCGGGGTTGTCGCGCAGGAAGTTGCGCGCGTTCTCCTTGCCCTGGCCCAGCTGGTCACCCTCGTAGGTGAACCAGGCGCCGGCCTTGCGCACCAGCCCGGCCTCGACGCCGACGTCGATCAGACCACCCTCCCGGGAGATGCCCTTGCCGTACATGATGTCGAACTCGGCCTGCTTGAACGGCGGGGCCACCTTGTTCTTGACGACCTTGACCCGGGTCCGGTTGCCGACCATGTCGGTGCCGTCCTTGAGGGTCTCGATCCGGCGCACGTCGAGGCGCACCGAGGAGTAGAACTTCAGCGCCCGGCCACCGGTCGTGGTCTCCGGCGAGCCGAACATGACGCCGATCTTCTCGCGCAGCTGGTTGATGAAGATCGCCGTGGTGTTGGACCCGTTGAGGGCGCCGGTCATCTTGCGCAGCGCCTGGCTCATCAGACGGGCCTGGAGGCCGACGTGGCTGTCGCCCATCTCGCCCTCGATCTCGGCCCGGGGCACGAGCGCGGCCACGGAGTCGATGACGACCAGGCTCAGCGCGCCGGAGCGGACCAGCATGTCGGCGATCTCGAGCGCCTGCTCACCGGAGTCGGGCTGGCTGACCAGCAGCGCGTCGGTGTCGACGCCCAGCGCCTTCGCGTAGTCGGGGTCCAGGGCGTGCTCGGCGTCGATGAAGGCGACGATCCCGCCGGCCCGCTGGGCGTTGGCCACGGCGTGCAGCGCGACCGTCGTCTTGCCGGAGGACTCCGGACCGTAGATCTCCACCACCCGGCCACGCGGCAGCCCGCCGAGGCCGAGCGCGACGTCGAGCGCGATGGAGCCCGTCGGGATGATCTCGAGCGGTGCGCGCGCCTCGTCGCCGAGCCGCATCACCGACCCCTTGCCGAACTGCTTTTCGATGTTGGCGAGAGCGACGTCGAGCGCCTTCTCGCGGTCTCCACCAGCCATGTGGGTTGCCTTCCGTGTCGTGTGGTCCAGGTGCGCCTTCGACGCTAGGGCGAGCCACTGACAGCGTGGTCCGGTCCGGACGGGGCTGTGGACAACTCGCTCCGCGTCGCACCTGTGGACGAAACCCTAGCCGAACAACTGTTCGACCGAGGTCATCCGCGCCTCCCGCGTGTCGCGGCTAGGGCGTGTCCCTCAGTTCTCGGCCGTCGCAGCAGGCCATGGAGCCGGGAGACACGTCCTAGGACGCCGGCAGCCGGACGAGGAACCGGCAGCCCACCGGGACGGTGCCCGCCTCGACGTTCTCCACCCCGATCACGCCGCGGTGCGCCTCCACGATGCCCTTGACGATCGCGAGCCCCAGACCGGCCCCGCGCACCCGCCCGTCCTCCTCCTGGGCGGGGGTGCGTGCCGGTTCGCCCTGCCAGGCGACGTCGAAGACCCGCGCCATGTCGGCCGCGTCGATGCCGCCGCAGCCGTCGGTGACGCTGAGCTCCACCCCGTCCGGCACGGTCCGGCCGTGGATCTCGACGACGCCGTCGGCCGGGGTGTGGCGGATCGCGTTCATGAGCAGGTTCGAGATCACCCGCGACAGGCCCGCCGGGTCCGCGGTGATGGCGATCCCCTCCTCCACCGAGCCGCCCAGACGGATGCTGCGTGCCCGGGCGACGGGGTCGGCCCCGGCGATCGCCTCGCTGACCAGGTCGCCGACGAGGACCGTCTCGGGCTCGATCCGCAGCACGCCGGCGTGGATCCGCGACAGCTCGAAGAGGTCGTCGACCATCCGCACCATGCGGTCCACCTCGACCCGGATCTGGGTCCGGTAGCGCTCCGGGTCGGGAGCCATCCCGTCCTCGAGCGCCTCGGTCATGGCGCGCATCCCGGCGAGCGGGGTCCGCAGGTCGTGGGAGACCCACGAGATCAGCTCGCGACGCGACCCCTCGAGCCGGGCCTCGCGCGCCCGCGACTCCTCCAGCTTCTCGCTGGTGCGCGTCAGCTCCTCCGACAGCTCCCGGAACTCCGCAGGACCACGACCTCGCGCCTCGTACGGACCGGGCCGGGCGAGCTGGCGGGCGTCCTCGCGCAGTGATGCGGACCAGTGGGCGATCGCCGCACCCAGCGCGAGGGCCACGGCCAGCGACACGACACCCGCGACCACGGCCACCAGGGCCACGACCCTCCAGTCGTGCTGCGAGATGAACATCAGCTGCGCCGCACCCACGACACCCACGAGCACCGAGAGGGCCGCGACGACCGCGACCAGCGACAGCTGCCAGCGGATCGAGCGGCGACGCAGCAGCCAGGCGACACCCAGCCCCACGGCGCCGACCCCGACCGCGCTGGCCGCGGCCACCCCGATGACCTGCAGCTCGTCACCACTCATGCGCTCTCCTCCCAGCGGTAGCCCACGCCCCACACCGTCACCAGCCGCTCGGGCCGGGTCGGGTCGTCCTCGACCTTCTCGCGCAGCCGGCGCACGTGCACGGTCACCGTCGACTGGTCGCCGAACGACCAGCCCCACACCTGTTGCAGGAGGTCCTCGCGGGAGTACGCCTCGCCGCGGTGGGCGAGCAGGAAGCGGAGCAGGTCGAACTCCCGCGCGGTCAGCGACAGCGGGGACCCGGCGCGCGTCACCTCGTGGCGGACCGAGTCGAGCACCAGGTCGCCGTCCTCGAGCACGTCAGGCACGGCCGGCTCGGGCTCGCTCGTACGTCGGAGCACCGAGTCGACCCGCAGCGCCAGCTCCCGCGGGCTGAACGGCTTGGTGACGTAGTCGTCGGCGCCGAGCTCCAGCCCCACCACCCGGTCGGTCTCGGACCCGAGCGCGGTGAGCATGATGACCGGCACCGGCCCGACCGCGCGCAGCCTCCGGCAGACCTCGAGGCCGTCGATCCCCGGCAGCATCAGGTCCAGGACGACGAGGTCCGGCGACTGCTCCTCCGCCATCACCAGCGCCGTCTCGCCGTCCCGGGCCTCACGGACGTCGTGCCGGTTCGCCCGCAGGTAGGACACGACCACCTCCCTGACGGTGGGGTCGTCGTCAACGACCAGGATCTGTGCCACGGGCCCTCCTCCGCCGCTGGACGACCGACCCTACGGCCACCGCCACGACGAGCGTCGCCACGAGCACCAGCCAGCCGGCCGTGTAGTCCCGGTCGAGGAGGGAGGGGTTGTCCGGCCGCCGGCCGAAGCCCCCCAGGACCGGGACCGCCAGCAGCGTCACCGAACCGACCACGACCAGCAGCACCGCGCCCGGCGCCCGGACGGACCGGGGTGCCACGCGCCCGGCCAGCGCCACGACGACCAGCACCAGCGGCACCAGCACGGCGTCGTGGAGCACCACCCCGGCGACCAGCCACTGGGCGGCGGAGACCAGCTGCTCACCGGCCTGGCGGGTGAGCAGCAGCCAGCCGCCGTACACCCCGACGGCGACGCCGACCACGCCCAGCGTCCAGCGCACGCCGGTCACGTCGCCACCACCCGGGACAGCCACTTCGTCTGACGCACGCCCGGCCGGTTGGGGGCGATCAGCCGGCAGGGATGGCCGTGGTCGAGCGACAGCACCTCCCCGTTGACGCGCAGCGCGACGAGCGTGCGGTCGTCGTCCGCGAAGTGGCCGGGCAGAGCGGAGGTCCGGAACGCACCCGACTCCTGCAACGACTCGAAGACCACCGCGCTCCCGGCGGGGGCGCCCACGAGGTCGAGCAGCGTGCGCAGCCGGACCCCGGTCCACTCGGCGTTCTCGCTCCACCCCTCCACGCACGCGATCGGCAGCGTCTCGGTGACCTGCGGCAGCGCCTGCAGCTCCTCGAGCCCGAACGTGCGCCGCTCGCCCGCGTGCTCGACGGTGAGCCGGTACGCCGGGCTGGTGGCCGTCTCGAGGACCCCGGCGGCTCGCGCGGACTTGGTCACCGGCAGCCCCTGCGGGCCGTCCGAGGAGCGCACCGCCAGCACCGAGACCTCACGCAGCCAGCCGACGCTGTTGCCGGCCGTCGCGACGACCGCCACGCCGGCCGCGAGCCAGGTGGTCCGCAGCAGGCCACGCCTGCTCAGGGCCCCGGGTTCGGTGGCGGTGGGCCGGTCGAGCGCGGTGTCGTCGACGTCGGCCCGCAGCGCCTGCCGGATCAGCGGCAGCTTGACCGCCACGTGCAGCACGAGCGCCCCGATGGCGACCCACGCCAGGGCGTAGTGGGTGGTCCGGAACGAGAAGGCCCACGGATACCAGGCGGTCGAGTTCGCCAGGCCCGACGCGAGCAGGAAGACGGCCGACGCGACGAGCACGGCGATGGAGCCACGCTCGGCAACCTCCACGAGCAACCCGCGGAGCCGGCGCGGCGGGCGCAGGAACAGCCTCGGATAGACCGTCCAGAGCTTCACCAGGAGAAGCGGCACGGCGGCGGTCCCGCTGATGACGTGCAGCCCCTGCGTGACCCGGTAGCCCCAGGCCGGGCTGGCCGGGAACGGGACGGGCTGCTGCGGCAGCTGGGCGTAGTGGCTCACCAGCCCGGTGAGGAAGCAGAGGCCGAAGGAGATGCCGAGCAGCACACCCACCCGGCTGGCGACCGCCGGGCTGCGCAGGCGGCTGGTGAAGTGCTCCGGCGCGGGCGGGCGGGGCCTCACGGCGCCTCCTCCAGCACGACGCACCACCGGTCGCCGGCCCGGTGGAGGCCGGTCTGCCGCAGCCCGACCCCGGCGGCCAGACCCGGCACCGCATCGGCCCCCACGACCGACCACCGGAAGGGCCGGCTCCGCTCGTCGCCACAGGTCAGCACCGCCCACGTGGTGCGCAGGCCCAGTCCCGGCGGTGCGACCTCGGCCACCACCCGCCCGCGCGGGTCGAGCAGCTCGCGCGCCCGGCCCAGCAGCGCGGCGGGGTCGCCGCCGATCCCGATGTTGCCGTCCGCCAGCAGCGCGGTGCGCCAGCGGCCCTCTCCGGGCAGCGACTCGAAGACGTTGCGGCGCAGCGCCGTCGCACCGCGGCCGATCGCCTGCGCCACGGCCTCGGGGACGACGTCGATGCCGAGCACGACGTGGCCGAGCTCGGCCAGCCGGGCGCTGAGCCGACCCGGGCCGCAGCCGATGTCGAGCGTGGCTCCCTCGCAGCGGTCGAGGAGCAGGTGGTCCGCCTCGTCGGCGGCCCGGGCCCAGTCGGCGACGGGCAGCGAGCGCGGCTCGCCGTACCCGTCGACCTCGACGACGTGGCAGGGGTGGCCCTGCAGCGCGCGGGCGAAGACCTGGGTGAAGGCGGCGTCCGTCATCGGGCCCGCACCCCGTGCCAGGCTCGGGCGAAGGCGCCGTGGGGTGCGTCGGCGGCCACGAGGTCGGCGTCCGCCACCGTGTCGACGTCGCGCAGCTCGGTGGCGTCGGCGACGTCCAGTCCGGCCGTCTCCAGCGCGACGCGGGTGTCGCGCCCAGTGGTGGGTCGGGACATGGGGACGTCGTGCAGCACCCGGGCATGCCCTGGGTCCCGCAGCGCCAGGACCCACCACCCGCCGTCGACGGCGGGGCCGAGCACCGCGTCGGCGGCGTCGAGCCCTGCGGCGACGTCGGTGAGGTGGTGCGCGTCCACCTGCGGGGTGTCCATCCCGATCTGGACGACCGGCCCGGGGCCGAGGTCCCGGTGGGCGTGCACCAGCCGCTCGGCGAGTCCGGTGCCGCGCTGTGGTCGTACGGTCCACCCGGCGAGGCCGTCGCGCAGCTCGGTCTCGCGGACCGCGCCGGCGAGGTCGCCCGCGAGCGCGAGGTGGCACCGACCGCCACCGACCGCGCCACGGCAGGCGGCGAGGGTGTCGAGCAGCGCGGCCGCCGCCAGGTCGGCGGCCACCTCGTGACCCACCTCGGCGCCGAGCCGGGTCTTGACCTGTCCGGGGTGCGGAGCCTTGGCCACCACCAGCAGCCGGGTCGGGGTCACGAGAGCACCCGCCAGAAGTCGCGCGCGGCCCGGGTGGTGCCCCGCACCGATCCGGACACCTTGGAGCGGGTGCCCTCGGCCCGGGGGTGGTAGCTGACGTCGCGCTCGACCACCCGCCACCCGGCGTCGGTCGCCTTCTGGAGCAGCTCGACGGGGTAGCCGAAGCGGCGGTCGCGGACGTCGAGCGCCAGCAGGTCGGCGCGCCGGACCACCCGCATCGGCGCGATGTCGTGGACCGCGAGGCCGATCCGGCGGCGCAGCCAGGCCAGCACCAGCGCGTTGCCGAGCCGGGCGTGCCAGGGCCACACGCCGGCGGTGACCGGCCGCCGCCTGCCCACGGCGAGGTCGGCCCGGCCCTCGGCGACGTCGGCGACGAGGGTCCCCAGCTCGGCGGGGTCGAAGGAGCCGTCACCGTCCATGACCGCCACCAGGTCGGACGTGGCGGCGAGCAGCCCCGCGTGCACGGCGGCGCCGTATCCCGGAGCCGGTTCCGGGACGACCCGGGCACCCAGGCGGAGCGCCACCTCCGCGGTGGCGTCGCGGGACCCGTTGTCGACCACGATGACGGCGTACTCCGCCGGGATCCGGGGCAGCAGGTCCCGCAGGGCCGCGGCCTCGTCGCGGCACGGGAGGATCAGGTCGCAGGTCGGGGGCACGTCGTTCACAGTAGGTGCCTGACCTGCGCCGACGGGCGTCTCGGCACCTTACGGATCGCTGACGTGTCCGCGCGTGCCAGCGTCCCTGCCACCGCCACCGGCCTAGAGTCCACGGCATGTCCCGAGCGGTCCCCGCAGGCTCCCGGTCGGCGTGGACCGGTCTCGTGGTCGCGGTGCTGCTGGTGGTCCTCGCCGTGCTCCTCCCTGCCCTGACCGGGTGGGAGGTCCGCTCGCGCTCGGCCGGAGCCGGCGGCATCGCGGTCCCCCCGCTCCACGGCACCTGGTCGCCGGTCTGGCTCGGCCCCGGGACGCTGCCCGCGATCCTCCTGGCCCTGGCGTCGTGGCGCTGGGCCACCGGGCTGGCGGACCGGCTCGCCTGGCGCCGGCTGCTGCTCGCGTCGTACGCCGTGGCGCTGGCGTGGGCGCTCTCGCTGGCCCTCACCGACGGCTGGTCGGGGATCGCGCACGTGACGGCCCACGGCTACGACTACGGCGACACCGCGCGCGGCGTGACCGACGTGCCGGCGTTGCTCGAGGCCTGGGTGCCGCGCATCGATGCCGACCACCCCGACAACTTCGTGACCCACGTGGCCGGCCACCCGCCGCTGGCGCTGCTCTTCTTCGTCGGGCTCGCCCGGGTGGGCCTGGGCAGCGACCTGGCCATGGGCCTCGCCGTGACCGTCGTGGCAGCCAGCACCGCGCCCGCCGTGATGTTCACGCTGCGCCGGCTCGGGGCCGAGGGCGCCGCCCGCCGCGCCGCGCCGTTCCTGGCGCTAGGTCCGGCCGCGATCTTCATGTCCGTCTCGGCCGACGCCGTCTTCGCGGCGGTCGCGGCCTGGGGACTGGCCGTGCTGGCCGTGGCAGCGACCTCGACCGGCCGTGGGGTGACCGTGACGTGGTCGCTGCTCGCCGGCGTGCTGCTCGGGTGCTGCGTGATGATGTCCTACGGCCTGCCGCTGCTGGGGCTCCTCGCGCTGGCCGTCCTGGCCCTGGCCCGCTCGTGGTGGCCGCTGCCGCTGGCCGCGACGGCGGCCCTCGGCGTCGTGGTCGGCTTCGCCGCGCTGGGCTTCGCGTGGTGGGAGGCCTACCCGGCACTCCACGAGCGCTACTGGCGCGGCCTGGCCTCGGAGCGTCCGGGGGCGTACTGGACGTGGGCGAACCTCGCTGCCCTGACCCTGTCGGCCGGCCCCCTGCTCGGCGCCGGCCTCGGTCGCCTGATGGCGCTGCGGCGACGCGCGGACCCGGCCGTCGCGCTCCTCTTGACGGCGGCCGCCGCTGCCGTGCTCATCGCGACGCTCTCCCAGATGAGCCGCTCGGAGGTGGAGCGGATCTGGCTGCCCTTCGTGCCGTGGCTGCTGCTGTCGACGGCCCTGCTGCCCGAGTCCTGGCGACGGCCCGGGCTGGCCCTCCAGCTGGTCGCCGCACTGCTGCTGGAGCACCTGCTCTACACGAGCTGGTGAGCCCGTCTCAGCTGCGCAGCGGCGCGGTCGCGAACTCCGGCAGCCCGGCGGACGGCGAGACCTGCGCGGTGAAGCCGAGCTCGCGCCGCGCCAGCTCCGGTGACGCGACCACGTGGCGTACGTCCCCGAGCCGGAAGCCACCGGTGACCTCGGGCGCAAGCGCGCTGCCGCTCCCCCGGGCGACCAGGCGAGCCACCTCGCCGATGGTGACCGGGGTCCCGGAGCAGACGTTGTAGGCGGCCAGCGAGCCCGTCGCCTCGCCGGCGACGGTGAGCACGGCCGCCAGGTTGGCGCGCGCCACGTCGGAGACGTGCACGAAGTCGCGGGCCTGGCCCCCGTCCTCGAAGACCTGCGGCGCCTCGCCGCGTTCGAGGGAGGACCGGAACATCGCCGCGACCCCTGAGTAGGGGGTGTCGCGGGGCATCCCCGGTCCGTAGACGTTGTGGTAGCGGAGCGCGACCACGGCGCCGTCGGCCTGCCGCGCCCACGCCGAGGCGTAGTGCTCCTGCGCGAGCTTGCTGGCGGCATAGGCGCTGCGCGGGTCGAGCGCCGCTGACTCCTCGACCAGCTGCCACCGCAGGACCGCGTCGCACAGGTCGCAGTGGTTCTCGAAGTCGCCGGCCTCGAGGCGGGCCACGCTGCGTGGCCGCACCGGCCGCGGACCGTGGTCGGGGCAGTCGTAGCGCCCCTCGCCGTAGACCACCATCGAGGACGCCAGCACCAGGCGGCGTACGCCGGCGCCGTGCATCGCGGCCAGGAGGGCTGCGGTCCCGTGGTCGTTGTGGGAGGCGTAGTGGGGCAGGTCCGCGACCCGGACCCCCGCCCCCACCAGGGCCGCCTGGTGGCACACCACGTCGACCCCCGCGAGCAGGTCGCTCCACGCCTCGGCGTCGCGCACGTCGAGCCGGTGGGTCCCGGCAGGTGCGTCGGCCGGCCCGTGGGCCTCGGGCAGCATCAGGTCGACGCCGACGACCTCGTCGCCGCGGGCCGTCAGCGCCTCCGTGAGCGCACTCCCGATGAACCCGGCCGACCCGGTGACGAGGACCCTCACGGGACCTCGTAGGTCAGCTCGATGCCGTCGGCCCAGGTGGCACAGGTGCAGCCATCGGGATCGGGAAGGGTCGCGATCGCGTCGGCGAGCATCCCCCGGAGCCGTTCGAGGTTGGCGGCGAAGAGTGCGAAGACCTCGTCCTGCGACACGCCGGAGCCGGACTCGAGGCCGGCGTCGAGGTCGGTGACGAGCGCGACCGCGGCGTAGCACTGCTGCATCTCCCGGGCCAGGACCGCCTCGGGGTGTCCGGTCATGTTGACCAGGCTCCAGCCCTGCGCGGCGTAGTGCTGGGACTCGGCACGGGTCGAGAAGCGCGGCCCCTCGACCACGACCATCGTCCCGCCGCGGGTCGCGTCCGGCGACGCCTGGAGCACGGCGTCGGAGACGCGCGGGCAGTAGGGATCGGCGAACGGGACGTGGCAGGCACCGGTCTCGACGAAGGTCGCCGCCCGGCCGTGGGTGCGGTCGACGAGCTGGTCGGGGACGACGACGGTCCCCGGCCCGAGGTCGGGGGTGAGCGAGCCGACCGCGCAGGGGGCGAGCACCTGACGTACGCCCAGGGACCGCAGCGCCCACGCGTTGGCGCGGTAGTTGATGCGGTGGGGCGGGAAGGCGTGGTGGGCGCCGTGCCGCGGCAGGAACGCCACCCGGCGGCCGGCCACGGTCCCGAGGGCGACCGGTCCGGAGGGGTCGCCGTACGGGGTGGGGACGTGACGCTCCTCGGCATCCTCGAGGAAGGAGTAGAAGCCGGATCCGCCGATGACGGCGATGTCTGCCTCGGTCATGCCTCCACCTTGTCAGGCGTGTCCTGGTCGCCGGTCGCCGCCGCGGTCACCACGCCGGCCAGGACGACGCCGCCGCAGAGCACCGCGGCGAAGCCGTTGAGTGCGGGATAGCCCCATCCGGCGACGATCAGCCCGGAGAGCGCGCCGCCTCCGGCCGCGGTCAGCCACATCACCATGTCGGCGACGCCCTGCACGTCCGTGCGCGACGCCAGGGGGGCCAGGTCGGCGACCGTCGCCGAGGCGGCCACGGTGGCCGCGGACCAGCCGAGGCCGAGCAGGAACAGGCCGCCGAAGATCTGCCAGGACGAGCCCTCCGGCGAGACGCCGGCCAGCAGCAGCGCGAGCAGCTGGATGCCGGCGCCGGTCAGGAGCATCGCGGGCCGGCCCCAGCGGTCGGCCAGCCACCCCATCACCGGCGAGAACGCGAACATGCCGAGCACGTGGCCCGAGATCACGAAGCCGATCACCCTCAGCTCGGCCCCGCCGTGCTCCATGTGGAGCGGCGTCATGATCATCACCGACACCATGACGGCGTGGGCGCTCGCCAGCCCGAGGACCGCCGCGGCGAGGGGCGGACTGGCGCGGAGGGCGGCCACCGCCCGTCCCCACGAGGTCCCCGGCGGCGGCGTCTCGTCCGCGCCCGCCGAGGCGCGCGCGAGGAGCAGCGGGTCGGGGCGCATGAAGACCGCGATCACCACGGCCGCGAGCAGCATGCCGATCGCGGCGATCGCGAACGGCCCGGTCAGCTCGGGGATCCCCCACCAGGCGGCCAGCGCACCGCTGGGCCCGCTCAGGTTGGGGCCGACGACGGCGCCGACGGTGGTGGCCCACACGACCAGCGACAGCGAGCGGGCCCGGCTGCCGGCCGGGGCGAGGTCGGTCGCGGCGTAGCGGGCGGCGGCGTTGGCCGCGGAGGTGAAGCCGAGAAGACCGGCGCCCACCAGCAGCAGCGCCATCGACCCGATCACGCCCGCCACCACCGCGAGGGCGGCCCCGGCGGCACCGAGCAGCAGCCCGATCACCTGCCCGACGCGTCGGCCCCGCCGCGACATCACGCGGGCGAGCCAGTACGCGGCCACCGCCGCGCCGAGCACCTGGGTGGTCTGCGCGAGCCCCGCCTGGCTCTCCGAGCCCGACACGTCGCGCGCCAGCAGCGAGGCCGTCGCGACCCCGATCGTGATGCCGATCGCTCCGATCGACTGGGCGACGACGAGGGTGACGACGGTCCGCCGGTGGACGGCCGCCACGTCGTGCGCGGTGCGTGCCTGGGTGGTCATCGCTGGGACGCGGGGAGCTCGAGCACCTGCCACACCTCCCGCCAGACCTCCTTGGGCGACCACCCGTCGTCGAGCGCCTCCGTGGGCGTCCGGCCGCCGAGGGCGCCGATGACGTGCTGGGTGGCCCAGGTCCGGGCGTACGCCGGGCCCAGCGCCGCCTCCATCCGGGCCCAGAACTCGGTGTGCCTCATCGTCCGGGGTCGGGCTGGGTGCTCATGCCTCCCATCCAACCAGCCGGGTCCGACGCACACCTGAGGAGGACCGGTCCCGGGCAGGCCGACTCCGACACGAGGTCGAGGACGGCCGGCTCGGCGATCCGCAACGTCCCGACGTCCTGGGTCCCCGGCCCACGCAGCTCGCCGGCGTGCACGACGAGCGTCCGCGCGGCCAGTGACTCCCCCACCGTCAGGATCCCGCCCCGGAGCGTGATGGTGGTGCGGCTGGCGTCGATGACCCCACCGGCGCTGGCTCCGTGGACCTCCGGTGCCCCGTGGGGCCAGTCCGGGACGCAGACCCGGTCGGTGGTCGACGGGACCCTGCCCTCGTCCCAGTTGGTGGGGTTCTCCCACCGCAGGTCGGGCTCGCCGGCCGCGTCCTGGTCACCGCCCCAGCGGAAGGTGATGGTCGGCCGGTCGCAGGCGCTCCAGGCGTCGGACCACGGACCGACCACGAGCACCCCGGCCAGGACCACCAGCGCAGCCAGGCCTGCCCACCGGGCCCGCGCCGGACCCGGGGCGGTGTGTCCCGGACGCGCGCGAGGCGCCATCGCCAAACCCCCCGTATGGCTCTGATGGCGTCACCGTATGGTCCGTCCGGGCCATCTCGCCATGACCCGAACGGACGATGGCGGCACAGGGTCGCGAGTGCTACGGGAGCTCGACCCAGGAGACGTCGTGGGCGTGGTGCACGAGGTCGTGCAGGTGGTAGCGGGCGAAGGTGTCGACGGTGAACGCCGCCCCGTCGCCGCGCAGCCCGGTCCGCTCCCACTGGCTCGCGCCGACCTGTTCGTACGCCGTGGCGACCGCGTCGGCCGCGGCGACCACCTCGGCCGCGACCGCCGCAGGGTCCTGGCTGCCGTAGTCACCGGCCAGCGCGGCTGCGTCCTGGTCCCAGTTCTCGAACGCCGGGGCGTCGTGGTCGAGCATCAGCCGCAGTCGCTGCTCGAAGAGCCGGTTGACGTCGCGGACGTGGCAGGCGTACTCGAGCGGCGACCACACGTTGCTCGAGGGCCTGACCGCGGCGTCCTCGGTGTGGAGCACGACCTCCCACAGGGTCGCGTTGTCGCGGATCGCCTGCGGGACGTCGGCCCGGTCCAGCGCCGGGGCGTCGAAGCCGCACTCGGGGCACCTGCGCTCCAGGACCCAGGTCCAGTCCTTGGTGTCGGGCTCGATCGTCATGGCTGACATCCAACCAGCCCGGTCACGTCAGCAGCAGGGAGTCGAGCCGGCGGCGCACGACGGCGAGGCCGACCAGCCCCATCACGACGAGGTAGACGACCGAGACGCCGCTCGCCCACGTGATCGAGCCGGTCGTCAGCTCCCGGCACAGCACCACACCCCGGTAGAGCGGGGTCACCTCCACCACCCACTGCAGCCAGGTCGGGAACACCGTCAGCGGGAAGAACGTGGCCGAGAAGAGGAACATCGGCAGCTGGGCGAGGGTGATCTTGTCGAAGTCCTGCCAGCTCTTCATCCAGGTCGTCAGCGCCATGCAGACCGCGCTGAAGGCGAAGCCGATCAGCAGCGCCGCGGGCAGCGCCAGCAGCGCCCACCAGGAGCCGATCAGCCCCATCGCCCACATCACCAGCAGGAAGGCCGCGGAGTAGCTCGCGCCACGCAGCTGGCCCCAGGTGATCTCGCCGCGGGCGATGTCGGCGGTGGTGAGCGGGGTGGCGAGCATCTGGTCGTAGAGCTTGTCGTACTTCAGCTTGAAGAAGACGTTGAAGGTGGAGTCCATGAGCGCGCCGTTGAACGCCGAGACCGCGAGCATGCCGGGCGCGACGAAGGCGGCGTAGGAGATCGGCTCGCCGTTGAACTCGAAGCCCTCGACGAGCTGGCCGACGCCGATGCCGATGGAGAAGAGGTAGAAGACCGGCTCGAGGAAGCCGGTGAGGAAGAGCTTCCACTCGGTGCGGTAGGTGATGTAGTTGCGCAGCACCAGCACCTGGAGGGCCTGGAACGGGCCGAGGGGCGTGACCGTGCTCATCAGCTCACCAGCCGCTTCGTCAGGCCGGTCACCGACCAGGACCACCCGACCACCAGCAGGGCGACCAGCACCGCCGTGTTGACCAGGGCGAGCGGCCAGTCGACGTTGTCGACGCAGAACATCCGCGAGAGGTTGACGCCGTGCCACAGCGGCGTCAGCCGCGCCGCCCAGGCACCGGCCTCGCCCAGGTTGGCGATCGGGAAGAACGCTCCCGAGAAGAGGAACAGCGGGAAGATGCCGAGCCGGAAGAGCACACCGAAGCCGGCCTCGCTGCGAAGCCTGGCGCTCCAGCCGTAGACGAGCGAGGCGAAGGCCATGCCGCAGAGCACCTGCGAGAGGAAGGCCAGCAGCGGCCCCCACCAGGTCTCGAAGACGCCGAAGGGCGCGAGCGCCAGCATGAAGACCGCGCAGGTCGTCGCGAGGCGGAACAGCACGAAGAGCAGGTGGGCCGCGACGATGTCGCGGATCCGCAGTGGCGTCGCGACCATCGAGTCGTAGATCTTCTGCCACTTGATCATGCCCATGACGGGGTACGTGGTCTCGCTCACGGCGGTCTGCATGGCGTGGGCGGCGACCAGGCCCGGGACGACGAACGCGAGGTAGCTCGTCGCGCCCTCGAGCTGGTCGGGATCGCCCGCGATGAACCCGCCGAGCAGCACCCCCATCGCGAGGACGTAGAAGATCGGGCTCACGAAGCTGGAGACCACGCTGGCCTTCCAGGTGCGCTTGTAGACGGTCCACCAGTAGTCGTACTGGCGGCCGACCGCCTCGCCGAGGGTCAGGGTCGCCATCAGTCGACCAGGGTCCGGCCGGTGAGGCGGAGGAAGACGTCCTCGAGCGTGGAGCGGCGCACCAGCACCGCGGCGGGCTGCAGCCCCCGCTCGTGGACCTTGGCGATGACCTCCTCGCCGTCGTGGCTGTAGACGAGCAACCGGTCGGGCAGCACCTCGACCCGGTCGCCGAGGTCCTCGACCTTGGCGGCGAGCGCCTCGTGCTCGCCGACGCCGAACCGCAGCTCGGCGACCTCGCGGGTGGAGTGGGCGTCGATCAGCTCCCGCGGGCTGCCCTCCGCGACGATCAGGCCCTTGTCCATCACGACCAGCCTGTCGCAGAGCTGCTCGGCCTCGTCCATGTAGTGGGTCGTGATGACGAGGGTGACCCCGGCCTGCTTGAGGCGGAAGAGCTGGTCCCAGAGGACGTGACGGGCCTGTGGGTCGAGGCCGGTGGTGGGCTCGTCGAGCAGCAGCAGGTCGGGCTGGTTGATCAGGCTGCGGGCGATGGTCAGCCGCCGCTTCATGCCACCGGAGAGGTCCTCGACCTTCGACTTGGCCTTCTCCGTCAGCGACACGAAGGTCAGCAGCTCGTCGGTGCGCTCGCGCACGGTCGCCTTGTCGATGCCGAAGTAGCGGCCGTAGATGTAGAGGTTGTCGTAGACGTTGAGCTCGTTGTCGAGCGTGTCCTCCTGGGGGCAGACGCCGAGCCGGCCGCGGATCGCGGGGCCGTCGGTGGCGGGGTCCATGCCGAGGATCCGCAGCTCTCCCCCACCGACCGGGCTCACCGCGGCGATCATCCGCATGGTGGAGGACTTGCCCGCGCCGTTGGGGCCGAGGAAGCCGAACGCCTCACCCCGGCGTACGTCGACGTCGATGCCCTTGACCGCCTCGAACTCCCCGAACGACTTGCGCAGTCCGACGGCCGAGATCATCGTTTCGCTCACGATGGGCGATCCTACGAACTGCCACCGACAGACTCCTACTGGATATCCGGAGGTGGCACGATCGTCTGCGTGAGCTACGACCTCGCCCTCGCGGACCGGGTGCGTGACGTGCTGGCCGACGAGCCCGGCGTCACGGAGAAGCAGATGTTCGGCGGCCTGGCGTTCTTCGTCGGCGGCCACATGGCCGTCGCCGCGAGCGGCCAGGGCGGCCTGCTGCTCCGCGCCGAACCGGCCCGGGCGGAGGAGCTGCTCGACGGTGACGTGGTGACCCGCTTCGCGATGGGTGGGCGGTCGATGGCGGGCTGGCTGCACGTCACCGCGCCGGCCCTCGAGACGGACAACCGGCTGCGCGACTGGGTACGGGTCGGCCTCGACGTCGCGCGCTCGCTGCCGCCGAAGTGAGTCAGGGCCTGCGCCAGACCGAGACGTGGCGCTCGCTGTCGGCGGTGAACGGCGAGCGGTCCCAGTCGGCGTACCGGGCCTCGAGCTCCAGGCCGGCGAGCCTGGCCATCAGGTCGCACTCCTCGGGCCAGACGTAGCGGTAGTGGTGGGCGCCGTAGCGGGTGGTGCCGTCGTCGGCGGGCCAGTAGTGGTGGGAGGTGCCCTGCTGGCCGACCAGGTCGAAGGTGTCGAAGCCGAGGTGGCCCTCGCTGACGTCGAACGGCACCGCGACCTGTCCGGGCGGCAGCCGCCGCAGCGGCGGGACCCCGACCTCGACCACGAACCGGCCCCTGGGCGCCAGGTGGCGTGCGGCGTTGGCGAAGCACGCCACCTGCTCGTCCTGGGTGCGGAGGTTGCCGATGGTGTTGTAGACGAGGTAGACGAGCGAGAACTCGCCGGCGACCCGGGTGGTCGCCATGTCGCCCAGGGTCACCGGCAGCACCTGCTCTTCCGCCTTGCGCCGGAGCCGGGCCACCATCGGCGCCGACAGCTCGATGCCGGCGACGGGCACACCGCGGGCGAGCAGCGGACACGCGACCCGGCCGGTCCCGACGGCGAGCTCGAGCGCGCGGCCCTCGCCTGCCAGCTCGGCCAGGAGGTCCACCGTGGGGTCGAGGACCTCCGGCGTGAACATCGGGTCCGCGGGGTCGTCGTAGCGTGGGCGGTCTCCTCGTCCCACAGGTCACTGCTGGTCATGCGGGCGAGCCTCGTGGGTCCGTGGGTGGCTGTCGAGCGGTTTTCGGTGGGGCTCAGGGTGCCCGAGTGCGATAGTCCGCCGCCCGATGCGTCTCGATTGCCCGGGAAGTGGCGCATGCGGCGGCGGACTATCCACTCAGGGCAGCAACCCGTCATTCCCCCGAACTCCCGGACCGCGCGCCCCTCCCGTTGCTACGGTTCCCGCCGCTGCGGCCACGGGGGCCTGGCCAGTCTTCTCGAGGAGTCCGATGTCGTTCCCAGACGCAGTGCAGAGCTCGTTGAGGCAGTACGTCATCTGGCGCGGCCGCGCCAGCCGCTCGGAGTACTGGTGGTTCTACCTCTTCACGATCCTCGTCAGCATCGTGACCGGGATCCTCGAATCGGCCCTGGGGACGGACTCGCTCAGCAACCTGGCCTCCCTGGCGCTCCTCCTGCCGTCGCTGGCCGTCACGGTGCGACGGCTCCACGACTCCGGCAGGTCCGCGTGGTGGCTGCTGGCCACCGTCGTCCCGATCGTGCTGGCGATCCTCCTGATGTTCGCCGGCCTGATCGCCGTGCTCGGCCGCAGTGAGGCGTGGGTGGCCCTGTTCGGCCTGGACATCGTGCTCGGCCTCGGTGCCCTCGTCACGACCGTCGTGCTGATGTGCCTGCCCAGCACCCCCGGCCCCAACCGCTACGGACCCTCGCCGCACGACCCGCAGCCCGGGCCGTACGACACGCCTCAGGGCCACCCGCCCGCTCCCGGACACGGCTACGACTACGGCTACCCGCCGCCCTACCAGGACCCGAACCGCCCCGCCTGACGCGAGGTCACTCCAGCAGCTGCCGGTGCCCCCGCGTCCAGCGCACCCGACCCCGCAGCTCGTCGAGGTAGCCCGCGCGCACCCAGGCCGCCCAGGGTTCCAGCCCGCGCTCGGCGAGCGCGGCGATCCGGTCGACCGTGACCTCCTGCCGGCCGGCCACCCGGTCGACGAGCCCCGCGGTGCCACCGAGGCCGTACGCCTCGGAGAACGCGCGGGCCCGCTCGGCGCGGTCGGGGGGCGAGACGAACCCGTGCGACTCCATCGCCTCCTCGTCGGGCCGGAAGGGAGCGAAGGTCTCGAGGGCGTACGCCACGTCGTCCATCGCGGGCGCGGGTGAGGCGTAGTCCCAGTCGATGAGGGCGACGGCGACGCCCTCCCGCCAGACGAAGTTCCAGGGCCCGGGGTCGCCGTGGGTGACGACCGTGGCGCCGGGCACGGGCGGGAACGCCCAGTCGGCACCCTCGGGCGGGACGAACCCCTCGGTGGCGTCGTGGATGCGGCGCAGCAGTGCGGCGGCCGACCGCAGCCCGTCGAGGTCCACGTGGTGGCGCCAGGCCTCGGGGCCCGCGTCGCCGGGCACCCAGGTCAGCGCCTCCACCCCGTCGCGGATGCCGACCGGTTCGGGGACGCAGTCCAGGCCCTCGGCGCACAGGTGGGCGAGCAGGGCGTGGACGGTGGCCGTCCAGGGTCGCGCGGGCCTCAGCACGAGGTCGTCGACGATGGTCACGTCGCCGCCGACGAGCTCCCAGGTCCCGGTCATGGTGGATTGTCACCCCCAGGACGGCGGAACTGCGGTCACCCCTCCGGAGCGTCGCGCAGCCTGTCGTAGAGAGCGCTGTCCTCGTACCCGCCGCCGGCGAGCGGTCCGGAGCCCCGCTCGGTCCCGACGTGGGTGAAGCCGGCGCGCTCGGCCAGCGCCCGGGACGGCAGGTTGCGGGGCGAGGTGAGCAGGTAGAGCCGCCGGGCGCCGAAGCCGCCGTCCCCGCGACGACGCAGCGCCCAGTCGGTCGCCGTCCGCAAGGCCGTGGTCATCGCACCGCGTCCCCGCCCGGCCGGCAGCGACCAGTAGCCGACCTGCGCGGTGAGGTCGTCGCCGTCCTCCTCGAACTCGAAGAGCGCCACGTTGCCGAGGGGTGCGTCGCTCTCGGCATCGGCGACGCACCACGCCATGCGCGCGTTGGTGGCGGCAGCCTGGTGGACCCGGAGCAGGTAGCCGGGCACCTCGCCGGGCTCCCGGGGCAACGGGGAGTCGGGGATCCACTGCCGCACGGTCGGGTCGTTCGCCGCCTCGACCAGGCCCGGCCCATCGGTCTCGCACCACGCCCGCAGCCGCACCCCGTCCGCCTCGAGCACCGGGGGCACCAGCCACGGCTCGACCGGCTCACGTGCGTCGGCGGCACCGATCCAGCCCGTCCAGGCGTCGCGGCGCTCACCGCGGTGCGGCAGCAGCTGCGGGACGGTGGGGCCGAAGGAGAACCCGAGCCCCCACACGGTCCGGCGCGAGGCCCAGTTGCCCGTGAACGCCCGCCACTGCACGACGGCGAGACCGTGACGCTCGAAACCCCAGTCCAGCAGCAGCATGAGCGCGCGCCGCATCAGCCCGTCGCCGCGGGCGTCCGGGTGGAGCCCGAAGCCGAGCTCGCCCTCTCCCCCGCCCTTCATCCGCAGGTCCACCGAACCGGCGAAGCAGCCGTCGTGCTCGATCGCGAAGCAGTACGTCGAGTCGCCCTCCCAGCCGGCCGGGACCACGGTCCCGATCCAGTCACGGGCGTCCTGCTCGTCGTACGGCGTGGGCACGGTCGTCCACGCGATCGACTCGGGATCGCGGCACTGCTCGACGATCCGGGGCAGGTCGGGCACGGCGTGGGCTCGCAGCGTCACGGTGCCGTCGGTCAGGGTGGGGACGTCGTCGGGGAATCGCACCGGCACAGTCTGTCGGCCCCCCCGAGCCGCCCTGCCACCGGGTTTGTGCCGGGGCACGTGTCACCCGGCGGTGCAAGGATGTCCCGGTGGACCCGCTCGAGCGCTTCAGCGCACCGACCCGCGAGTGGTTCGGGGCAGCCTTCGCGCAGCCCACCGCCGCCCAGGCCGGTGCGTGGGAGGCGATCAGCGGTGGACGCCACGCCCTCGTCGTCGCTCCGACCGGGTCGGGCAAGACGCTGAGTGCCTTCCTCTGGTCGCTCGACCGCCTGCTCACCAGCGACCCGCCCGAGAAGCGGCGACGCTGCCGGGTCCTCTACGTCTCACCCCTCAAGGCGCTCGCCGTGGACGTGGAGCGCAACCTGCGGGCGCCACTCACGGGGATCCGCCACACCGCCGAGCGGCTCGGCACCTCCCTGCCCGAGGTGACGGTCGGGCTCCGCAGCGGGGACACCAGCGCGGCCGACAGGCGGCGCCTCACGACCACCCCGCCCGACATCCTCATCACCACGCCCGAGTCGCTCTTCCTGATGCTCACCAGCCAGGCGCGTGAGTCGCTGCGCGGCGTGGAGACCGTGATCGTGGACGAGGTCCACGCGGTGGCCGGGACCAAGCGCGGCGCCCACCTCGCCCTCAGCCTCGAGCGGCTCGACGCGCTGCTCGACCGGCCGGCGCAGCGGATCGGGCTCAGCGCGACGGTGCGTCCCCACGAGGAGGTGGCCCGCTTCCTCGGCGGCCAGGCTCCCGTCGAGATCGTGTCGCCGCCCAGCGAGAAGGCGTGGGACCTGCGGGTGGTCGTCCCGGTCGAGGACATGACCGCACCCGAGGACTACGACGAGACCGACGGCGACCCGGGCCGGAGCCAGTCGATCTGGCCCCACGTCGAGGAGCACGTCGCCGACCTGATCGAGCAGCACCGCTCGACCATCGTCTTCGCCAACAGCCGGCGGCTCGCCGAGCGGCTCACCGCCCGGCTCAACGAGATCGCCGCCGACCGGGCCGGCGTCGACACCGGCGACGACGGCGCCCCGCCGGCCGAGGTCATGGCGCAGTCGGGCCGCTCCGACGGCGCGCCCACGGTGCTCGCGATGGCCCACCACGGCTCGGTCTCCAAGGAGCAGCGCGCCCTCATCGAGGACGACCTCAAGCGCGGACGGCTGCCGGCCGTGGTCGCCACCAGCAGCCTCGAGCTCGGCATCGACATGGGCGCCGTCGACCTCGTCGTCCAGATCGAGTCGCCCCCGAGCGTGGCCAGCGCCCTGCAGCGGGTCGGCCGCGCCGGCCACCAGGTGGGCGAGACCAGCCGCGGGGTGCTCTTCCCCAAGCACCGCGGAGACCTCGCGCAGACCGCGGTCGCCGTCGACCGGATGCGCGAGGGTGCCATCGAGAGCCTGCGGATCCCGGCCAACCCGCTCGACGTCCTCGCCCAGCAGGTCGTGGCCGCCGTGGCGATCGACGCCTGGGACGTCGACGAGCTCCACGCGCTCGTCCGCCGCAGCGCACCGTTCGCACAGCTCCCCCGGAGCGCCTTCGACGCCACGCTCGACCTGCTGAGCGGGCGCTACCCCTCCGACGAGTTCGCCGAGCTCCGACCCCGGATCGTCTGGGACCGCGTGACGGGTCGGCTCACCGGCCGCCCCGGCGCCCAGCGACTGGCCGTCACCAGCGGCGGCACCATCCCCGACCGCGGCCTCTTCGGCGTCTACCTCGTGGGTGAGGGCACCGGCCGCCGGGTGGGCGAGCTCGACGAGGAGATGGTCTACGAGTCGCGCGTCGGCGACGTGTTCGCGCTCGGCGCGACCAGCTGGCGGATCGAGGACATCACCCACGACCGCGTCATCGTCACCCCCGCGCCCGGCATCCCGGGCCGGCTGCCGTTCTGGAAGGGGGACGCGCTCGGCCGGCCCGCCGAGCTCGGCCAGGCCGTGGGCGCCTTCACCCGGGAGCTCGCCGCGATGCCGCCGGCCGAGGCCGAGCGCACCGCCCGCGCCTCCGGCCTCGACGCGTACGCCGCCAGCAACCTCGTCACCTACCTCACCGAGCAGGTCGAGGCGACCCGCACCCTCCCCAGCGACCAGACCGTCCTCGTGGAGCGGTTCCGCGACGAGCTGGGCGACTGGCGGCTGGTGGTCCACTCCCCCTACGGCACGCCCGTCCACGCGCCCTGGGCGCTGGCGATCAACGCCCGGCTCCGTGAGCGCTACGGCATCGACGGCCAGGCGGTCGCCTCCGACGACGGCATCGTGGTGCGGATCCCGGACACGGACGCCGAGGCACCCACCGGCGAGATCGTGGCCTTCGAGCCCGACGAGATCGAGGAGATCGTCACGACCGAGGTCGGTGGGAGCGCGCTCTTCGCGAGCCGCTTCCGCGAGTGCGCCGCGCGGGCGCTGCTCCTCCCCCGCCGCGACCCCGGACGCCGCTCCCCACTGTGGCAGCAGCGGCAGCGGTCGGCCCAGCTGCTCGAGGTCGCTGCCCGCTACCCCTCGTTCCCGATCGTGCTCGAGGCGGTCCGCGAGTGCCTCCAGGACGTCTACGACCTGCCGGGGCTGGTCGGCCTGATGCGCCGGGTCGACCGGCGCGAGGTCGCGGTCGTCGACGTGGCCACGACGCAGCCGTCGCCGTACGCCCGGAGCCTGCTGTTCGGCTACGTCGCCCAGTTCGTCTACGAGGGCGACTCACCGCTGGCGGAGCGTCGCGCCGCCGCGCTCAGCCTCGACCAGGGCCTGCTCGCCGAGCTGCTCGGCCGCGCCGAGCTGCGCGAGCTGCTCGACCCGGAGGTGCTGGCCGAGGTCGAGGCGGAGCTGCAGCGCGTGGCCCCCGACCGCCGAGCCAGGGACGCCGAGGGCGGCGTCGACCTGGTGAGGACCATCGGCCCTCTCTCCACCGAGGAGGTCCGCGAGCGCGCCGTGGACGGTGCCGACGTCAGCGGCTGGCTGGCCAGCCTCGCCGACACCCGGCGGATCGTCGAGGTGCGCGTCGCCGGCGTGGAGCGCTGGGCGGTCGTCGAGGACGTCGGCAGGCTGCGCGACGGGCTCGGCGTCCCGGTCCCGCCGGGCACCCCCGAGGTCTTCGCCGACCCGGTCGAGGACCCGCTCGCCGACCTGGTCTCGCGCTTCGCACGCACCCACGGGCCGTTCACCACCGAGCAGGTCGCCGCCCGGCTCGGCCTGGGCGTGGCCGTCGTCCGCCACACGCTCGAGCGGCTGGCCGCCCAGGGCCGCGTCCTCGACGGCGAGTTCCGACCTGCCGGCTCCGGCACGGAGTGGTGCGACGCCGAGGTGCTGCGCCGGCTGCGGCGCCGGTCGCTGGCCCGGCTCCGCCAGGAGATCGAGCCGGTCGAGCCGCAGGCCCTGGCCCGGTTCCTCGGGTCGTGGCAGCACGTGGTCCCGTCAGGTTCGACCCAGCGCGGCGGTGGTCCCCGCGGCGTCGACGGCGTGCTGACCGTGATCAGCCAGCTCGCCGGCTGCCCGGTCCCCGCGAGCGCCCTGGAGCCGCTGGTGCTCGGCTCGCGGGTGGCCGACTACGAGCCGTCGTACCTCGACGAGCTCACCAGCACCGGCGAGGTCCTGTGGGCCGGCCACGGTGCGCTCCCCGGAACCGACGGCTGGGTCTCACTCCACCTCGCCGACCAGGCGCCGCTGACGCTGCCCGACCACACGCCGTTCGAGCACTCCGAGCTCCACCAGGCGGTGCTCGACGCGCTGGCGCCCGGCGGGGCGTGGTTCTTCCGCCAGCTCGGGCAGGCGGTCGGCCACCCCACCGACGCCGCCCTCGCCGGCGCGCTCTGGGACCTCGTCTGGGCGGGACGGGTGGGCAACGACACCCTCGCCCCGCTCCGTTCGCTTGTCAGCACCGGCCGCGGCAGCCACAAGTCGCGCCGGCCCGGCCCCCGCGTGCTCCGCAGCGGACCACCCCACACCGCCGGGCGCTGGGCGCTGCTCCCCGATCTCGACACCGACCCGACGCGTCGAGCCCACGCGGCCGCCGAGCGGCTCCTCGACCGCCACGGCGTCGTCACCCGCGGCGCGGTGCAGAGCGAGGGCACCCCGGGGGGCTTCGCAGCCGTCTACAAGGTGCTCTCCGCCTTCGAGGACTCCGGGCGCTGCCGGCGCGGCTACTTCGTCGAGGGTCTCGGGGCCGCACAGTTCGGCACCGCCGGGTCGGTCGACCGGCTCCGCACGTACGCCGACACCCGACCCGACGACAAGCCGGTCGCGACCGCGCTGGCCGCCACCGACCCCGCCAACCCGTTCGGCGCCGCGTTGCCGTGGCCGGAGGGCGAGGGACACCGGCCAGGGCGCAAGGCGGGCGCGATGGTGGTCCTGGTCGACGGCGACCTCACCCTCTACGTCGAGCGCGGCGGCCGCACCCTCCTCACCTGGACCGACGACACCGACCTGCTCACGCCGGCGACCGAGGCGCTCGCCACCGCCGCCCGGCGTGGACAGCTCGGCCGGCTGACGGTCGAGAAGGCCGACGGCGCCCAGCTGCTCGGCTCCGGCCAGACGCCGCTGCGCGAGGCTCTGGCGGCGGCCGGCTTCGTCGCGACGCCCCGGGGGTTGAGGCTCCGTGCCTGAGGGCGACACCGTCTTCCGCGCGGCGCGGTTGCTCGACCGGACGCTCGCCGGCCACGAGCTGCGCAGCAGTGACTTCCGGGTGCCGCAGCTCGCCACCACCGACCTCACCGGCGGCCGGGTGCTCGGCACCTGGTCGCGCGGCAAGCACCTGCTGACGCGCATCGACGCCTCCCGGCCGTGGACGCTCCACACGCACCTCAAGATGGAGGGGTCGTGGCAGAGCTACTTCCCCGGCCAGCGGTGGCGGCGGCCGCCCCACACGGCGCGCGTGGTGCTGACGACCGCCGACCGGATCGCCGTCGGCTTCTCGCTCGGCATCGTCGAGCTCCTCCCACGCGAGCACGAGCACGAGGTGGTCGGCCACCTCGGCCCCGACCTGCTCGGCCCTGACTGGGACGAGGCCGAGGCCGTACGCCGGCTGCAGACCGACCCCGACCGCCCGCTGTCCGAGGCGCTGCTCGACCAGACCATGCTCGCCGGCATCGGCAACATGTACATGGCCGAGCTGTGCTTCGTGGCCGGGCTCCACCCCACGACGCCGGTGGGCGAGGTGGCCGACCTGACGCGCCTGGTCCGCCGCGCGCAGCAGATGCTGGACCTCAACAAGGACCGGTCCCAGCAGACCACCACCGGCGACCTGAGGCAGGGACGTCGGATGTGGGTCTACCGGCGCGACCAGCAGCCCTGCCTGCGGTGCGGCACCACCGTGGAGGTCGCGATGCGGGGCGAGCCCGGGCAGGAGCGGGCGTCGTACTGGTGCCCCTCGTGCCAGCCGCGTCGCTGAGCCGGACCGGGTCAGGCCGCGGAGGCGACGACCTCGGGTCCGCTCGTCGTGGTGAGCGTGGCGGTCTCCTCGAGCGCGACCAGCGACGAGACGTCGTGGAGGATCTCGGAGAGCGGCACGTCGAGCGCCGCGCACAGCGAGGCCAGCAGCTCGGAGGAGGCTTCCTTCTGGCCGCGCTCGATCTCGGAGATGTAGCCCAGCGAGACCCGGGCCTCGGCGGAGACCTCGCGCAGCGTCATGCCCCGCTGCATCCGCTTGGCGCGCAGCACGTCGCCGAGCAGTCGCCGGAACAGCACCATGAGCGTCTCCCTTCCTGACCCGTCGGACCTGTGGGGCCCAACGCTACCCGAGGGCAGGTTCTTCCCCGTGCAGTCTTGCGCGAAGAGCCGACACGGCTTCGCGGCAGGTCCGCTCCTGGATCGCCGCGCGGTCCCCGACCAGCTCCAGCGCGGTGACCGTGCTCCCGTCCGGGCCGGCGAGGCCGACGTACACCGTCCCGACCGGCTTGCCCTCCTGCTCGTCGGGCCCGGCCACCCCGGTCGTGGCCACTGCCCAGGTCGACCCGAGGCCGGCGCGCACGCCCTCGGCCATGGCACGGGCGCAGGCCGCGGAGACGACGCCGTGCTGCGCCACCAGCTCCTCCGGGACACCGAGCAGCCCCTGCTTGACCTCCGTGGCGTAGGCGACGATCCCGCCGAGGTAGACGCGCGAGGCACCCGGCACCCCTGTCACCAGCGCCGCCAGCCGACCCCCGGTGAGCGACTCGGCCGTGGCGAGCGTGTCTCCTCGCCCGGCCAGGGTGTCGAGCAGCAGTGGCAGGTCCATGTCACCGACCGTAGGTCATGATGGAGCGCATGCCGTTGCCGATCGAGGACTACGCGCTGGTCGGCGACCGGCACACCGCCGCCCTGGTGGGCAAGGACGGGTCGATCGACTGGCTGTGCCTGCCGCGCTTCGACTCCCCCGCGTGCTTCGCCGCGCTGCTCGGCGACGAGACCAACGGACGCTGGCTGCTGGGGCCGCGGGACGAGGCGCGGGTGACGCGCCGCTACGTCGGTCGCACGAGCCTGCTCGAGACGACGTTCACGACCGACACCGGCAGCGTGACGCTGCTCGACGTGATGCCGACCGGCGACGGCCGCGCCGACGTCGTACGCCGGGTCACGGGCGTCTCCGGCACCGTCAGGATGCGTCACGAGTGGATCGTCCGGTGCGACTACGGGAAGGTCCGGCCCTGGGTGACCCGCCGCCGGCTCGCCGGCGTGGAGGTCATCGTGGCCGTCGCCGGCCCCGACCAGCTGATGCTGCGCGGGCCGCGGCTCCCGCACGCGGTCGACGGGCGCCACCAGGACGAGTTCGACGTCTCCGAGGGGGAGCAGCTCACCTTTGCGACGACGTGGCACGAGTCGTGGCGAGGGCTGCCCGAGCCGATCGGCTGGGACGAGCGGATCGAGGCCACCCGGGTCGAGCAGGAGGAGTGGGCCTCGCTCTGCAGCGACGACCTCCCGTACGCCGACCACGTGATCCGCAGCCTGGTCACGCTCCGGATGATGACGCTGGTCGAGACCGGCGGGATCGTCGCGGCGCCCACGACCAGCCTGCCCGAGGACTTCGGCGGCGAGCGCAACTGGGACTACCGCTACTGCTGGCTCCGCGACGCCGCCCTCACCCTGGAGTCGCTGCTTGCGGCGGGGTTCACCGAGGAGGCCCGCGAGTGGCGCGGCTGGCTGCTGCGGGCGGTGGCGGGTGACCCCGGCGACCTCCAGATCATGTACGCGGTCGACGGCAGCCGTGACCTCGCCGAGCGCACCCTCGACCACCTGCCGGGCTATGCGGACAGCCGTCCGGTCCGGATCGGCAACGGCGCGGCCGGGCAGCGGCAGGCCGACGTCCTCGGCGAGGTGATGGTCGCCCTCGACGAGGCCCGGGCGGCCGGCATCCACGAGGACCGCCACACCTGGTCGCTGCAGCGCGCGCTGGTCGAGGAGCTCGCCGAGCACTGGCAGGAGCCCGACCACGGCCTCTGGGAGATCCGCGGGCCGCAGCGCCACTTCACCCACTCCCGCGTGATGGTGTGGGTCGCCTTCGACCGCGCGGTGCGCGCGGTCGAGGTGCACGGTCACGAGGGGCCGGTGGAGCGCTGGCGGGAGCTGCGCGACCAGGTGCGCGAGGAGGTGCTCGAGAAGGGCTTCGACCCGGCGCGCGGCACCTTCACCCAGCACTACGACACGACCGAGGTCGACGCCAGCCTGCTGATGATCCCGTTGGTGGGGTTCCTCCCGGGCGACGACGAACGGGTGCTGGGGACGATCCGCGCGATCGAGGAGGACCTGGTCCGCGACGGGTTCCTGCTCCGCTACCGGACCGAGACCGGGGTCGACGGGCTCGCCGGCGACGAGCACCCGTTCCTGGCGTGCTCCTTCTGGATGGTCTCGGCGTACGCCGCCGCCGGGCGGACCGACGACGCCCACGCCCTGATGACCCGGTTGTGCGAGCTGCCCAACGACGTCGGCCTCCTCGCGGAGGAGTACGACGTCGCCGGGCAGCGGATGGCGGGGAACTTCCCGCAGGCGTTCAGCCACCTCGCGCTGGTGCAGGCGGCTCTGCGCCTGCACCAGCTCTGAGGCTCAGTCGCTGCCGCGGTTCTTGCCCTCGCGGACCTCGAAGGTGAAGGTCTCGGTGCTCGGGGCGTGCGTCTGGCTCCCGAGGTACTCGACGGTCACCACCACCTCACCCGGCGTGTCGAAGGTCCCGAGCTCGAACAGCGCCTTGCCCCGCTGCAACGTCTCGGTGCGGACCTCGTCCTCGAAGGAGACCTGGACCACTCCCGAGACGACCTGGCGGCGGTCGTCGTCGTCCTCGACCTCGACCACGAGCCGCGGGCGGGTCTTGCCGACCTCGACCTTGCCCGGCCTCAGGTCGATGTCCATCTGCACCGTCTCGCGCGGGTCGCCGAGGTCGAGCCCGATGACCACCGGGTCGTGGTCGCTGGACCGGAAGGCGTTCGGCTCGAAGAGCGGCAGGGCAGTCGACTTGCGCTCGAAGTCCGGCTCGCCCGCCGTGTCGTGCACGGTGTCGTTGTAGTCGAACAGCGGGTTCTCGTCGGCGTTGATCTTCCAGCCGCCGGCGCCGGTGACCTGCTCGTCGAGGGTGGCGGTGGCCAGCCCGTGGTCGAGCGTGCCGAGCTGTCCGTCGAACAGGTAGCCGTAGGCGTCGTCGCCCTCGAACCGCTGCAGGAGGTCGGTGTAGCCGGCCTCGCGCAAGGTGCTGATCGGCCGCTCCATGGCGTAGGAGTTCAGGTCGCCGATGATGAGGGTGTCCGGGTCACCGCTGCCGGTGGGGTCGCTCGCGAGGTGGTCGACCAGTGCCTGCGCCGCCGCGGTGCGGGTGCCGTCGCAGTTGCCCGACCCGTCCAGCGGCGAGTCGTCGCCCGCCCCGCAACCCGAGCCCTTGCTCTTGAGGTGGTTGACCGCGATCGTGAGGCGCTCGTCGGTCTCGACCTCCTCGAAGGTCTGGATCAGGGCCGGCCGGTTGCTCTCGTCGTCGAAGCGCGGGTCGTCGGCACTGGTCAGCAGGTCGAAGTCGCCGACCGGCTGCACGGCAGCAGGCTGGTAGATGAAGGCCTGCTTGATCGCGTCCGTCCCGATGAAACCGGTGGCGACGTAGGCGTAGGTGCCGGCTCCCTCCCGCTCGTTCAGGGCCGCGACCAGGTCGGCCACGGAGGCGTCGTCGCCGTCGTTCTGGATCTCGATCAGACCCACCACCTCGGCGTCGATCCGGGCGAGCGCGTCCACGATCTTGGCGCGCTGGTTGTCCAGCTCGGCCTGGGAGTCCGCGCCGCGGCACTCCTGGTCGGCCGCGGGGCCGCAGGTGTCGGCGCCGTCGTCGATGCTCGTGAAGTAGTTGAGCACGTTGAACGACGCGACCTGGATCCGTCCGCCGACCTCGTCGGGGCCGGCCGGCCGTGGGTTGGCGCTCTCGAACGTGTAGTCAGCGCCGGCGACCGGACGCACCTTCCACGCACCGAAGGCGTACTCGAAGACGCCGGTGAGCTCCGTGATGGTGTCGCCACCCCGGAAGAAGTTGCCGGTGCTCAGGCCCGGGGTCGGGTAGTAGTACGGCTCGTTGTTCTCGGGGCCGGAGGTCGCCGCGTTCTGGCTGTTGCTGTCGTCGTCCAGGATGATCTGTCGGGTCGCCACGTCGGCGAGGTGGGCGGCGTACCCGGCCTCGCTGGGCTCGTTCAGCTGCGTGAACTGGTAGGGCCGCTCCTCGGCCGTCAGCACGATCTCGCCGAACCGGGCCTGGTTGAAGTACTCGCTCACGGCCAGCGTGGTCGAGATCGTCGTCCGCATGCCCTCGACGTCCTCGAACGTCGTGGGGTCCTCGGTCGAGGCGTCCGCCGGGAGCTCCACGACCGCCGCGGTCGGCAGGGGCGCACCGGACTCGAGGAGCTCGAAGCTCCCGTCGCCGAAGGCTGCTGCGACCTGGGTGGTGGTGTTGAACTCCGCGACCTCGCCGGAGACCCGGTAACGGTCACCCGCCGCGAGGTCATCCGGGCAGGCGTTCCGGCAGAAGACGTAGATGCCCTCGGAGGTAGCCGGGTCGGTGTCGGCGTCGGCGTCCTCCTCCTGGAGGAAGAAGCCGTCGGTGACGTCGTTGGCGGTGATCACCGAGGTCACGACCGCCTCGACGTTCACACGCTCGCCGACGAGCGTCGAGGCGTCACCGTCCCCCTGGATGGTGCTGATCGGGGTGACCGCGTCCTGGTCGCTGACCACGACGGTGACGCTGCAGGTGGCGGTCTGAGCCGGGTCGTCGTCGGTGGTGAGCTCGATGTCCACCTCGTAGGTGCCGTCCGGCGTGGTGTCGGCGACGTTCAGCGTGGCGGTCGCCGGCTCGCCGTCGGCGGCGGAGGCGGTGAATCCGTCCAGGGAGATGCCCTGGACCGCGTCGGAGGTGATCTCGGCCGTGACGATCCGGCTGTCGGCGTCGACGGCGGAGACCTCGCGGGACCCGCTCGCGTCGGTGTCGACGGCGAGGGGGCCGTCACCGCAGTCGGCGACCGGCTGGGCCGGCCCACCGCCACCGGTGAACGTCTGACCCGTGTTCGCTGTCCCGGGGCTGTCGTCAGCGGGCCCGGTCCACGTGAAGTCGCCGTACGTCGCCCCGGTGCCGGTCAGCTGCAGGGACTGGCCGAGCGGCTCCGAGCCCGCCTCGCTGAGCCCGATGTCGGTGCTGGTCTGGCCGGCCGCGGGTCCGTTGGTCGCGGTCAGGGTGCCTTCGTAGGAGAGGAGCTGCACGACGCTGCCCGCCGCATCTACCAGCGCCACGGCGTCCGGAGAGCCGTTCTGGATCCCGTTGGCGGCGTAGGTCAGCGCCTGGACCTGGCCGGTGCCGCTGAGGGCGTCGGTGTCGTACGTCGCGCCGTTGCTGCCGTTGTAGAGCACGACGCTCCAGCCGGTCAGATCGGCGCCGGCGGGGTTCGCGATCTCGATGAACTCGCCGGCGTCGGTGCCGTCGTTGTCGTAGTGGATCTCGTTGACGAACACGGCTGAGCCTGCGCCGGGTACGGCGGCGGCGGGCGTGGCGATGAGGGCGGCCGAGAGGCCGCCGGCCACGAGGGAGAGGCCGCCGATCAGGGCGGCGGGACGGGAGGTTCGCATGCGTGGTGCCTCCGGACGGAGTGGGGCGGGTTGGGGGTGACGGTGCGGTCGTGAGGGGCCTGCCTGGACAGGCCCCTCACGGCTGCTTGCTACTTCCTGAAGACGCGGAAGCTGATCTGCTGGCCGACCTCGCGGGTCGCGTCGTCACCGAGGTAACGAGCACGCACCGTCTTCCGGCCGAGGCTGCGGATCGGGGCGAAGCGGGCCACGGCACGACCCCGGTCGTCGAGCTTCGTGACGACCGTCTGGCCGGCGCCGCGCAGCAGGACTCGTCCGGCCGCCGGCTCACCGTCGGCGCGGACCCGCACGATGATGCGGGGCCGGGTCCTGTCGCGCACGACGCGGTCCGGCCGGACGCCCAGCGTCATCGTCGCCGACGACTTCGACTGGGTCCGCGTCGCCAGCGGCAGGGTCAGGCGGGTGCCGGTCCGGCGCCCGACGAAGGTGATCTGGCTCGGGTTGCCGGCGTAGCGAGGCAGGACCACCTCGACCGAGGCCGTGCCGGACTCGTCGAAGGCCTGGTTGTCGGCCACCGTGTTGTCGACCGGGGTCGAGCCGATCCGCTTGCCGGCGAACAGGATCCGCAGCGCCCGGTCCTGGACGTCCCCGGGCCCGGTCATCGCGAGCGAGGACAGGTCGACGGAGACCGTGTCACCGGTGCCGTAGGACGACGGAGCGTCCTCGGGCCAGTCGACGCCCACCGCACGCTGCGCGAAGTCGGGCCGCAGCGGCGAGGAGGAGGCGAACTCCTCCATGTAGTCCACCATCGCCTCGAGGTCGACCTGACCGCTGTCGCGCTTGTTGGTCGCCTGCGTGAACGCAGCGAAGTTGTCACCACCGCTGGCGATGAAGGAGTTCGCGGTGACCGAGTACGTCTCGTCGGCCGCCACCTCCTGGCCGTCCAGCATGATCCGGTCGATGCGCTCGCCCTGGGCAGCCGCCGGGTCGTAGGTGTACTCGAACCCGTCGGACACGCCGAGCTTGAGGAACGGCCGCGACTGGCCCGGCTGCCACTGCTGCTCGAGCAGGGTCTTGAGCTGGGCACCGGTCATGTCCATCGTGATCAGCGTGTTGGCGAACGGCTGCACCACGGCGGCCTGCTTGTAGGTGAGCTCGGTCGGGTAGTCGAAGACCGGCTCCTCGGCCTCGGGGTCCACCGGGTTCCCGACCATGTCGGCCCGGAGACCGCCCGGGTTCATGAACGCGATCTGGGTGTCGGTCGCCCAGCGCTGGACCTCGGCCACCTCGTTGCCCAGCGTCGACTCCCCGCCCCGGTTCTCGGCGACGGCGTCCGGGTCCTCCGTGGTGGGCGCAGGACGCTCGGCCCGCTTGAAGGCCCCACCGATCTCGCCGAGCTCGACGGCGCCGAGCTCGTCGCCCTCGATCCGGGCAGTCTCGACGATGGCCGCGACCTCCGCGTCCGGCTCGTAGACCGCGGTGTTGAGGTTGATCAGGCTCTGGGTGACCCCGGAGACCTCACCGGTCACGTCGTCGACCACGAAGTCGAGCTTGTTCAGGTTGGCGCCGTACTGACCTGCGGAGACCACCGGCCGGGTGCCGGCAGTGGGCTTGGGCAGGGCGCAGTTGTAGGCCAGGTGGGTGTGGCCCGAGATGATCGCGTCGACGTCGTCGTCGACGCCGTTCACGATCGCTCCGAACGCCGTGTCGGGGTCGGCCATGGTGGTGCAGTCGGTCGCGGGAGCGCCCTCGTGCACCAGCATCACCACCAGGTCGGCGCCCTCCTCCGCCACCAGCCGGTCGGCCTCGGCGTTGGTCGCGTCGACGATGTCGGTCACGGTCAGGCCCTCGATGCCGTCGGGCGACACGAGGCTCGGAAGGTCCTCGGTGACCGCGCCGACGAAGCCGACGGTCACGCCTGCGACGTCCTGGGTGTAGGACGGCGGGATCAGGTCGGCGCCAGCGGGCTCGTCGATGTTGGCGGCGACGTACTGCCACTCGGCTCCGCCACGGGGGTTGGCCTCGGACTCGGGGGCCATCACCCGGTTGACGAGGTCGTCGTAGCCCTTGTCCAGCTCGTGGTTGCCCACCGCGGAGACATCGAGCTGCATCTCGTTGAGGACGTCGATGGTCGGCTTGTCGTCCTGGATGAAGGACTCGAAGGTCGTCGCCCCGATCAGGTCGCCGGCAGCGGCGAAGAGGGTGTTGGGGTTCTCGGACCTGAGCTGCTCGACGGCCCCTGCGTACTCGGCAGCGCCGGGGATGTCACGGTCCGGCAGCAGCCGGCCGTGGAAGTCGTTGGTTCCCAGGATGGTGACGGTGACCGGTGCGGCCTGGGCCGGCGCGGCGGTGAGGACGGCGAGTGGCGCTGCGGTCAGCGCGAGGACGCTGGCGGAGATCAGACCCCGGCGTCGGCGTGATGGAGTTGAGAACACGGTGCGGTAAGGCCCCTTCTGGGTCAGTGATCCAGGCGACAGATGCGGGGAAGCGCGGTCACCCTAACCCGGGGTCTGGCCGGTCCTGCGTCAGGACATGATGAAGATCCGGTGACGATCTTGTGATCAGTTGCCGGTGCGTTCGGAGCCCATCTGGTGTCGCTGGCGCCACACGTCGCGGAAGAACTCGTAGCCCGACCACAGGGTCATCACGACGGCACCGGCGAGGGCGAGCTGCGCGGCGTAGAAGAGGATCTCGCCGGCGACGCCGAACTGGTCGAAGGCGCCCCCGTGGGCGTCGCCGTGCGGCAGCGGCAGGGTCAGGCCGGCGAGCGCGATGGCCTGCAGGGTGGTCTTGATCTTCCCGCTGTTGGCCGCGGCGATCACCACGTGGCGCAGGACGGAGAGCCGCAGCAACGTCACGCTCCACTCGCGGAGCAGCACCACGATGGTCACCCACCACCAGATGTCGCCGACGATCGAGAGCCCGATGAAGGCCATGCCGGTGATCGCCTTGTCGGCGATCGGGTCGGCGATCTTGCCGAAGTTGGTCACCAGGTCGTGCTTGCGGGCGAGGTCGCCGTCGATCTTGTCGGTGATCATGGCGCCCACGAAGATCGCGAAGGCCACCAGCCGCCAGGTGATCGAGTCGCCACCGTCCTGGAGCAGCGCCCACGCGAAGAACGGCACCATCACGATGCGCAGCGCGGTGAGGATGTTGGGCAGGTTCAGGTTGCCCCGCTGTCGTCCGGCCAGGCTGTTGCTGCCGCTCATGGCGACTCCTTCGCGTGCAGGTCCACGCCCTCGGTGGCCACGACCTCGGCCCTGACCAGGTCGCCGACCCGGGCGGCGGACCCCACGAGGTACGTCGACCCGTCGACCTCCGGCCCCTGGTGTGCGGCCCGACCGACCACCTCGTCGTCGTCGACGTGCTCGACGAGCACCTCGACCGTCTCGCCGATCCGCTCCTCGGCCCGCTGGGCGGTGAGCTCCTCGACGAGGTTGGTGACGTGCTCGGTCCGGGCCCGGATCTCGTCCTCGTCCAGCTTGCCGCCGTAGGACGCGGCCTCGGTGCCGTCCTCGTCGGAGTAGCCGAAGACCCCGGTGACGTCCATCCGCGCCGCGACCAGGAAGTCGCACAGCGTCTGCAGCTCGGCCTCGGTCTCCCCGGGGAAGCCGACGATCACGTTGGACCTCACGCCCGCGTCCGGCGCGAGCGCACGCACCTGGTCGAGCAGCCCGAGGAAGGACTCCGGGTCGCCGAAGCGGCGCATCCGGCGCAGCACGTCGGCGCTCGCGTGCTGGAACGACAGGTCGAAGTACGGGGCGACACCGGGCGTGGTCGCGATCGCCTCCACCAGGCCCGGCCGGGTCTCGGCGGGCTGGAGGTAGGACACCCGCACGCGGTCGATCCCCTCGACCGCGGCGAGCTCGGGCAGCAGCGTCTCGAGCAGCCTCAGGTCACCGAGGTCCTTGCCGTACGACGTGGAGTTCTCGCTCACGAGGAACACCTCGCGGACGCCCTGGCCTGCCAGCCACACCGCCTCGCCGAGCACGTCGGAGGGGCGACGGCTCACGAACGAGCCGCGGAAGCTGGGGATGGCGCAGAACGAGCAGCGCCGGTCGCAGCCGCTCGCCAGCTTGAGCGGCGACATCGGTCCGCCGTCGAGCCGCCGGCGCACGGCACGTGGCCCACCCAGCCCCGGGACGCTGATGTCGTCGACGGAGGTCGCACGGTCGACGGGGCTGATCGGCAGCAGCTTGCGCCGGTCCTGCGGGGTGTGGGGGTGGTGCGTCTCGCCCGCGACGATCGACCGCAGCCGGGCCGCGATGTCGGGGTAGTCGTCGAAGCCGAGCACGGCGTCGGCCTCGGGGAGCGACTCGGCCAGGTCCTTGCCGTAGCGCTCGGCGAGGCAGCCCACGGCGACGACGGCCTGGGTGGTCCCGGCGGCCTTCAGGTCGGCCGCCTCGAGCAGCGTGTCGACGCTGTCCTTCTTGGCCGCCTCGACGAACCCGCAGGTGTTGACCACGACCGTGTCGGCGCTCCCGGCGTCGTCGACGAGCATGAAGCCGTCGGCGGCGAGCCGCCCGGCGAGCTCCTCGGAGTCGACCTCGTTGCGGGCGCAGCCGAGGGTCACCAGGGCGACCGACAGCGGCTGGTCGGGGAGGGAGGCGGGCTCGGGACGGCGCGTGGGAGTGCTCATGCTCCTCACGAGTATGCCGCCTCCGGCCCGGCAACCCCGCCTCGGCGGGTCCGGCCGGTGACCCTGGTCACCCCGTGACGGTGAAGATGTCGGTCGCCCGCTCCCCCGTCACGCCGAGCGCGCCCCGCTCCTCGCCGTCCACGGTGGCGGTCAGCGAACCGTCGGACGTCTGGATCCTCACCGGCGGCGAGACCTGGAACGTGCGGCTCTCCCCGAAGGCCAGGCCGCCGTCGAAGACGACCGTGCCGGTCCCGTCGCGGAGCACGACCTGGGCGCCGCCGCCCTCGGCGGTCAGCAGCACCGGCACCTTCGGCGCCGCCCTCCCCTGCCCGTTGTCCACGCCCGCGGAGCCGTTGAGCACCGGGGTGTCGCTGCGCAGCTCGACCGGGCTGTCGGTGATCAGGCGCACGACCGACCACGCGAGCACGAGTGCCATCACCACGGCGACGAGCACCGACCAGTTCGGTCCGCCGCGGGTGCCGCGGATCGAGCCGTGGGCACCGGTGGCGAGCTCGGCCTCGAACACCCGGCGGGGGTTGATCGGGGCGTCGGCGTAGCGGTCGTCGTACGTCGAGAGCAGCGGGGCGACGTCCACGCCGAGCACCCGGGCGAGCGTGCGCAGGTGGCCGCGAGCGTAGAAGTCACCGCCGCACGGGGCGAAGTCGTCGACCTCGATCGACTCGATGACGTGGGGACGGATCCGGGTCCGGTCGGCCAGCTGGTCGACCGTCAGCCCGAGCCGGGTCCGGGCGGCCGCGAACTCCGGTCCGATGACCGGGTCCTCGGCCGGCTCCACGCCGGGGTCGCTGATCAGCAGCGGCTCGACCGCGTGGCCGGCCCTGGCGATCGGCGAGACCCGCTCGCCCCAGACCACGGTGTCCTCGACCAGGCTGACGCTGCCGGGCCGGCGCTGCTCGCGCCCGGCGAGCTCCTCGTCCTCGGTCTCGGCCTCACGACGGACCTCGGCGCGGACCGCCGGGGTGTGCTCGCGCAGCGGGCTGGGCGTGGCGCTGACCGGGCCCTCCGGCTCCGCGGGCTCGTCCACCTCGTCGACGGGCTCGACGTCGTCGAGCTCCGCGTCCTGCTCGTCACGGCGACGCTGGCGCCAGCCGGAGACCCGGAAGATGGCGTGGGCGATCCGGGGTCGCGGACCGGACGTCGGCAGCGGCTCCCCGTCGTGCCCCTCGAACGCCTCGGCCCCGGCGTCGTCGGGCACCGTCTCGACCGGAACCGCGACCTCGGGCTCCGGGACCGGAGCCACCTCGGCGGGAGCAGCGACCGCACCCTGGGGCTCGTCGGTGACCTCCTCCTCGGTCGTCGACGCGGGGGCGATCTCGACCACGCGGCTGGTGCCTCCGGAGAGGACGGCCAGCGCCGCGGTCAGGTCGTCACCGGCGCCGGTGACGCGCGTCGTCAGCCCGAGCGGCACGGCGAACGGCGCGCCGTAGAGCCGCTGGCTCAGCCGCGACTGGCGCCGGCCGCTGCGGTCGAGCTCCTCGACCAGGCGGGCCGGGTTGTGCACCACCATCGCCAGCCGCCCGTCGCGCAGCAGTCCGCGGCGCGGCGTGTGCTCGACCCGGCTCAGGGCGCCCCAGGGCAGGCCGCGCCAGTCACGACCGAGCCGCAACCGGACGCCCTGGGCGTCGGCCACGAGCAGGGGCGTACGGGCGTCGACCAGCGCCACCAGGTGTGCGACCCCGAGCAGGCCCAGCACGCCGGCCAGCACCCAGTCGAGCGTCGCGCCCGTGGCGGAGGCCCGGGCGAGGTAGGCGATGGCCACCGCGGACGCGAGGCCACCGACCAGCGCGGCGAGGCCGGCGTTGCGGCGTACCTCGACGGCGTCGGGGGCCAGCGTCAGCGCCGTCCGGTTGCCGTCCTCGGTCTCGTCGTTCCCGTCTGCCCTGTCGTCGAGGACAGGTGCGGACTCCAGGCTGCTCATCAGGCCTCCCCCTGCACAGTGGCGATCACGCCGTCGATCTCGTCGGGCTTCACGAGCACGTCACGGGCCTTGGAGCCCTCACTGGGTCCGACCACCCCGCGACTCTCGAGGATGTCCATCAGCCGGCCCGCCTTCGCGAAACCGACCCGGAGCTTGCGCTGCAGCATCGAGGTCGACCCGAACTGCGTGGAGACGACCAGCTCGATGGCCTGCACCACGAGCTCCATGTCGTCGCCGATGTCGTCGTCGAGCTCGCGCTTGGCCTGCGCCGGAGCGGTCACCTCGTCGACGTACGTCGGCTCGAGCTGCTGCTTGCAGTGGCCGACGACCTGGTGGATCTCGGCCTCGGTCACCCAGGAGCCCTGGACGCGCACCGGCTTGGAGGCGCCCATCGGCAGGAACAGCCCGTCACCCTGGCCGACCAGCTTCTCGGCACCCGGCTGGTCGAGGATGACCCGGCTGTCGGCGAGCGAGGAGGTGGCGAAGGCGAGCCGCGACGGGACGTTGGCCTTGATCAGGCCGGTCACCACGTCGACGCTGGGCCGCTGCGTGGCGAGCACCAGGTGGATGCCGGCCGCACGGGCCAGCTGGGTGATCCGGACCACCGAGTCCTCGACGTCGCGCGGGGCGACCATCATCAGGTCGGCCAGCTCGTCGACGACCACCAGCAGGTAGGGGTAGGGCGACAGCTCGCGCTCGCTCCCCGCCGGCAGCTCCACCCTGCCCCCGCGCACCGCCTTGTTGAAGTCGTCGATGTGGCGGAACCCGAAGTTGGCGAGGTCGTCGTAGCGCATGTCCATCTCGCGCACGACCCACTGCAGCGCCTCGGCGGCCTTCTTGGGGTTGGTGATGATCGGGGTGATGAGGTGCGGGATGCCCTCGTAGGCGTTGAGCTCGACCCGCTTGGGGTCGACCAGGATCATCCGCACCTCGTCGGGCGTGGAGCGCACCAGCACCGAGCTGATCATCGAGTTGATGAACGACGACTTGCCGGAGCCGGTCGCGCCGGCCACCAGCAGGTGGGGCATCTTCGCGAGGTTGGCCACCACGAACCCGCCCTCGACGTCCTTGCCGAGGCCGGCCACCATCGGGTGGTGGTCGCCGCGCGCGACGCCGGAGCGGAGCACGTCGCCGAGGGAGACGATCTCCTTGTCGAGGTTGGGGATCTCGATGCCGATCGCCGACTTGCCGGGGATCGGGCTGAGGATCCGCACGTCCGCGGAGGCGACGGCGTAGGCGATGTTCTTGGAGAGGGCGGTGACCTTCTCGACCTTGACCGCCGGTCCGAGCTCGACCTCGTAGCGGGTGACCGTCGGTCCGCGGGTGTAGCCCGTGACCTGGGCGTCGATCCCGAACTCCTCGAGGACCTGGGTGAGTCGGTCGACGACCGCGTCGCTGGCCTTGGAGCGCGCCTTGTGGACGGACCCGGGCTTGAGGATCGCGTTGTCGGGCAGCGAGTAGGTGATGTCACCGGAGAGGGCGAGCTGCTCCACCCGCTGCGGGATCGGCGTGTGGGGCGGCGGCTCGAGGTCGGCGCGCGGGTCGACGACCGGGGTCGGCTCGGTCGGCGGCTCCTCCGCGAGGGGCTCGACCTTCTTGCGGCGGGACTTCCGCTCGCGCTCCTCGAGCACGGGCGAGTCGTAGGCCGGGTCACCCATCTCGGGGTCGACGTCGTCGAGCGCCCGCCCGCGCCGGGTGCGCATCGGCTGGGTGGTGTCGTCGGCTCCGGGCTCCTCGACGGGGGTACGGCCGAGCATCCGGTCGCGCAGCTCGGCGAGCCGGACCGGCACCTGGTAGACGGGCGTCGCGGTGATGACCAGGACGCCGAAGACCGCGATCAGCACCAGCAGCGGCACCACGACGTAGGGAGAGCGCAGCAGGTCGAGCAGCAGGCTGGACACGACGAAGCCGACCGCCCCGCCGCCGAACTGGAGCTGCGAGGCGTCACCGAGCTCGGGCTGCGGGTTGCCGCTGGCGATGTGGACTATCCCGAGGGAGCCGAAGGCGAGCGCGAGCCAGCCGATCACCTGCCGTCCGGCAGGACCGTTGTGCTCGGGGTCGCGCATGTTGCGCCAGCCGATCAGCACCAGCATCACGGGGACCAGCCAGCCGACCTTGCCGACGGAGCCGGAGACGACCGTCCGGGCCACGTCCATGGCGCCGCCGGGAAGCTGCCACCACACGGCGGCCGCCGCGACGACCGCCAGCCCGATCAGGAAGAGCCCGACGCCGTCGCGGCGCTGCTCGGGCTCGAGGTCACGGGCGGCACCACCGATCCGGCGCGCGCCGGCGCCGACGCCGTGGGCGGCGGCCATCCAGGTCGCCGCGACGCCCCGACCGAGCGCGCCGAAGCCCCGCGAGACCGGGCCCTGCCCGGAGCGGACGGCACGAGGAGCGGGACGGCGCTTCTTCGTCGAGGTGCGCTTCTTGGCCGCCGCGCTCCTGGACGAGGACGCGCTGCGGCTGCTGGTGCCCTTGCGGGTACTCCGTGGTCGGGAGGTCGAGCCGCCTCGTGAGCTCCCGGAGGACCGGGACGAGGACGTGCTCTTGCTCCGCGACCCCGGCGGGGAAGACGTACGGGTCGCCATGGTGTGAAGGCTAGGCCACAGTCACACCAGTCACACGGACCACACGATGCGTGTCGGCTGCGGGCTCACTCCCCGGCCAGCGGCACGGTCAGCACGAAGGTGCTCCCCTTGCCCAGGTCGGACTCGACCTCGATGGTCCCGCCGTGCGCCTCGGCGATGGTCCGGGAGATGGCGAGCCCCAGCCCGGTGCCCGGGATGGTGAGGGCGTCGGGGTTGGTCGAGCGGTGGAAGGCAGAGAAGAGGTGGACCTGGTCCTGGCGCGAGATCCCGAGCCCGGTGTCGCTCACCACCACCCGCGCCGCCCCGTCGTCGGCGTGGACCAGGATGGTCACCTGCCCGCCGCGCTGGGTGTACTTGACGGCGTTGCTGCAGAGGTTGTCGACGACCTTGGGGAGGTCCTCCCGGTCGCCCAGGACCACCACCGGAGCCTCCGGAAGCTCCAGCCGGATCTCGACCCCGGCGCCGTCGGCCTGGACCCGGAGCATCTCCGCGGCCGCGCGACACAGCTCGGCAAGGTCCACGGGGACGCGTTCGATCTCACGTCGGCTCTGGATGCGGGAGTAGTTGAGGAGGTTGGTCACCAGCCGGTCGAGCCGCGCCGCGTTGCGGGCGATGGCGTCGACGGAGGTGGGCTGCACGCCCGCGTCGGCGAGCAGCTCGGTGTGGCCCATGATCGAGGTGAGCGGCGTCTTGAGCTCGTGGCTGATGGTCGCGATCAGCTCGCCCTTGTAGCGGTCGAGCTCGCGCAGCTCGGAGACCAGCCGCAGCTCGGTCCGCCGCAGCCGGGCGTCGCGCACCAGGCGGCCGAGCTCGCGACCGGCCTCGTGGACCGCGTCGAGCTCCTCCTCCTCGAAGGGCGACTGGTCGGGCCGGCGGAGCACGACGAGGTAGCCGAGCACCTCGCGGTCGACCCCGATCGGCGCGAGCAGGCAGCCACCCCAGTGGTGGGCCGCGAGGTGGGGGCGAACGACGTCGACGGCGGCGTCACCCTCCTCGCCCGGCTCCGGCATCGCCGCGATCGTGTAGGGGCGCACCAGCCCCTCCCCCGCCCGGCGCGTCAGCGCGGACCGGATCGCCTCGACCGTCCCGGCCGGGGCGCGAGGGTCGTCGGGGAAGCCGGCCGAGGACTCGATCGGGTCGGCGGCGTTGTCGGCGAAGCACCGCACCGTCACCTGCGGTGAGTCCAGGGCCTCGGACAGGGCCTGCGCCGCACCGCGGAGTCCGTCGTCGAGGTCGCGGTGGACCGAGAACGCCAGCGTCTTGAGCGCCTCGCCGAGGCGGACCTGGCGGCTCAGCTGCTCGCGGCGCTGCGCGTGCTCCAGGGCCAGACCTGCCTGGACGACGAACATCTCGAGCAGCTCGCGACCCTGCTGGTCGGGAACCTTGTTGCCCGGCGGCAGGTCGACGGCCATGTTGCCGAGGAGCTCGCCGTTGGAGGAGTAGAGGGGGGCGTAGAGCGTGTCGAGCGGGTGCCACGCCTCGGGGTCCGGGCTCACCGAGAGCGACGGGACCCACAGGCTCTCGACCGTCTCCGACGGGAGCCGCTCGTGGGGCAGGAAGCGCAGGATCCCCCAGTGGTCGGCCATCCGGAACTCCTCCAGGATGAGCGACGCGGGCGTACGCCGGCCGATGATCTGCTCGCGCACGTCCTCAGGTCCCGCGCAGGCGGTCATCACCAGCGTGTCGCCCTCGAGCCGGGCGATCGCCGCCACGCCGTAGCCCAGCCCCTCGACGACCCCCTGCGCGATCTCCTCGAGGACCTCGGCGAGGTCGGTCGAGCCGATGACGCGGCGGGTGACCTCGTAGAGGCGTCGGACTCCGTCGGCGTGGAACGTGTCGGACCGCGCCATGTCCCCTCCCGCCCTGCTCAGGCCTCGATCACCACGGGGATGATCATCGGCCGACGACGATGCCTGTTGCTGACCCACCGACCCACGACCCGCCGCACCGTCTGCTGCAGCTGGTAGGAGTCGGCGACCCCGTCGGCCACGGCGCGGTCCAGTGCGTCGATGATCGGTTGCCGGATGTCGTCGAAGGTCGAGTCGTCCTCCGCGAATCCCCGGGCATGGATCTCCGGACCGCCCGCCACCTTTCCGGTGACGGAGTCGACGACCACGATGACAGAGATGAACCCCTCTTCGCCGAGGATTCGCCGGTCCTTGAGGTCGGACTCGGTGATGTCGCCCACGGAGGAGCCGTCGACGAAGACGTAACCGCACTCGACCTTGCCCGCCACGCGGGCGCGGCCGTCGACCAGGTCGACCACCACGCCGTCCTCGGCGAGCACGACGTTCTCGGCGGGGACGCCGGTGGCGCGCGCCAGCGCGGCGTTGGCCAGCATGTGCCGGATCTCGCCGTGGACCGGGAGCACGTTGCGCGGCTTGACGATGTTGTAGCAGTAGAGGAGCTCGCCGGCCGACGCGTGGCCGCTGACGTGCACCAGGGCGTTGCCCTTGTGGACGACGTTCGCCCCCCAGCGGGCCAACCCGTTGATGACCCGGAAGACGGCGTTCTCGTTGCCGGGGATCAGCGAGGACGCGAGGACGACGGTGTCGCCCTCCTCGATGTGCACGAAGTTGTGGTTGCGCTGGGCGATCCGGCTCAGGGCGCTCAGCGGCTCCCCCTGGCTGCCGGTCGAGATCAGCACCTGACGCTCCGGTGGGAGGTCGGCCAGCTCCTTGGCGTCCACCAGCACGCCGGCAGGCACGGTGAGGTAGCCGAGGTCGCGCGCGATCGCCATGTTGCGGACCATGGAGCGGCCGACGTACGCGACCTTGCGGCCGTGCTCGACGGCGGCGTCGAGCACCTGCTGCACGCGGTGCACGTGGGAGGCGAAGCAGGCGACGATGATCCGCTGGCGGCTCTCGTGGAAGACCCGCTCCAGGACCGGCGAGATCTCCTTCTCGGAAGTCGTGAAGCCCGGCACCTCGGCGTTGGTCGAGTCGGTGAGGAAGAGGTCGACCCCCTCCTCGCCGAGCCGCGCGAAGGCGCGCAGGTCCGTGATCCGTCCGTCCAGCGGGAGCTGGTCCATCTTGAAGTCGCCGGTGTGGAGCACCATGCCGGCGCCCGTGCGGATCGCAACGGCCAGGGCGTCGGGGATCGAGTGGTTGACCGCGACGAACTCGAGGTCGAAGGGCCCGAACGTGATCCGGTCGCCCTCCTTGACCTTGTGGTGGACGGTCTCGCGCAGCCGGTGCTCGCGCAGCTTGCTGTCGAGCAGGGCCAGCGTCAGCTCCGAGCCGACGAGCGGGATGTCACCCCGCTCGCGCAGCAGGAAGGGCGTGGCGCCGATGTGGTCCTCGTGCCCGTGGGTGAGCACGAGGGCCTCGATCGCGTCGAGCCGGTCACGGATCGGCTCGAAGTCCGGAAGGATCAGGTCGACGCCCGGGTGGTGCTCCTCAGGGAAGAGCACGCCGCAGTCGACGACCAGCAGCCGTCCGTCGTACTCGAAGACCGTCATGTTGCGGCCGACCTCGCCGAGCCCCCCGAGAGGGGTGATCCGCAGGCCTCCGGGTGCGAGGTCGGCGGGCGCGGTCAGCTCGGGATGGGGGTGGGACATGTGTTCGCTTCCGTCAGAGGAGCCCGGACGCCGCGAGGCCGTCGCGCAGGGCGGCGACCTCCGTCTCGTCCAGGGGGAGCAGGGGGGACCGCACGTGGCGGTTGTCGATCACGCCGAGCAGCTCCAGGGCAGCCTTGGCGGTGGTGGCCCCGTAGTTGGGCACCGACATCATCGCGTCGAAGGTCGGGAGCAGTCGGCGGTAGAGGTCCAGCGCCCCGGTGTGGTCGCCGGCGAGGAAGGACTCGGCCAGCGACGCCAGCTCACGGCCGCAGGCGTGGCCGGCGACCGACACGAAGCCGCAGGCCCCGTGGGCGAGCCAGCCGAGGTGGGCGTGGTCGTCGCCGGAGTAGACGGCGTAGCCCAGGTCGAGCAGGCGTACGCCGCGCGCGAAGTCGCCCGTGGCGTCCTTGACCGCGACCACCGTGTCGAGGGCCGCTGCCCCCTCGTAGGTCGCCAGGGAGATCGTGGTGCCGGTCCGGCCGGGCACGTCGTAGAGCATCACCGGCACCTCCGTGGCGCGGGCGACCTCGGTGAAGTGGTGAAGGACGCCGGCCTGGGAGGGCTTGCTGTAGTAGGGAGTCACGAGGAGCAGCCCGTCGACGCCGAGCTTCTCGGCCTGTCGCGCCAGCTCCACCGAGTGGGGGGTGGCGTTGGTGCCCACCCCCGCCACGACGCTCGCCCGGCCGCCCACGGCGTCGCGCACGGCGCGCAGGATGTCGGCGTTCTCGACGTCCGAGGTGGTGGCCGACTCCCCCGTCGTGCCGCTCACGACGACCCCGTCGTGGCCGTGGTCGACGAGGTGGGACGCGATCGCCGCGGTCTGCTCGAGGTCGACCGAGCCGTCGGCGTGGAAGGCCGTGGCCATCGCGGTGAGCATCCGGCCGAACGGAACCTCGGGGGCGGGTGCGGCACTCATGCGGTCAGGGTATCCGCTGACCACGCCCGAGTAGTCCGTCTGGGTCATGTTTCGCCGTTCGGCTCCGCGCCCCGTCCGGCCTGGCTGACGATGGCGCAGCGCCCGTGGTCACGGGGCAGGACGGGCGCTCCGGCTCTGCGGGAGGGACATCGTGGCCAACCACCACACGGACTCGCGTCGGTGGCGCACGCCGTTCGCGCTCCTCGTCGTGACGGCGGCGCTGCTGCTGGTGGTGCCGCCGGCGCCGGCGGCACCCACCCCGCCGAAGCAGCCCGGGCAGGCAGGCCCGGCCGACCAGAAGCCCGAGAAGGAGCCGGTGTGGACCGGCGTGCCCGGCACCAACCTCGCCCATGACAGCTACGGCTACCCCTGGCCGGCCGCTCCCGACTGCGACGAGAGCGACGTCGGCTCGGGCGGCTGCGTCAACGACGGCCTCGGGTTCTTCCAGGGCCAGTGCACCTCGTGGGTGGCCTACCGGCTCGGGCAGCGCAACGGGCTCGCCTTCAGCAACTGGTTCGAGGGCCGGCACTGGGGCAACGCCTCGGAGTGGGCGAAGGTCGCCCGGGGCCAGGGCTACAAGCCGAACGAGGTCCCGGCAGTCGGCGCGGTCGGCTGGTACGCCCGCGGCCACGTGTCCTACGTCGAGGACGTCAACAGCGACGGCAGCGTCGTCATCTCCGAGATGAACACCGACGGCCACAACGGCTTCCACGTCACCACCGTCTATCCGGGCGACTCGAGCTGGCCGGACAAGTTCCTCCACCTCGCCGACATCGTCCCCGTCGACTACACCGCGCCGGACCGACCCGAACCGGTGCGGGCCGTCTCGGCCGACGACGCCGTGGCCGTGACCTGGAAGGTCCCCGCCGACGACATCGGCGTGACCGGCTACCGGGTGCTGCGCAACGGCGTGCAGGTCGCCGAGACGGAAGCTCCGGCGTACGTCGACCGGCAGGCCTCCCCCGACCACGCCTACACCTACACCGTGCTTGCGCTCGACGCCGCCGGCAACGTCTCCGGGCCTGCCACGGCGGCGCGCTCCCAGGGCGAACCCGCGTCGCGCCGGATGCAGGGCCGCTTCCTCGACGGCAGCGGCGTCGTCGTCGCGGCCGGGGACAGCACTGCCGTCTGCGGGCGCCTCGGCACCGAGCGCGACCAGCGCGTCGGCTGCCGGCTGCGGACCCTCGACGGCTGGCACACCGTCCGGACCGGGCGGCACGTGCCGTGGGGCCTCGAGGGCACCCGCACGTTCCTCCCCGACGACCAGGGGCGCGTCTGGTTCTGCAGGGTCCTGCCCGGCGGGACCAGCGCCACCGCCTGCGTCCCGCTCGACCTCGCCACGCGGAGCTGGGGCTTCGACCGGGTCGACGCACGTCGGGAGCAGCCGGCGTACGCCACCTGGGTCGCGACCGACGTGGGGCCCTCACGCTGCGGCACCCTCGGTGACCGGGCCTCCTGCGCCACGCTCGTCGAGCGGGGCTGGAGGACCCGCACCACGGAGCCGCGCACCCGCCCCGGCGACCCGCTGTCGCGGGCGTTCGTCTCCGCACCGCGCGGGGTCGCCTTCTGCCGCAACGTCGACGACCGTGCCGTGTGCACCGAGCTCGACCTGCGCAGCCTCGCCTGGGGCCGCGACGTCGTCAGCGGCCGGGACCTCCCCCACGGACGGTGGAGCGGCCGCAGGGCCGGGCCCACCCTCTGCGTGCCTGGCGCCGGCTGCCGTGTCGTGACCCGCGCTCGAGCCTGACGCACCGCACCGTCCGGGTCACAGCCGCCGGGTCTCGAGCGGCTCCTCGACGGCCCGGCCGTCCGGGCCGCGGCTGACGACGTAGGCGCAGCCGCGGCCGTTCTCGGCCACCGCCTCGACGAGCTCGGTCCCGCGGTAGACCAGACCGACGCCGTCGTCGGTGCAGTGGGTCGTCGGCAGCGTGCCGTCGGCCACCAGCCGGTGCACGAGGGGACGGCGCCGCTCCTCGACGTCGTAGTGGACGCCGTTGCCGTAGGGCAGGAAGCCCAGGCCGTTGGTCACCGCGTCGAGCCGGGGGCCGTACGAGTCGGTGGTTCCGCCTTCGAACCAGCAGATGGAGCCGGCGCTGATCCCGGCCAGCACCACCCCGGCCTGCCAGACCCGGCGGAGGATCTCGTCGAGGCCGTGGGCGCGCCAGACCGCCAGCAGGTTGACCACCGAGCCGCCGTTGACCCAGACCACGTCCTGCGCCATCAGGTGGGCCTCGACGTCGTCGTAGCCGGGCATCGGGAAGAGGTTGAGGTGGCTGGCGCGGTAGCCGGCCCGGAAGGCGGCCTCGTCGAAACGGGCGTTCCACCACCGCTGGTCGCCCGAGGCCGTGCCGACCTGGCAGATCCGGGGCTCCCCCGTCGGCTGCGCGAGCGCGACGGCGTGGTGGACCAGACCGCCGAAGGCCAGGTCGCCCCGCTCCGGGACGACGTAGCCGCCCGAGGTGGCGAGGATCGTCGGCTGGCTGGCAGGCATGGGGCGGACCCTACGGCTTGCGCTCCCAGCGGACGACGTCGAACCCGTCCCCCGGCTCGCGGGAGGCCTCCCGCCACTCCGCCCGGTCGAACGAGGGATAGACGGTGTCGCCCTCGGGCGAGGCGTGCACCTCCGAGAGGACCTGCGCGTCCGCCAGCGGGAGGGCCGCGGCGTAGACCTGCGCCCCACCGGCGACGTAGACGTCCCCCGGCAGGTCGGCGGCGAGCCGGAGCGCCTCCTCCAGCGAGCCGGCCACGAGCACCCGCTCGTCACCGGCAGACCAGGCCGGGTCACGCGTCAGCACCACGGTGGTGCGACCCGGGAGCGGGCGCCCGATGGAGTCGTACGTCGCCCGGCCCATGACCAGCGTGTGGCCGAGCGTGGTCGCCTTGAAGTGGGCGAAGTCGGCGGGGAGGTGCCACGGGATGGAGCCGGCGTCACCGATCACCCCGTTGGCGGCGACCGCCGCGATCAGGACGACCCGCTGCTCAGACCGCAATCGGCGCCTTGATGCCGGGGTGGGGGTCGTAGCCCTCGACCGCGATGTGCTCGAGGTCGAAGCCGTCGAGGTCGGTCACGGTGGGGTCGAGCACCAGCCGGGGCAGCGGCCGCGGCTCCCGGGTGAGCTGCAGCCGGGCCTGGTCGAGGTGGTTGGTGTAGAGGTGGGCGTCGCCGAGGGTGTGGACGAAGTCACCGACCTCGAGCCCCGTGACCTGCGCGACCATGTGGGTGAGCAGGGCGTACGAGGCGATGTTGAACGGCACGCCGAGGAAGACGTCGGCGCTGCGCTGGTAGAGCTGGCAGGAGAGTCGGCCCTCGGCGACGTAGAACTGGAAGAACGCGTGGCACGGGGCGAGCGCCATCTGGGGGATGTCGGCGACGTTCCAGGCCGAGACGATGTGGCGCCGGCTGTCGGGGTCGGCTCGCAGGTTGTCGACGAGCTGGGCGACCTGGTCGACGTGGCGGCCGTCGGGCGTCGGCCAGGACCGCCACTGGTAGCCGTAGACCGGGCCGAGGTCGCCGTCCTCGTCGGCCCACTCGTCCCAGATCGTCACGCCGCGGTCCTGCAGCCACTTCACATTGGTGTCGCCGCGCAGGAACCACAGCAGCTCGGCGAAGACCGACCGCGTGTGGACCTTCTTGGTCGTGACCAGCGGGAAGCCCTCGGTGAGGTCGAAGCGCATCTGGTGGCCGAAGACGCTCAGCGTGCCCGTGCCGGTGCGGTCTCCCTTGTCGGCGCCCTCGTCGAGGATCCGCTGGAGGAGGTCCAGGTACGCCTGCATGTGTCGAGCCTAGTCGAGCGCCACGCGGGAGTCCGCGACGCGGCTCGGCAGGTCGCCTCGTTCGGCGAGAAGTTCCCGCTGGGCCGCTCCGGCCGGTGGGTCGGTGGCGCCACCTCGCTGCGTGGCGTGGCCCCATCGACGCAGTCCAACGCATGCCCTCGCCGGGCCTGGCTCCCCTGCCGCGGGCACGGATGAACGCAGGGACCACCCACCGCCCGCCACCACCCACCTCTGGGCCAGTGGGTCGTTGGCGCCACGTTGCTGCGTCGCGTGGCCCCATCGACCCACTCAGTCGCATGCCCCTCGCTGCAGACCAGGAGGAAGCCGCGGCTCCGCAGCCGGCTCAGTCGAGCGAGACGTCGCCCCGGACGACCGTCCGCGCGTCGCCGCCGATCCAGACCGTGTCGCCGTCACGCTCCACGTGGACCCGCCCGGTGCGCCCGAGGACCGTCCCCTGGGCGGCGACGTACGCCGTCGGCAGCACGGTCCCGGCGAGCCACTGGGCGATGCCGGCGTTGAGGCTGCCCGTGACCGGGTCCTCCGGGATGCCGTACCCGGGGCAGAAGGCGCGCACCTCGCACGCCGTGTCGCCCTCGGCGCGCGGGCCGACCACGCCGATCTTGAGCTCGCCGAACAGGCTCCAGTCGGGATCGAGGTCGAGGACAGCGCGGTCGTCGCGCAGCAGCACGCCCACCCAGCCGGGGCCGTTGTCGATCCACGCCAGCTCGAGCAGCTCGGACTCGTCGACCCCGAGCGCGACGGCGATGCGCGCGCGGTCGGCGAGGTCGACCGGGCCCGACCGGGTCAGCGGCGGTGCTGCGAAGGCGAGCCGGCCCGACCGCCGCACCGTCACCAGGCCCGCGCCGCACTCCTGGACGACCCGGTCCGACGAGGCCGGCGTACCGCCCGCCTCGAGCCAGGCGTGCGCGGAGCCGATCGTGGGGTGGCCGGCGAACGGGAGCTCCTCCGCCGGCGTGAAGATCCGCAGCCGGTAGTCGGCGTCGGGGGTCGTCGGCGGCAGCAGGAAGGTCGTCTCGCTCAGGTTCGTCCAGTGGGCGAAGGCCTGCATCCGGGCCTCGTCGAGCCCCTCCGCGTCGTGGACGACCGCCACGGGGTTGCCGCCCACGGGGACGTGGGAGAAGACGTCGACCTGCCGGAAGCTGCGCACGGGTCCACGCTAGTGGAGTCCGTCGAGGTCACTGTGCGAAGACGGGCGGGTCGGGAACCTCCTCCGGCACCTCGCCCAGCTTCCGGCAAGGGGTGGCGAGCTCCGGTCGACAGGCGTAGAGACGGTAGTTGCCCTCGGACGGCATCTGGAGCATGTCCTGGTAGGTCTTGTCCTGCAGCATGTGGAGCACGGCGAAGACGAAGGTGCCCTCGCGGTACGCCCACGAGACGGCCTCGTCGCTCGGGGAGTACATCCGGTCGATGGGCTCGGCCGTGGCCACGTCGTAGACCGCGAGCTGCCCGTCCCTGACCACGAACGCGTAGCGACCGTCAGGGGTGAGCCGGGCGTCCTCGGCGTCGACCACCACGCCGCTGCCCAGCGGGATCGGCGTCATCCGCAGCTGGTCGTCGAAGCGGGAGATGCGGGCTCCCTCGGCGGTGTCCACCATGCTCCCCGCCAGCGCGAAGGAGATGTCGAGCAGCGGCTCCCAGGCGAAGTCGCCGTCGGGCGAGCTGTAGTAGACGCGCTCGCCCTCGAGGGCGATCGGCTCGCTGTCGCCCACGGGCTGACCACCGCCGTCGGCCGACCCGGCCAGGGAGCGGCGACCGACCTCCTCGCCGGCGAGCGTGTCGTGGACGACCAGCTGGGGGTCGCCGTCGCCAGGGTCGGCCCAGGCCACCCAGCCGTTGTCGTGGTCCACCGCCAGCCGCGAGCCGGCGACGGTCTCGCCGATCCGCTGCTGGTCGCCGGACCCGTCGACGTGGACGACGTGGCCGTCGGCGTCGCTGAGGACCACGCCGTCCGGCACGTCGGCCAGCTGCAGCACCTCGGGAGTCTCCACGACCACGTCGGCCAGGTGGAGGGTCCCGTCGGCGTACCACGGGAGGGGCAGCGGGTTGCTCGCCGGCCGTACGTCGCCCTGGCCGTCCTCGGCGGGCCGGGCCGCCCACCAGGTGACGGCCCCGGCCACCACGGCGAGCACGGCGGCGGCGGCAAGGCCCCGGGTCCAGGCGTCCCGGCGCCGTCGACGCGCCCGCGCAGCGACGACGGCGACCGGCGCGGGAGGGACGGGCACGGCCTCGCAGGCGTCGCGCACGTCGGGCCCGGGGAACGGCATCGGCGGGAGCGGGCCCGTACCGCCGGCGACGTCGTCCACCTCGTCCTCGGACAGCTCGGCCACGTGGAGCAGCACCAGCCGGGTCCGGTCCTCCGGTGAGAGCTCGGCGAGCCAGGTCTCCAGCGCCCGGCGCCGCTCGAGCCGGTCGGTGAGCCCGGGAGGCAGCTCCACCGGCTCGGGATCGGGGACCGGCCGGTCGCCGGAACGGCGGAGCACGCGGGCCCGGGCGTCGAGGACGGCGCGGTAGACGTGCACCTCGACGTCGCCGTCGCGCTGCTCCCGCTCCCACCCGGGCAGGGCCCGGGCCAGGCCCTCGACCGCGATCTCCTCGGCCTCGGCCTGCCGGTGCCCGAGGAAGACCAGGGTCCGCACCAGCGCCGGCCACCGGGCCACCAGCCAGCTGGCGAACTCACGTCCTCGGCGCATGTCTCCCATCCTCACCCTGCCGGCACAGCCGTGTCCCGGCCTCGCGGGTCGCGGTCCTGAGGGCTTCGGAGCCGCAGCCGGTCCGGATGTGGGACGACCGGGTCAGGCGTGCAGCGACATCGGGCCGTAGACCTGCCGGTCCTGCTCGAAGAGCGTCACCTGGTCGACACCTTCCGCTGCCAGGTCCGCCCAGATCTCCCCGACCCACGACTCGGCGTCCGCCTGGCTGGGAAAGCGCTGCCCCGCGAGCTCGCCGGCCACCTCGACCTCACTGCCGGCGGAGTCCTCGAGGCGCCACCACCACGGCCGCTCGGCCGGGTCGGGCTGGCGGAAGGTGGGTGGCTGGTCGGGCAACATCAGGCCTCCCGGACGCTGGTGTCGACGAACGGGGGCTTGACGAGCTGGAAGACCTCGCGGCGCCCGCGCACGTCGACGCCGACCTCCGCGTCGGCATCGACCATGGTGGGCACCAGTGCGAGGCCGATGCCTTTCTTGAGCGTCGGGCTGAAGGTCCCCGAGGTGATCTCGCAGAGCGGGACGTCGTGGGTGAGCGAGACCCGCATGCCGGGCCGTGGGATGCCCCGTCCGGTCGCGACCAGGCCGCGGAGGAGCCGCTGGGGGCCTGCCTCCTTCTCGGCGAGCAGCACGTCGCGGCCCCAGAAGCGGTCCTTCCTCCACCCGACCGCCCACCCGAGCCGGGCCTGCACCGGGGTCACGTCGAGGGTGATGTCCTGGCCGTGGAGGGGGTAGCCCATCTCGGTGCGGAGCGTGTCGCGCGAGCCGAGGCCGCACGGGAGGATCCCGAACTCCTCGCCCGCCGCCAGCAGCGCGTCCCAGAGCGCGCCGGCGGCCTCGTTGCGCACGATCAGCTCGTAGCCCCGCTCGCCGGTGTAACCGGTGCGGCAGACCACGACGCCCGCGTCCTGGAACGTGCCCTCGATGAAGGACATGTAGTCGTGGCCGGCCGGCAGCCCGACCCGGGTCAGCACCTCGTCGGACTTCGTGCCCTGGACGGCGAGCACGGCGTACTCGGTGTGGTGGTCGATGACCTGGACGCCCTCGGGCGCGTCGGCGCGCAGCCTGCGCACGACCTCGGCCGTGTTGGCGGCGTTCGGGACGAGCAGCACGTGCTCGTCGTCCTGGTAGTAGGCGATCAGGTCGTCGACGATGCCGCCGGTGGCGTCGTCGCAGCACAGCGTGTACTGCGCCCGGCCGTGGCCGATGCGGCCGAGGTCGTTGGTCAGCGTCGCGTTGACGTGGGCCGCGGCCCCCGGACCGGTCACCATCGCCTTGCCGAGGTGGCTGACGTCGAAGACGCCGACCGCGGTCCGCACCGCGGTGTGCTCCCTGACGGTGCCGGAGGGGTACTCGACAGGCATCGACCAGCCCCCGAACGCGGCGAGCTTCGCCCCGAGGGCGACGTGTCGTTCGTGGAGGGGCGACTGCCGCAGGTCGGTCTCGCTCATGCGGGCGAACCTACCGCAGCGGTGGCGTGTGACCGGGTGGCTATCCTGCGTCGGTGATCAGTTACCAGCTGCGTTCCGCCAACCCCGCCAAGACCCGCGCCGACGCCGTCGTCGTCGGCGTCCTCGAGCACAAGTCGGGGGCGCAGCTGGCCGAGGGGGGCGACGACGTCGCCAAGGCGTACGGCCGCAAGCTCCGTCCGCTGCTGGCCTCCCTGGGTGTGACCGGCAAGGCCGGCGAGGTGCACAAGGTGCCGTCCGGCGGCACCCTCTCCTCCCCGCTGCTGGTGCTCGTCGGGCTCGGCGAGGAGGCCGACCAGGTCTCCGTCCGGCGTGCCGCCGGCGCCGCGGCCCGGTCGGTCACCAACGCCGCCTCCGTCGCGCTGGCCCTGCCGGCCGGTACGCCGGCGCTCGTCCGCGCCGTGACCGAGGGATGGCACCTCGGCGGCTACACGTTCACGACGTACAAGAAGGACTCCGGAGGCAGCACCGCGCCCGGGACCGTCACCGTGCTCAGCAGCATCGCCCGCAAGGACGAGGCGAGCGAGGCCTTCGAGTCCGCCCAGGTGCTGGCCCGGGCGGTCGCGACCACCCGCGACTGGGTCAACACGCCACCGGGCGACCTGCGCCCGCCCGCCTTCGCGGACGCCGTCGCCGACGCGGCCGCCGAGGCGAGCAAGGGCCGCGGCAAGGCCAAGGTGAAGGTCACCGTCCATGACGAGAAGCAGCTCGCCGAGCTCGGCTGCGGCGGCATCCTCGGCGTCGGCCAGGGCTCCGACGCTCCCCCGCGGCTGGTGGAGCTGTCCTACAGCCCGCGCGGCGCGAGGACCCACCTCGCGCTGGTCGGCAAGGGCATCACCTTCGACTCGGGCGGGCTGTCGATCAAGCCAGCCCAGAGCATGTCCGACATGAAGTCCGACATGGCGGGCGCCGCCGCCGTCGTCCAGGCGACGCTGGCGATCGCCGCGCTGCGGCTCCCGGTCAAGGTCAGCACCTTCGTCCCGATGGCCGAGAACATGGTGTCCGGCTCGGCCACCCGACCCGGTGACGTGCTGCGGATGTACGGCGGCAAGACCGTCGAGATCATGAACACCGACGCCGAGGGCCGGCTGATCCTCGCCGACGCCCTCGTCCGCGCCACCGAGTCCAAGCCCGACGTCGTGCTCGACGTCGCGACGCTCACCGGCCACATGGTGCTGGCGCTGGGCGACCGCGTCGGGGGCGTGATGGGCAGCGACGAGGTCGTCGACGCCGTCCTGGCCGCGGCCGGCGAGGCCGGCGAGTCCCACTGGCCGATGCCGCTGCCGGAGCAGATGACCGAGCGGGTCCGCAGCAGCAAGATCGCCGACCTCCTCCAGCACGACTGGGTGCGCTGGGGCGGCGGTCTCTACGCCGGCGCGTTCCTGCGCGAGTTCACCGACGACCTCCCGTGGGCCCACCTCGACATCGCCGGGCCGTCGTTCCACTCCGGCTCGGCGTACGGGCACGTCACCCCGGGCGGCACCGGCTTCGCGGTCACCACCCTGGTCGCGTACGCCCGGAGGCTGAGCGCCAGCTGAGCCCGCCCCCACCCCGCACTCGGGTGCACAATGCCTCCATGGAGGCGGGGGGCCTCGTCGGACGTGATCCCGAGCTCGAGCGGATCGGGGTCCTGCTGCGTGACGCCGCAGCCGGCCGGCCCTCGGCATTGTTGGTGGCCGGCGAACCCGGCATCGGCAAGACCAGCCTTGTGACCGAGGCGATCTCCCGCCCGACTGCGGAAGGCCACCTCGTCCTGTGGGGGCGCTGCCTCCGGTTCGGGGCCGACTCCACGCCGTACCTGCCGTTCGGCCAGATCCTCACGCAGTGGCACCGACAGGCCGAGGAGGCCGAACGTCGTCGGGTGCTCGAGGGCGCCGATCTCCTCAGCACGATCGCGCCCTCGCTCGGTGTACCGACGAGACCAGCGGACAGCAACCGGATGCTGCCGCTCGTCGCCGCAACGCTCGATCGAATGACGCAGCATGCGACGTTGGTGCTGGTGGTGGACGACGTGCAGTGGGCCGATGGCAGCTCCCTGGACCTGCTGGCCTACCTGCTGGCCGGCTTCGACCGCCAGCGGCTGGCCTTGCTGCTCACCTACCGGGACACGGAGCTTGCCGAGGGTCATCGGCTGCACGGATGGCTCGCCGACGTCCTGCGGCTTCCCTCCGTCAGCAGCATGCGGCTCGAGCGTCTCGGGTTCGCGGACGTCGAGGAGCTCTGCTCACGGCTGACCGGTGCGAGCGGGGGCGACGACGCCGCTGCGGTCTACGAGGAGTCCTCGGGCAACCCCTACTACGCCGAGCTGCTGGTCCGGGACGCGAACGCCGGGCTCAGAACCGAGCGGGACGGATCCCTCAGGCAGGCGTTGCTCAGCTCCTGGCACGGCCTCGGCGTGGACGCTCGAGAGCTGCTGCAACTGCTCGCCGTGGGCGGCCGTCCTGTCGCGGTCGAGGTCCTCACGAGACTCGTTCGGGCCCGCGGGGGCACGCCCGACCAGGCGTCCGTCTCCCTTGCCGAGGCGAGCGGGGCGGGGATGGTGTACCTGATGGGAGACGGCGACGCCTGGTTCCACCACCCCCTGATCGCCGAGGTCGTCGCCTCCACCCTCACGCCAACCGCACGGCGCCGCGTCCACGAGGAGTACGTCGAGGTTCTCGAGGCCGCCGTCGACCTTCCCTTGTCGTCGCGGGCCGCGCACCTCGCCCTGCACCACGATGGCGCCGGGGACGCCGACCCAGCCTTCGTCTGGTCGGTCATGGCAGCGGATGAAGCGGTCGCGGTGCGGGGGTACGCCGAGGCGTGCGAGCACCTGCACCGCGCCTGTCGACTCTGGGACGACGTCGGTGACGACATCCGTGCTCTGGCGGGCGACCGCGTCGACCTGTGGCGTCGCGCGAGTGACAGCGCCTGGAGCGCCGGTGAGTACGTCCTGGCCGTTCGCCTCCGAGAGGAGGCAGTCACCAGGGTCGACCCAGGCGTCGACCCGGTGCGAGCCGTCCGCCTCGGTCTGCCCCTTCCCCACTGGCGCGAGGCCAGTGGGCTCGAGGCTGGTGCCGCCCTGACGGAGTCAGCCAGCCGGGTCGCGGACCTCGCCACCCATCTGTGCCCGGGGACTCCCGAGCACGCGCAGTCACTCGCTCGTCTGGCTTTCGCCGAGCTCTCGGGGGACGATCAGGCGAGCGCAGCCCGGCATGCCTCGGAAGCGGTGAGTATCGCCACCCGCACCGGGTCGACGGAGGCACTCGCCTGGGCCCTGTCCGTGCGGTCGGAGACCCGCCTCGACGCCGAGGCGGCTCTCACCGAGGCCTTGGAAGCCGTCACCCTCGCGAACCACGTGGGAGACCCGGAGCTCATGGGTGTAGCCGCGGGGCAGGGCGCGAACAGCTTCGAGCGGCTCGGCCGACGCGTCCATGCCGCGGAGCTGCTGCTCACGACCTTCCGTCGACTGCTCGGCAGCGGATCGGCCCACGACGCCATGTGGGCCAACCCGAGCTTCGGTGCAGCCTTGCTCATCGCGCTGGGACGATGGGACGAGGCGGGCGACATGCTCCACGAGCTGCTCAGCCGTCGATACCCGCCGAGCCACGCAGCCGATGTCCGCGGCCAAGCAGCGACTCTCGCTCTCCGCAGCGGGCGTCTCGCCGCCGGTCATGCGCACCTGGCCAGAGCCCACGAGCTGCTGCCCGGTCTGCCGGAGTTCAAGGACCTGCTCGCTTGGGCCGAGATCGAGGGACTGTGGGTCGGCAGGGACTTCCCAGAGGCGCTCTCTCGGGCAACCGTGCTGATGAAGGACCTGACCCAGGTTGACGCGACCATCGGCGACGAGCTCCTCCCGGTCGCTGCGCGCATCGCCGCTGACCTCGCCGAACAGCCAGGGAGGAGGACCGAGGCGCAGACGCTGCTGGACCGTGTCGAGCGGGTCCGCGGGACCGAGCCCGACCGGTTCACGCCTGCCGTTCCGGATGATCTGCTCCACCCCGCGTGGGGCCGCATCTACGCAGCGGAACGCGCCCGCTGTGACGATGAGCCCGACCCGGCCCCTCTGTGGCGTTCTGCGGTGGCGGCCTGTCGGGCGGCCGGTCTGGTGTGGGACGAGGCGCTCTCGTCCCACCAGCTGGCCAGGGCCCTGCTGTCGAGTCGAGGGGGAGGTAGGGAGGCCGCATCGGTCCTCCGGCACGCCGCTCAGGTCGCGACCGGCCTGGGGGCCACTGGTGTCCTCGGCGCGATCGAGGCCCTGGCCCAGCAGGCGCATGTCGTTCTCGTGGAACCGCCACCGATCGAGTCGGTCGATCCGTGGCCGGACGCGTTCCCTGCCTTGACACCGCGCGAGCGCGAGGTGTTGTCACCCCTGCTGGCGGGGCGCACGTACGCCGAGATCGCGGCCGCGCTCTTCATCAGCGAGAAGACTGTCAGTGTCCACGTGTCGAACCTGCTCCGCAAGACCGGTACGTCGAGTCGCGTCGAGCTCGCCGAGCTGGCACGCCGGCGCCCGTGACCGCAGGCCGCAGGGTAGACCCATGCCCGGGTCGCCCCCTGGGCCCCTGTCACGCCGGGTGCGCCGCGTGGTGCTCGTGACGTCGCACCCCGACCGCCGCGGCTCCCGCGACGGCCATGCCAGCCAGCGCGGCCAGTCCGATCTGGAGGTACTCCAGGGAGTCGTCGTCGACGAAGACCTCGCGGATCACTGTCTGCGGACCCTGGCCGCTCGTCGAGGTGGCGGTCCCGCTGCTCCCGGGGACGCCCCAGTCGGGCTCGGCGGAGGCGGGCGCGACGGCGGCCAGCGACAGGATGCCTGCCGCAGCGGTGGTCGAGAGGATCGTGCGGGTCGTGGTGTTCATGGTGACCGGCTCCTTCCAGACGGTGGTGGCTGACTCCTCCAGCGTCGCGGCCCACGGGCGTCCGGGCATCGGACAGCACCCCTCAGATGCACGCACGACACCCCTCAGATCGGCTCGCGGCGGTGGTGGGGCCGAGGCCGTCGGGCTCGTGGGCCGTGAACCGCGCGTACCCTCCGGAGGACGGAATCCCCGAGGGCTGACGGGGTGCACAATGGCTCCGTGGGAGCCGCAGGCCTCCAGGTCGGCCGGCGTCCCGAACGGGAGGAGCTGGCCTCCGCCCTGCACGACTCGGCGGCGGGGCGTCCTCGCGCGGTCCTGGTCAGCGGCGAGGCCGGGATCGGCAAGACCAGCCTGGTCGCCGAGGCGACCTCGGGGCCGGCCGCGACGGGCCACCAGGTGCTGTGGGGTCACTGCATGCGGTTCGCGGCAGACTCCTCGCCGTACCTCCCCATCGGGCAGCTGCTGGCGCAGTGGTGCCGTGGGGCGGAGCCGTCCGAGAAGGCGCGGGTGCTGACCGGCGCGGAGCACCTCGCAACCATCGCGCCCGCCGTCGGCGCGACCACGGGGCAGGCCGATGCCTCCCGGATCGTGCCGCTGGTCGCGGCCGTGGTCGACCGGATCGCGGAGGCGGGACCCGTCGTGCTCGTCGTCGACGACGTGCAGTGGGCCGACGGCTCGTCGCTGGACCTGCTCGCCTACCTGGTCGCGGGCTTCGGCGAGGGGCAGCGGCTGTGCGTGGTGGCGACCTACCGCGACACCGAGCTCGGTGAGGGCCACCGTCTCCACGGCTGGCTGGCCGACGTGGCGCGTCTGCCCTCGGTCTCCACGATGCGGCTGGAGCGGCTCGGGCTCGCCGACGTCGAGGAGCTGGTGATCCGGCTGCGGAGCGAGGTCGCCGTGGGGCCGCTGGTCGACCGGATCTTCGACGAGGCGCGCGGCAACCCGTACTACACCGAGCTCCTGGTCCACGGCGCCGCCGACCACCCCGGTGGTGGACAGGTCGAGGGCCTGCAGCAGGTCCTGCTCGGCTCGTGGCACCGCCTCGGGCCCGAAGGCCGCGAGCTGCTGCAGCTGCTGGCGATCGGCGGGCGTCCGGTCGCCGTGGACGTCCTCGAACGACTCGTCGCCGCCCGCGGCGGTGACCCCGACAGCGTGTCGCCCTCCCTGGCCGAGGCCACGGCGTCCGGACTGACGACCGTGGCGACCGGTGGGGAGGCCTGGTTCCACCACCCGCTGGTCGCGGAGGTGGTCGCCGGCACGCTCACCACCGAGGCACGCACCCGGGTGCACCGTGAGTACGTCGAGGTGCTGGAGTCCTCCGCGGATCTCGCGACCGCGTCGCGCGCATCGCACCTCGCTCTCCACCACCACGGAGCCGGCGATCACGACGACGCGTTCGTGTGGTCGCTGCGGGCCGCGGACGAGGCGGCAGCGGTCCGCGGGTACGCCGAGGAGCTCGAGCACCTGCACCGCGCCTGCGGGCTCTGGGAGGAGGTCGGTGAGGAGGCGCGCGGCAGGGCTGGTCGACGCGCCGACCTGTGGCTCCGCGCCAGCAACAGCGAGTGGAGTGCCGGCGAGCACCTGCTCGCCATCCGCCTTCGCGAGGACGCGATCCTCCGTCAGGACGAGGGCGACGACCCGGTCCTGGCCATGCGGCTGCGGCTGCCCCTGTCCGAGTGGCGGATCGGCTGCGGGCTCGATGCCCGGGACGGAGTCGAGGACAGGCGCCGCGTCGTGGAGCTGGCCGAGGCGCGCTGCCCCGGGTCGCCGGAACACGTGCAGGCGCTCGCCCTCCTGGTGCACGCCGAGGCATGGGTCCAGGACTGGGGAGCTGTCCAGCACGCGGCCACCGCCGTGAAGATGGCGCGTCGCACCGGATCGACCGAGGCGCTCGCCTGGGCTCTCGCCATGCGGTCGGAGACTCCACCCTGGGACCGTGCCCTCGAGGACGCGACCCGCGCCTTCGATCTCGCCCACCAGGTCGGCGACCCCCGGCTCACGGGTTGGGCCGCCACCAGGCTGGCCAACCGCCTCGGCGTGGTCGGTCGCGACGAAGAAGTGTGCGACGTGTTGCTGACGACGTTCCGGCACCTCGTCGCCGCAGGCTCGGTCCACGACGCGATGCACGCCAGCCCTGCCTACGGCGCGGCGTACCTGCTCGAGCTCGGACGGTGGGAGGAGACCCGTGAGGTGCTCCGCCTGCTGCTCAGCCATCGACTCTCCGCCGCCATGGGTGCTGTCACCCGGGGTGTGGCCGCACTGATGGCTGTCCGGACGGGTGACGCCGCCGCTGGCCGCAGCCACCTGACCCGGGCACGGGAGCTGCGGCCTCGGCACGGTGCCGCCGGCGACATCCTGGAGCTCCTGGAGATCGAGGCTCTCGCCGACCTGCGGGACTCACGGGAGGCGCTGACGCTCGCCGCCCGGCTGATGCCAGCGCAGGTGAGCGCCACTCCGATGGATGCCGACGAGCTCCTCGTCATCGCGGCCCGAGCGGCCGGCGACCTGGGCGAGGACCCGCGCGGGCGCGCGGAGGCGATCTCCCTGCTCGACGAGATCGTGGAGCTGCGGGGGCCGGACCACCCGGGCTTCGAGTGCACCGGCCCCGAGGACCTCGTCCACCCGGCGCGGGGCGCCCTCTTCGCTGCCGACCGCGCCCGGTGCCACGGCGACACCGACACCGCCGACCTGTGGCGCACGGCCGTGACGACGTGCGCCGAGGCAGGCATGGTGTGGCACGAGGCGCTGGCGTCGTACCAGCTGGGCCGGGCGCTGCTGGCGGAGCGAGGGTCCCGCGCGGACGCCGCCTCGGCGCTGCGGCACGCGAAGGACGTCGCCGCCGGTCTCGGTGCGGCGCCGATCGTGCGAGACGTCGAGGAGGTGGCTCGTCAGGCCCACGTCCTGCTCGACGGGGCCTCTCCCCCGGGGTCGCCGACCTCACTGACCCCGCGCGAGCGCGAGATCCTCGCCCTGGTCGCCGAGGGCCGGACCAACGGCCAGATCGGCACCGAGCTGTTCATCAGCACCAAGACGGTCTCGGTCCACGTGTCCCACATCCTCGCCAAGCTCGACGCGGCCAGCCGGACCGAGGCCACGACCGTGGCGCGGCGTCGCGGCCTGCTGGAGTGAGCGGGCCTCAGAGTTCGCCGCTCTTCTTCCGCCGGTTGTAGTCACGCATCCGCTGCGGCACGCCGACGACGGCCGCGTCGTACGACGGCACGTGGTGCTTGTTGGCGAACTCGTGCGCCCACTGCACCGACGGCACCCGCCGCCGCGTCCACTCGCCGTCGTGGGCGACGAGCAGCAGGGTCACGTCGCTGACGGCCGTGCGCGGCTCCACGAAGCCCTCCACCCCGCGCCTGCTCGTGACGAAGGTGCGCAGGTGCGCCTCGTCCGTGCGGTCGGACGCACGCACGGTCGTCGAGCCGGTGCGTGTCGCGTCCCGTGACGGACGGCGCATCTTCGGTCGTCTGCGGAACCGGTCGAGCAACCCCATGCCCCCAGTGTGCCCGGTCGCCTCACGGGGTGGTGTCGACTCGTGCACGAGAAGTGCAAAGATGGAGCCGCGGTCGCAACGGCGCGACCCGCGACCCGGAGGGAGCACAGTGGCCGAGGCCGACTACGACGTACTCATTCTCGGGGCCGGTTCCGGAGGCTACGCATGTGCCCTCCGCGCCGCCCAGTTCGGGCTGAAGGTCGGCTTGGTCGAGAAGGGCAAGCTCGGAGGCACCTGCCTCCACGTCGGCTGCATCCCCACCAAGGCGCTCCTCCACGCGGCCGAGGTCGCCGACTCGGCGCGCGACTCCGCGAAGTTCGGCGTCACGGCCTCGCTCGAGGGCATCGACGTCCCCGGCGTCAACGCCTACAAGGACGGGGTCGTCAACCGGCTCTTCAAGGGGCTCACCGGCCTGATCAAGGGTCGCGGCATCACCGTCATCGAGGGCGAGGGCCGGCTGACCGGGCCCCGCGAGGTCACCGTCGACGGGACCGCCCACACCGGGCGCCACGTCGTGCTGGCCAGCGGCTCCTACAGCCGCTCGCTGCCTGGCCTCGAGGTCGACGGCGAGCGCGTCATCACCTCCGAGCACGCGCTGCGCCTCGAGCACGTCCCGCAGTCGGTGATCGTGCTCGGCGGCGGCGTCATCGGCTGCGAGTTCGCCAGCGTCTGGAAGAGCTTCGGCGCCGACGTCACGATCCTCGAGGCGCTCCCCCGACTGGTCCCGGCCGAGGACGAGGCCAGCTCGAAGGCCCTCGAGCGGGCCTTCCGCAAGCGCAAGATCGCCTTCCGCACGGGCACGCCCTTCCAGAGCGTGAAGACGACGGAGTCCGGGGTCGCCGTCACCGTCGAGGGCGGCGACGTGATCGAGGCGGAGCTGCTGCTCGTCGCCGTCGGTCGCGGCCCGGTGACCGACGGCCTCGGCTACGCCGAGCAGGGCGTCACCCTCGACCGTGGCTTCGTCGTCACCGACGAGCGCTGCCGTACCGGGGTCGACGGCCTGTACGCCGTGGGCGACATCGTGCCGGGCCTGCAGCTGGCCCACCGGGGGTTCCAGCAGGGCATCTTCGTGGCCGAGGACATCGCCGGTCTCGATCCCACCCCGATCGACGAGACCGGGATCCCCCGCGTCACCTACTCCCACCCCGAGGTCGCCTCCGTCGGGCTGACCGAGGCCGCCGCCACCGAGCAGTACGGCGTCGACCAGGTCGAGTCGCTGACCTACGACCTCGGCGGCAACGGCAAGAGCCAGATCCTCGCCACCTCCGGCTTCGTCAAGCTGGTCCGCCGCAAGGACGGCCCCGTCGTGGGTGTCCACCTGGTCGGCGACCGCGTGGGCGAGCTGATCGGCGAGGCGCAGCTGATCTACAGCTGGGAGGCGTACGCGGAGGACGTCGCCCCGCTGGTCCACGCGCACCCCACCCAGAACGAAGCGCTCGGCGAGGCCCACCTGGCCCTCGCCGGCAAGGCGCTGCACGCCCACTCCTGACCCGACCCCTCATCGACACCGCGAGCGAAGGAAGTCCATTGGCCACCGAAGTCACCCTCCCGGCACTCGGCGAGTCCGTCACCGAAGGCACCGTCACCCGCTGGCTCAAGCAGGTCGGCGACACCATCTCGGTCGACGAGCCGCTGCTGGAGGTCTCCACCGACAAGGTCGACACCGAGATCCCCTCTCCTGTCGCCGGCACCCTGCTGGAGATCAAGGCGAACGAGGACGACACCGTCGAGGTCGGCGCGGTGCTGGCGCTGGTCGGTGACGAGGGCGAGTCCGGTGGCGACTCCGGCAGCGAGGACTCCGGCCAGGACGAGCAGGAGGAGTCCGGCGACGAGACCGAGGAGAGCGGCGGTGGCGGCGAGGACCTCGAGCAGGAGCGGGCCGAGGCCGAGGCCGAGGAGAAGGACTCCAGCGGCGAGGCACCCTCGGAGCAGGAGCCGGCGGACGATCACCCCTCCTCCGATGACTCCTCGGGCGGCTCCGGGTCCGGTGGTGGCTCAGGCACGTCGGTGACGCTGCCGGCACTCGGCGAGTCGGTCACCGAGGGCACGGTCACCCGCTGGCTCAAGCAGGTCGGCGACGAGGTCGCCGTCGACGAGCCGCTGCTGGAGGTCTCCACCGACAAGGTCGACACCGAGATCCCCTCCCCCGTCGCCGGCACCCTGCTGGAGGTCAAGGTCGCCGAGGACGAGACGGTCGAGGTCGGCGCCGAGCTCGCGGTCATCGGGTCCGGTGACGCAGGCGGGGACGCGCCCGCCCAGGCCGAGCCCGAGGCACAGCCCGCCGACGAGGAGCAGGCCGAGAAGAAGGCCGAGCAGGAGCAGGAGATCGCCGAGGAGAAGGGCGACCTCCCCGCCGGCGACGAGACGCCTGAGTCCGAGAAGGACGAGCCCGAGCCGGAGAAGGAGCCGGAGCCCGCGAAGCAGCCCGAGCCGGCCGCCCAGGAGCCGCCGGCGCCCGCCAAGGACCGCGAGGAGCCGTCGACGTACGTCACCCCGCTCGTCCGCAAGATGGCCGCCCAGCACGACGTCGACCTGGCGTCGGTGACCGGCACCGGGGTCGGCGGCCGGATCCGCAAGCAGGACGTCCTCGACGCGGCCGAGAAGGCCAAGCAGGCGGCCGCCCCGGCCGAGGCTCCCGCCGCGGCCGCACCGGCGGCCTCCACCCCGGCCCCCGCGAGCCCGTCCCCGCTGCGCGGCAAGACCGAGCCGATGTCGCGGCTGCGCAAGATCATCGCCTCGCGCATGGTCGAGTCGCTGCACGGTTCGGCCCAGCTCACCCAGGTGATGGAGGTCGACGTCACGCGGATCGCGCGGATGCGCGAGGGCGCCAAGGCGGACTTCCTGGCGCGCGAGGGCGTAAAGCTGACCTACCTGCCGTTCTTCGCCAAGGCCGCCATCGACGCGCTCAAGCAGCACCCGGCGCTCAACGCGACCATCGACACCGAGGCGGGCGAGGTCACCTACTACGACCGCGAGCACGTCGCCTTCGCCGTCGACACCGACAAGGGCCTGCTCACGCCGGTGGTCAAGGACGCCGGCGACCTCTCGATCGCAGGTCTGGCCAAGAAGATCGCGGACGTCGCCGAGCGCACCCGGACCAACAAGATCGGCCCCGACGAGCTGTCGGGCGGCACCTTCACGATCACCAACCTCGGCAGCTTCGGGGCGCTCTTCGACACCCCGATCATCAACAAGCCGCAGGTGGCGATCCTCGGTCCCGGTGCCGTCGTGAAGCGGCCCGTGGTCATCGACGACCCGAACCTCGGCGAGACGATCGCCGTGCGCCACATGGTCTACCTGTCGCTCACCTACGACCACCGGCTCGTGGACGGCGCCGACGCCGGCCGCTTCCTGCGCGAGGTCAAGCAGCGCCTGGAGTCCGGTCAGTTTGAAGTCTGACGAGGTCTGATGCGCGTCGTCGTCGCCGGGGGGTCCGGCTTCCTCGGGTCCCCCCTGGTTGCTCACCTGCGGGACCGTGGACACACGGTCACGGTGCTCACACGCCGGGCGTCCGGGGGCGAGCAGGAGTCGACGTGGGACCCCTACGGCGGTCGCCTCGACCAAGGGGTGATCGGACAGGCCGACGTGGTCGTCAACGTGGCCGGGTCGGGGCTCCTCGGCAACCCCCACTCCGAGAAGTGGAAGCGGTCGATCCGGGACAGCCGCATCGTGACCACCCGGGTCCTGGCGGAGGCGATCGCCCGCGCCGACGAGCCGCCCGCCTTCCTGGCCGGCAACGGCAGCTCCTGGTACGGCGACCACGGCGCAGACCCCGTGACCGAGGACTCGGACTCGCGCGGCGACGCGTTCATGACGCAGGTGACGCGGGACTGGCAGGCCGCCGCCGACCCCGCCCTCGAGGCGGGAGCGAGGGTCTGCGTCCTGCGCACTGCGCCCGTGATGTCGCGCGGCGGCGAGACCATGAAGCTGCTGGAGCCTCTCTTCAAGCTGGGACTCGGCGCGCGTCTGGGCAGGGGTGAGCAGTTCTTTCCCGTGATCTCGCGACGCGACTGGGTCGCAGCGGTCGCGATGCTCGCCGAGCACCCGACTGCCAGCGGGCCGATCAACCTGTGCAGCCCGGTGACGCCGACCAACGCGGAGTTCACGGCGACCTTTGCCCGTTCGGTGCACCGACCGGCGTTCCTCGCCGCGCCTCGCCGAGTGCTCTCCGTCGGCGCGGGACCGGCGGCCCCCGAGCTCCTTCGCTCGCTCGACCTGCGACCCGCGGCGCTGCTCTCGCTGGGCTACCGGTTCGAGGACCCGGACGTGTCGGCGGTGCTTGCCTCGGGCCTGGCCTGAGCCCGGTCCCGGACCTCGGCGACCTGCCACCGCGTCCCGGACCGCACCATCACGACCCGGCGTCGCGACCAGTCGTCCCCGGGCAGGCTGAAGCTGCCGCCCCCACCCCGCGCCACGGTCCGCCCCAGCCGGTCGGTCACCAGCAGCTCGAGCCGGTCGCCGGTCCGGGCAACGACCTCGACCGCCGCGAGCTGCATCCGGACGCCGGTCACGCGCAGCCCGCGGCCGGCGTACGCCTCGAGCAGCGCGGCGTCGGCCCGCCCGGCCCGCGAACCCGGGACGTAGAGCTCCGCCAGCGCCTCCCCGTCACCTCGTCGCCAGGCCCGGGCGCGGTCACGGTCCCAGCCCCGGAGCACCTCCAGCGGCGCGGTCCGGTCCGCGGCCAGGGCGCGGCCCGGGGGCGCGACCGGCTCCGGGCCGGCGGGCACGAGCAGGGCCGTGAGGACGAGCGCCCCGGCCAGCAGCACGCCGAGCACCAAGGGGCGGCGGGCGAGAGGATGGGCGGTGACGGCGAGCACCCCTCGTTCCTACCGCGTCCGCGGCTCCGGCGGCGGCGCTCCTCCACAGGGGTACGCTGCGAGGCGTGGCTCCGGACTACCGCATCGCAGGCCTGGGTGACCGGGCGGTCGATTACCTCGCAGCCTGGGACCTCCAGCGCGACGTCCACGCGGCCGTCGTCGACGGCGCCCCCGACACGGTGCTGCTGCTGGAGCACCCACCGGTCTTCACCTGCGGAAAGCGCACCGACGAGCACGAGAAGCCGCTCGACCCCGGGGGCGCGCCGGTCATCGACGTCGACCGCGGCGGCAAGATCACCTTCCACGGCCCCGGCCAGCTGGTCGGCTACCCCATCGTGACGCTCCCCGACCACGTCAAGGTCGTCGACTACGTCCGCCGCGTCGAGGAGGCCCTGATCCGCGTCTGCGCCGACCTGGGCGTCACCACCGCCCGGGTCCCCGGCCGCAGCGGCGTCTGGCTGCAGGCCGACGACCGCGGACCGGAGCGCAAGATCGCGGCCCTCGGCATCCGGGTCAGCCGCGGAGTGACCATGCACGGCTTCGCCCTCAACTGCGACGTCGACCTCGGGTGGTACGACCGGTTCGTCCCCTGCGGGATCGCCGACGCCGGGGTGACCACGCTGTCGGCCGAGCTGGGCCGGGACGTGACGGTCGAGGAGGTGCTCCCGCTCGTCGAGCAGCACCTGTCGGCGTACCTCGCCTGGGGGCCCTACGACGCCACCCCCGACTACGAGCCCCGGCCCGAGCCGGGGCGCATCCGGCTGGTCACGCCGGCCGGCGCCTGACCGGGTGATCGGCCACGCTCAGGCCGGCTGGGTCACCCGCTCGACGGGAGCCACGGCGGCCACCGCGACCGGACGTGACGCGCGCAGCAGCACCACCGCGTACGTCGTCAGCCAGCCGAGCCACAGCACGAACCCGGCCAGACCCACGAGCTCGACCGGTCCCCCGGCCATGCCGGCTGAGGTGGTCACGGCCGCCGTCGCGGTCAGGGTCGCGGCAGCCGCGCCGACCAGGGCGTGCGGACGGGCGACCAGTCCCGTGCGGACACCGGCGACGGTGAGCGCCAGCATGATGATCGACAGCCCGGCCAGGTTCAGCACGAAGAGCGCATTGTGCAGCTGCCAGAGTCCCCAGGTCACCTCCGGCGAGAGACCACCGGCGTCGAGGGCGACCTGGGTGGCGGCGACCCCGGTGAAGACGGCGTTCTGCATGAACACGGCACCGAGGCCGATCCAGGGCCACGCGTCACTGCGCTCGGCGGACCGCGCGCGGGTGGCCGCAAGCACACCCCCGGCGAAGAGCGGCAGGCAGATCCAGGCCAGCGGCGCGAGGGCGGAGGCGACGTCGACGGCGACCGGGCTCCCGGCGAAGTACGCCTGCACCTCCTCCGGCGACGCGCCGGCGCGCGGCTGGCCGGCGCTCCCGAGCATCAGGTTGACGGTGACGACGACGAGCACGAATCCGAGACCGGCGAGGCCGCCGACGCGGATGGACGACAGGTTCATGGTGACGCTCCCACACTTTTGGTTTAGGCTGACTCAATGAATATAGATGGACTCAGCGAATCTGGCAAGAGCCGTGCCTACGACTCCCCCACCCGGCGCGCCCAGGCGCAGCAGACCCGGCGCCTGATCGCCGATGCCGCACGCAGGCTCTTCATGGAGAAGGGCTGGGCGGGGACCCGGGTCAAGGACGTCGCCCGGGAGGCAGGCGTCTCCGAGCCGACCGTCTACGCCGTCTACGGGAGCAAGGCGGGACTGGTCACCGCGCTGCTCGACTCCCTCGAGGGCGCCGCCGACGTCCCCCGCCAGGTCGCGGAGGTCAGGGCCGCACGCGGCGACCCGGCGGGCCAGCTCACCGCGATGGCGGCCTTCGACCGGCGCCTCTTCGAGCACGGCGCGGACGCGATCCTGGTGATCCGGGAGGCCGCCTCCTCCAAGCCGGAGGTGGCCGAGGTCATCGCCAAGGGGCGCGGGCGCGGCGAGAAGCTGCGGGTGGCGGTCTTCGACGCCTGGCCGCCGGGGACGCTGCGCGAGGGAGTCACACCGCAGGACGCCCGTGACACCTTCGCCGCGCTCTGCAACGTCGACGTCTACCTGGTGCTGACCCGCGAGCGGGGCTGGACTCCGGACAGGGTCGAGAGGTGGTGGGCCGACTCGCTGGTCAGGCTGCTGCTCGCCTGAGCGTGTCGCGACCCCGCCGGCGAGGTGGTACTACATACTCCGTATCCATGACGGGGGACCTGGTGATCGAGACGTCCGGGCTGCGCAAGGAGTTCCGGAACCGGCGCGGTGGCCGACGGGTGGCGGTGCAGTCACTGGACCTGGCCGTGCCGGCCGGGGGTGTCCACGGCTTCCTCGGGCCCAACGGGTCGGGCAAGACCACGACCATCCGGATGCTGCTGGGGCTGGCACGCGCCACGAAGGGCACCATGTCGCTCTTCGGCGAGCCCGTCCCCGCCCGGCTGCCCGCCGTCATCGACCGGGTGGGCGCGGTCGTCGAGATGCCGAAGTTCGCGCCCAACTTCACCGGCAGGCAGAACCTCGCGATGCTGGCCCGGTCCCGCGGCATCCCGTCCTCGAGGATCGACGCCGCCATCGAGACGGTGAGCCTCACCGGACGCGACAAGGACCGCTACAAGTCGTACTCGCTGGGCATGAAGCAGCGCCTCGCCATCGCGGCGACGCTCCTCAAGGACCCCCAGCTGCTGATCCTGGACGAGCCCACCAACGGCCTCGACCCGGCCGGCATCCGCGAGATCCGCGACACCATCCGCTCCCTCGGCGAGTCCGGGGTGACCGTGCTGCTCAGCTCCCACATCCTCGCGGAGGTGCAGCAGGTGTGCACCTCCGCGACCATCATCGGCAGCGGACGCATGCTCGCCTCGGGCCGGGTCGACGAGCTCCTCGCGGGCTCCGGCACCGGCTACCGCGTGGCGGTCCCCGACCCCGACACCGCCGTCGGCCACCTCGAGGCGGCGGGCTTCGCGGTCACCCGCGAGCCCCGGGGGCTCCTCGTCGAGACCGAGCAACCACCCGAGACGATCACCCGCGAGCTGGCCCGTCACGACCTGTGGCTCTCCGAGCTGACGCCCGTACGGCCCGACCTCGAGTCGTTCTTCCTCGACCTCACCCGCGACGAGACCCTGGGCGGTGACCGATGAGGCTCTACCTCGCCGAGCTCACCCGGCTCCGTTCGCGCCGCGCCATCGTGCTGCTGCTCCTCGCCTGCGTCCTCGCGACGGTCGTGATCTTCGCCGGCACCGCCTGGAGCACCCGGCCGGTCTCCGACGCGGAGCTGCAGCAGGCACAGGAGCAGGTCGACCGCGAGCTCGCGCAGCCCTACATGAAGCGGCAGATCGCCCGCTGCGAGCGCAACCCCGACCGCTACGGCGCGCGCGACTCGGCCGCCTGCGCGACGAGCGTCGGCCCCCGGGTCGAGTGGTTCCTCGGCCGACCCCAGCTGCGGATGGGCGAGGCGCTGCGCAGCTCCGGGCTGGGCCTGATCACGGTGCTGATGGGGCTGCTGATGCTCGCCGGGACCACGTTCGCCGGCGCCGACTGGAACTCCGGCTCGATGAGCAACCAACTCCTCTTCGAGCCCCGCCGGACGCGGGTGTGGTTCGCCAAGGCGGCGGCGGTCGTGACCGCCGCGGTCGTCACCGCGGCGGCGATGCTCGGGGCCTTCTGGGCGGCGATGTCCTGGCTCGCGGCCAGCCGCGACATCAGCACCCTGCCCGAGGTCGTCGACCTCGTCTGGGGCAGCTCCTGGCGGGCCGCGCTCCTGATCGGCGCTGCCGCGTTCGGGGCGTACGCCGTCACGATGCTCGTCCGCAGCACCGTCTTCACCCTCGGTGCGATGTTCGCGGTCGTCGTGGGCGCCACGATCGTGATGGCGATGCTCGGCATCAGCGAGGCCTGGTTCCCCAACAAGAACCTCGGCGCCGTGATCTGGGACGGGACCCGCTACTACGCCTACCCGCCGGACGTCTGCTTCGCCGGCCCACGGCCGCCCGAGGGCGTCGACTGCCGGGAGTTCGAGACGCTCACGGTGTGGCAGGGCGTGCGCAACCTCGGCGTGCTGCTCGTGGCGGCGATCGCGGCGTCCGTGTGGTCCTTCCGCCGTCGCGACGTGCCGTGACCGGCCGATTCGGGCGGTCACCCACCTCGGCGTAGTGTTTGCTGACGTGACGACCGCCCCCGCACCTGAAGGCCGGAAGCTCCTCCGTCTCGAGATCCGCAACGCCGAGACGCCCATCGAGCGCAAGCCGGAGTGGATCAAGACCCGGGCGAAGATGGGCCCGGCCTACAAGGAGCTGCAGAACCTCGTCAAGGGCGAGGGATTGCACACCGTGTGCCAGGAAGCCGGCTGTCCCAACATTTTCGAGTGCTGGGAGGACCGCGAGGCCACCTTCCTCATCGGCGGCGACCAGTGCACCCGTCGGTGCGACTTCTGCCAGATCGACACCGGCAAGCCCGAGCCGCTCGACCGTGACGAGCCCCGCCGGGTGGCGGAGTCGGTCCAGAAGATGCAGCTGCGCTACGCCACCATCACCGGCGTCGCCCGCGACGACCTGCCCGACGGCGGTGCCTGGCTCTACGCCGAGACGGTGCGCGTGATCCACGAGCTCAACCCCGACACCGGGGTCGAGAACCTGATCCCCGACTTCAACGGCAAGCCCGAGCTCCTGCAGGAGGTCTTCGAGTCGCGGCCCGAGGTGCTGGCGCACAACGTCGAGACGGTGCCGCGGATCTTCAAGCGGATCCGGCCGGCCTTCCGCTACGACCGCTCGCTCGACGTGATCACCCAGGCCCGTGACTTCGGGCTGGTCACCAAGTCCAACCTGATCCTCGGCATGGGTGAGACCCGTGACGAGGTCAGCCAGGCGCTGCACGACCTGCACGACGCGGGCTGCGAGCTGATCACCATCACCCAGTACCTCCGCCCCTCGGTGCGGCACCACCCCGTCGAGCGGTGGGTGAAGCCCGAGGAGTTCGTCGAGCTCGCGGCCGAGGCCGAGGAGATCGGCTTCGCCGGGGTGATGTCGGGACCGCTGGTCCGTTCGTCCTACCGGGCCGGGCGGCTGTACCGTCAGGCCGTGGAGCGCCGAACCGCGCGCGCCACCAGCTGACCACCGCTGACCGACCTCCACAGAGAGCACGACAGAGAGCACCGGATGTCCACGCCTGACCCCTCGGAGATGTCCCGCCGCCAGCAGATGGTGGCCACGTACCAGATGACCAAGCGGACCGACCCGCGGATCGGTCTCTGGCTGCTCGGAGCCTTCGTGCTCGGCGCAGCCGTCGGGTACGCCCTGTTCACGCTGCTGCCCGGGTCGGGCGTGCTGAGCCTTGTCCTGGCGATCGTCGGTGCGCTGATGCTCGGCCTGCTCGCGACCGTGGTCCTCTTCGGCCGCCGCGCGCAGAAGTCGGCGTACGACCAGATGGAGGGGCAGATCGGTGGCGGCGCGCGGGCGTTGTCCACGCTGCGCCGCGGGTGGAAGACCGACCAGATGATCGCGTTCAACAAGCAGCAGGACATGGTCCACCGGGTCGTAGGCCCTCCGGGCATCGTGCTGGTCGGCGAGGGCAACCCCAACCGGCTGCGCGGGCTGATGGCCGCCGAGGAGCGCCGTCACGCCCGGGTCGCCTCCGAGGTCCCGATCCACCAGGTGCTGGTGGGTGACGGCGAGGGCCAGGTGCCGCTGCGCAAGCTGGTCAAGCACGTCAGCAAGCTGGGCAAGTCGGTCAAGGGCCAGGAGCTCACGGACCTGCTGAGTCGGCTCCGCGCGATCGACGCCAACAGGTCGAACCTGCCGATCCCGAAGGGACCGGTGCCGACCAGCATGAAGGGCATGCGCGGCCAGATGCGCGGCCGCTGAGGTTCCTCAGCCGACCTGGACGCCGGCGCACCGGAAGCCGAGGTTGCCGGTGGCCGACTCCGGGGTGTTGCCCGAGCGGGCTGCGACCCGGTAGCGGTTGCAGTAGGAGTCGTGGCACAGGTACGACCCGCCGCGCATCACGCGCGCCGTCCCCCGCTCCGGACCGGGGGGCGAGTCCCGCGGAGCGGTGCGGTAGTAGCCGGGGTCGAACCAGTCGGCGCACCACTCCCACACGTTGCCGGCCATGTTCCACAGCCCGAAGCCGTGGGGCTCGAACGACCGCGCCGGTGCGGTCCCGAGGTAGCCGTCGTCGAGGTGGTTGACGACCGGGAACGTGCCCTGCCAGATGTTGAGCGGCCACCGCCCGTCGGGCAGCAGGTCGTCACCCCACGGGTATCGGGCCCGGTCGAGTCCGCCCCGCGCGGCGTACTCCCACTCCGCCTCGGTCGGGAGCCGGGTCCCGGCCCAGGCGCAGTAGGCCTGCGCGTCGAACCACGAGACGTGGACGACCGGGTGGTCCGAGCGGTCTGACAGGTCCGAACCCGGTCCCTCGGGGGAGCGCCAGGTGGCCCCCTCCACGGCGAGCCACCAGGGCGCGCCGTCGGCGCTGCCCACCACGTGGCGTGCACTCCCCCGGTAGAGCAGGTGGAAGACCGCGGAGACCCCCAGCTGCTCGGCGTCCGTCACGTGGCCGGTCGCACCGACGAACGCGGCGAACGCGGCGTTGGTGACCGCGGTCGCGTCGAGCGTGAAGTCGCGCACGTGCACCTCGTGCACCGGCCCTTCGCCGTCTCCGGGGACGCCCTCGCCGAAGCTGTCACCGAGCAAGGCCACTCCCCCGGGCACCCGGACCTGCTCCACCTCCCGGGGCGTCGCGCGACGTCGTGGGTCGGCCTCCGGCCGTGGTCCGGGACGCGCGGCGGCCCCCGGGGCGCAGCACGGGGAGGAACCCGCGTCGCTCACGGACAGCACCGCCCGCTCACGTGGGCAGCAGCTCGAACTCGCGGGCCGCGCGGACCGCGGCGTTGCGCCGCGACACCCCGAGCTTGCGCAGGATGTTGCGGACGTGGGTCCTCACGGTGTTGACCGAGATGTACATGACAGCGGCGATCTCCTCGGTCGTCAGCATATCCGCGAGGTGACCGAGCACCTCGAGCTCCTTCTCGGTCAGCTTCTCGACCGGCGTCGTCCGTGGCGTGGCCACCACGGCCGCCACCTTCCGCGGCCGGGGACGGGGCATCCCCGTCCCGGTGACCTCGAAGAGCCACGCGTGCTCCGTCGCCAGCAGCCGGTCCTGCACGAGCAGCTGGCGGACCTGGGCAGGGGCCTCGTGGAAGGGTCTCCGAAGCCGGGCAGGAGCTGCGAGCTGCAACGCGGTGCGCAGCGTCTCGCGCGCCTGGCTCGTCGCCCCCAGCCGCAGCTGCCGGGCGCAGTCGACGAGCATGCCGCAGGCGCGCACCGCCGGGGAGGAGTGACGTACGAGGTCCTCGGAGGCCGGCTCCTCCTGCTCGGTGCCGGCCACCTCGAGGTGGCCGGTCTCGACCCGGAGCCGCCCGACCAGCCAGCTGTCCGGCTCGACGATCGCGACGGCCGCCTCGTCGACCTGCGCCAGCCCGCCGGCACGGTCGCCGTGGGCCATCTGCAGCCGCCCCTTGACGAGGGCGAGCAGGGTGCGCGGGACGGGGTCTCCGAGGATGAGGACGGACTGCTCCGCGGAGCGGACGTGCTCGGCGGCGCTTCGCAGCTCGTAGCGCTCCATGTCGACCCACGCGAGGGCAACCTGTGCTGCGGTCGAGCGGTCGCCGACGGGGATCCCCGCCTCGTCGGCCACCCGCAGCGCGCGGCTCGCCAGGCCCTCGGCCCGGGCGACGTCGCCGGCCACGCAGGCCAGGACCGCGAGGTTGCCCAGGCATTCCACGACGAGCGAGTCCGCGTTCGCCTCGGTCGCCGCCTCGGAGCCGGCACGGAAGGTCTCCTCGGCCTCGTCGAGGTGGCCCTGGCGGATGGCCGCGATCCCCCTGGCCGTGAGCACCAGGGCGACGAGCTCCGGGTGCGCCTCCATCCGTCGTCGCGTCTCCTGACCGCGCAGGGCCGCCCCGGCCGCCTCGGCGAGCACCTGGGCCTCGGCCGCGTCCCCGGAGGACCGGGCGCGGATCGCGAGCAGCACCGCGACCGCGAGGGCGATCGCCGCGGCGTCGTCGGGCGTCGTGGCATCGAGCTGCTCCTGGACCCGGGCCAGCTGCTCGCTGAACAGCTCGGTGTCCCCGTCCACCAGGGCCAGGGTGGCCCGCACCACGGTGGCCGCCGGGTCCTCCAGCTCGGGAGGCAGGTCCTTCAGCGTCCGGGACAGCGCACCCGACCCCTGGTCCAGGATCAGCTGGCCCACCGCCAGGTTGGCGACCACCTGGTGGGTGACCTCGGACCAGGCGCCCAGCGAGGCGAAGTGGCGTACGGACGGCACCAGCTGGCCGTGCCCGGCGAACCACTCGGCGGCGCGCCGCTGCAGGGTCCGCATCGTCTCCGGCTGGCCGTAGGCCAGCTCGGCCCGCAGCAGCTCACGGAAGAAGGGGTGGTAGCGGTAGTGATCGGCATGACCGGGGACCTGCTCGATGAACACGTTGACGTGCACCAGCAGGGCCAGGGTCCGGGCGGCCGACCGTCCGCCGAGCGCCTCGGCGAGGCCCGGCAGGATGGTGTCGGGGATGCTCGTCGCCATGAGCAGCTCGCGGACCTCCGGCGGGTGGGAGGCGAGCACCTCCCCCATCAGGTACTCGGCGATGCTGCCCCGGTCACCGGCCACCTGCTCGACGGCGCTGTCGGGGTCGTCGCGGTCGGCCAGCATCTGGCCGGCGAACCTCAGCCCGGTGACCCAGCCCCGGATGCGCGCGTTCAGCCTGGTCACCGACTCCGGGGCCAGGGCGACCCCCATCATGCTCAGCAGGTCACCGGCCTCCCGGTCGCACAGGGCGAGGTCGGACATCCGGACCTCGGTCACGGCCTCCTCCAGGCGGTACCGGTACAGCGGCATGACGGGGTCGGCCCGGGTGACCAGCACGATCCGCAGCCGCCTGCCCGCGTGCCGGAGCAGGTAGTCGAGGTCGGCCCCCACTCCGGCCGAGGCCACCTCGTAGCCGTCCAGGACCACGGTCACGTCGCTCGGCTCGGACGCCAGCGCCGAGGCGATCCTCCGCCTGACCCGCAGGTCGAGGCCGACCGCGTCGGTCGGCAGGGCCGTCGTCGGCGGCACGGGGACGCCGAGCCGCTCCAGGCAGCCGACGAAGCCGGGCCAGAACGGGTCGTCACCGTCGAAGGTGATCCACTCGATGCGCTCGGTCGGCCGGTCGCTCACCCAGTCGACCACCAGCGCCGTCTTGCCGCTCCCGGCGGGAGCGCTCACCAGCAGCAGGCGACACCGGTCGTCACGGTCGAGGAGGTCCAGGAGCCGCGGCCGACTGAGGAACTGTCGGGGCCGGTCCGGGATGCCCGCCCAGCCAGCCGTGCCGAGCGGTACGTCGTCCTCAGGACCGTCGCCCTGACCGTCGTGCGCGCTCGTCGAGTCCACGTGGCTCTCCCTCACGGGTGGCACGGTAGGACGCCTGGGCAGCCGAGATCTCACGCGAATCGTGTGAAACTCCCACCCCAACGGGTGAGTCCCACGCTCAGCCGGCGCCAGGTCGGCCTCGCGGGACCCGCCACACGCCCTCGATCCGCAGACCGTGGGAGTCGAGCAACCGGACGAGGTCGGGCAGGTCCGCGCTCGACACCGACCGGATGGTCGTGCAGGTCCTCGTCTCGACCACGCTGCTCGGGTGCAGCGCCCTGCGCAGCACCGGACCGAGCCGACCGTGGACCGTCAGCTCGAAGTCCGCTCCCCCGCGCTCAGGCGCTCGGCTCACGGGCCGGACACCTCCTCGTGGTCGGAGCCGCCCTCCTGCGGGAGCCGGCGCACCTCGACGACGTCGAGGCCCAGCGCCCGCAGGCGCGCGAGGAAGCCGTGCAGCTCGGCCTGGTCGCGGAAGTGCCCCCGGAGCGAGGTCCGCATCTCCTGGTCCGTGACGTCCACGGGCGCGAGCTCGGCCAGGACGTCGTCCGGGACGGTCCCGGTGACCCGGACCTCGAACACTTGGTCTTCCTCCATCATCCGCCATCCCTCACCGCGGGGTCCCCGTCGCACTCCGGTGACGGGAGTCTGCTCGACCCGAGGCTCCCGGACATCGTCACGGGCAGACGAAATGGAGTCCGTCGGCCGCGCGGTCGGAGCCGGTTCTTTCGTCTGCAGGGGATGAGGGAAGGCGCCGCGCGGGCTCCTAGCGTGGCGGGTGTACGGGACCGGGCCGCGCGGGCGGCCACCGAGGAGAGGAAGGGTCGTCATGGACGAGGCCGAGCTGGGACCCATCAGCTATCTGGTCGTGGAGTTCCCCGGCGCACGGATGACCGGCGAGGGGCTGCAGGAGCTGGTGCGGCTGACCGAGCAGGGAACCGTACGGGTGCTGGACCTGGCGTTCGTCATGAAGGGCGCCGACGGCACGGTGACCGCCCTCGACATCTCCGACATCGACGGGGACGGGGAGCTGGACCTCATGGTGTTCGAGGGCGCGTCCTCCGACCTTCTCGGGCCCGACGACCTCGAGGAGGCCGGCGGCGCGCTGGCTGCCGACAGCGCGGCGGCCGTGCTGCTCTTCGAGAACACCTGGGCGGCGCCCATGGTCAGCGCCCTGCGCCGGTCGGGCGCCGAGCTCGTGGCCGCCGGCTACGTCCCCCACGACCAGCTGACCGAGGCACTCGACCTCGCGGAGGCAGCCGGCTGAGACCGGCCCGACCCACGTCGCACCACACACGCACGAGAGGGAGTGGAACCATGCCGGGACTCATCAGGGGCGTCGCCAGGACCGCGGTCGTCGCCGGGACCGCGACGGCCGTCTCCAACAGGGTGTCGCGCCGACAGGCCAGCAGGTGGGCGGAGCAGGCTCCGCCACCCCAGCAGGCGGCTGCCCCGCCGCCGGCGGCACCGCCACCGGCAGCACCCGCCCAGGACCCGATCGCGCTGCTGACCGACCTCGGCCGGCTGCACGACGCGGGGACGCTCACCGACGAGGAGTTCGCTGCCCAGAAGGCCAAGATCCTCGGCCAGATGTGAGCAACCGCGCCACCGACGGAGGGACCTCGCACCATGGCGACACCGCACGAGACTGCCCGGCGCGACGTGCTGCCGGTCCCGGACCGCCCGCCGGGTGGCCTCGTCACGTACGACGCGAAGGACCCGGACACCACCTTTCCGGCGATCACGCCCGTACGGCCCCCTGAATCGGCGCCCAACGTGCTGGTCGTGCTGCTCGACGACGTCGGGTTCGGCGCCTCCAGCGCGTTCGGAGGGGTGATCCACACGCCTCACGCCGAGCGGCTGGCGGCGTCGGGGCTGAAGTTCAACCGGTTCCACACCACGGCCCTCTGCTCGCCGACCCGGGCGGCGCTGCTCAGTGGCCGGAACCACCACATGGTCGGCATGGGGGGCATCACCGAGATCGCCACGTCCGCCCCGGGCTACGACTCGCGCCGCCCGAACACCTGCGCGCCACTGGCGGAGATCCTCAAGCTCAACGGCTACTCGACCGCCCAGTTCGGGAAGTGCCACGAGGTGCCGGTCTGGGAGACCAGCCCGCTGGGGCCCTTCGACAACTGGCCGACCGGTAGCGGCTTCGAGTACTTCTACGGCTTCATCGGCGGTGAGGCCCACCAGTTCTACCCGGCTCTCTACGAGGGGACGACGCCGGTCGAGCCGGACCGGACCCCGGCCGAGGGCTACCACCTCATGGGCGACATGACCGACAAGGCCATCGGCTGGGTCCGGCGCCAGAAGTCGCTGATGGCCGACAAGCCGTTCTTCGCCTACTTCGCACCCGGCGCGACCCATGCTCCCCACCACGTCCCGGCCGACTGGATCGACCGATACGCGGGACGCTTCGACGAGGGCTGGGACGCCCTGCGCGAGGAGATCTTCGCCCGGCAAAAGCAGCTCGGCGTGATCCCGCCCGAGGCGAAGCTGACGGCCCGCCCCGCCGAGATCCCCGCCTGGAGCGAGATGCCCGAGGAGCTGAAGCCGGTGCTGCGGCGGCAGATGGAGGTGTACGCCGCGTTCCTGGAGTTCACCGACCACCACGTCGGGCGGCTGCTCGACGCCCTCGAGGACCTCGGCGTGCTCGACGACACCCTCGTCTACTACGTCATCGGCGACAACGGCGCCTCGGCCGAGGGGACGATGAACGGCACCTACAACGAGATGATCAACTTCAACGGCGCGGCCGCGCTCGAGACGCCGGAGTTCCTGCTGGCCACGCTCGACGGACTCGGCGGGCCCGACTCCTACAACCACTACTCCGTGGGCTGGGCGCACGCCATGGACACCCCGTACCAGTGGACCAAGCAGGTCGCCTCCCACTTCGGCGGCACCCGCAACGGGGCGATCGTCCACTGGCCCCGGGGGATGACCTCGCGGGGCGGCATGCGCAACCAGTTCGCCCACGTCATCGACATCGCCCCCACGATCCTGGAGGCGGCCGGGTTGCCCGAGCCGACGTACGTCCACGGCGTCCAGCAGACGCCGATGCAGGGCGTCAGCATGCGCTACTCCTTCGACGACGAGGAGGCCGAAGAGCGCCACGAGACGCAGTACTTCGAGATGTTCGGCAACCGGGGCGTCTACCACCGAGGCTGGACGGCGGTGACCCGCCACAAGACCCCGTGGCTCCTGGTCGGCGAGGACGTGCCTGCCTTCGACGACGACGTCTGGGAGCTCTACGACACCGACAACGACTGGTCGCAGAGCGAGGACCTGGCGGCGACGCACCCGCAGAAGCTTCACGAGCTGCAGCGGCTGTTCCTGATCGAGGCTGCGCGCAACAACGTGCTGCCCCTCGACGACCGGGCCGCGGAGCGGATCGACCCCGTCGTGAGCGGTCGACCACAGCTGGTCACCGGCAACCGGCAGCGCCTGTACGCCGGGATGGGCCGGCTCTCGGAGCACTCGGTGGTGAGCATCAAGAACGCCTCGCACGCCGTCACGGCCGAGCTGACGGTGCCCGACGGCGGCGCCCAGGGCGTGGTCATCGCCCAGGGCGGGTCGATCGGCGGCTGGAGCCTCTACGTGAAGGACGGCCGGCTGCGCTACTGCTACAACCTCTTCGGGGTGCAGCGGTTCTACGTCGGCTCCGAGGCCGTCCTCGAGCCGGGGACCCGGCAGGTGCGCATGGAGTTCGCGTACGACGGCCCGGGCCTCGGCAAGGGCGGGACCGTGACCCTGTTCGTGGACGGCGTCCAGGTCGGCGAGGGCCCGGTGGCGGCGACCGCCGCCATGATCTTCTCCGCGGACGACACCTGCGACGTGGGGCGCGAGGACGGCGCCCTGGTCGCGGAGGACTACCCGACCCCGAACCAGTTCACCGGCGAGGTGCACTGGGTGGAGATCGACGTCGGCGAGGACGCCCGGGACGCCGACCACCACCTCTCCCCCGAGGAGCTGCTCCGCGTCGCCATCGCCCGGCAGTGAGGGGCGTGGCCGGATGCCGCAGCCAGACGACGCCCTCCTCCACCGGCCGCGGCCGTGGCGGCTCGGACTCCTCACCGGGCTGCGGATCACGCTGTCGCTGACCGCCCTGTTCGCGGCGTACTACCTGATCCCGGCACGGGACTACCGCGCCGGCTCGGACGTGCCGTGGCTGCTCCTCGCGCTGGCCGTCTTCGCCGTGGTGGTCGGCATCCAGGTGCCGATCATCGTGCGCTCCCCCCACCCCGTCATCCGTGCCACGGAGACGCTCGCGCTCGCGGTGCCGACCTTCCTGCTCGTCTTCGCGCGGGCCTACCTGTCGGCGTCCCTGAGCGACCCGTCGTCCTTCACCGAGGTCCTCGACCGGACCGGGGCGCTCTACTTCTCCGTCACCTGCTTCGCGACCGTCGGGTTCGGGGACATCGTGGCCGACACCAACCCGATGCGGCTGCTGGTCACCGCGCAGATGCTGCTCGACCTCGTGGTGCTCGGGGTGGTGGTCCGGGTGCTCGCGTCGGCGGCCCGACGCGGCGTCGCCGAGCGGGTCCGCCCGCCGACCGTGCGCGCCGAGGGTCAGGCGCCCCGCAGGTCCTGAAGCAGCGCGGTCTGAGTCCCGGCGGCCAGGTCGTGGAGTCCGCGCCCGTCGGGTCGGAAGACCAGCGGCGGCACGACGAGGCACACCAGCAGCGCCCGCGCGAGGCTGCGCAGGAGGTCGACCGGCCGTCCGCTGCCGTCGCTGCGCACGACCCGGAGCCGGGTGGCGAGCTTGCCGAAGGAGCCACCGGCCAGCGAGGTGAGCACGGCTGACTCGAGGGCGAAGACGCCCATCACGTAGAAGCCGGAGTTCGGGTCGTCCAGCCAGCCGGCGGGGCCGATCAGGGCGATGACCGCCAAGGTCGAGGCGAACCAGTCGACGGCCAGGGCAAGGGCGCGACGGGCCCAGGACGCGGTCTCGATCACCGCGCCAGCGTAGACGTCGGCCCCGGACACCCGTTACACGGCTGAAACAAACGGGATACGGTCGGGAAACCGGTTGCGCCTAGGTTCGGGCCAACCGATGCAGCGCCGCACCGGGATCTTGTTCCGCACTGAAATCGCACAGGCTGCCCCGTCGGGCAGGCCGAGGAGGACGAATGTTCGCAAACAGCGACGAGCTGCTGAAGTTCGTGAGGGACGAGGGCGTCGAGATGATCGACGTCCGGTTCTGCGACCTGCCGGGGATCATGCAGCACTTCACCGTCCCGGTGTCCTCCTTCGACCAGACCGTCTTCGACGACGGCCTCAACTTCGACGGCTCGTCGATCCGCGGCTTCCAGGCGATCAACGAGTCCGACATGTCGCTGTTCCCGGACCCGACGACGGCGTACCTCGACCCGTTCCGGAAGTCGAAGACGCTCAACGTCAACTTCTTCATCCACGACCCGATCACCGGTGAGGCGTACTCGCGCGACCCGCGCAACATCGCCCGCAAGGCGCTCGCCTACCTCGAGTCGACCGGCGTGGCCGACACCGCCTTCTTCGCCCCCGAGGCGGAGTTCTACATCTTCGACAGCGTGCGCTACTCGACCTCCGAGAACGAGGGGTTCTACCACATCGACTCCCAGGAGGGGTGGTGGAACTCCGGCAAGGAGGACGACAACAACAAGGGTTACAAGACCCGGTTCAAGGGCGGCTACTTCCCGGTCGAGCCGTACGACCACTACAGCGACCTGCGCGCCGACATGGTCAAGAACCTCGAGGCCAGCGGGCTCCTCGTCGAGCGTGCCCACCACGAGGTCGGCACCGCCGGCCAGGCCGAGATCAACTACCGGTTCGACACCCTGCTCAAGGCCGCCGACGACGTGATGAAGTTCAAGTACCTCATCAAGAACACCGCCTGGGAGCAGGGCAAGTCGGTCACCTTCATGCCGAAGCCGATCTTCGGTGACAACGGCTCAGGCATGCACGTCCACCAGTCGCTCTGGAAGGACGGCGAGCCGCTCTTCTACGACGAGACCGGGTACGCCGGCCTCAGCGACACCGCCCGCCACTACATCGGCGGCATCCTCAAGCACGCCCCGTCGCTGCTGGCGTTCACCAACCCGACCGTGAACTCCTACCACCGCTTGGTGCCCGGCTTCGAGGCGCCGATCTCGCTGGTCTACTCCTCGCGCAACCGCTCCGCCTCGGTGCGGATCCCGATCACCGGCGCCAACCCGAAGGCGAAGCGGGTCGAGACCCGCTTCCCCGACCCGTCGGCGAACCCCTACCTCGCGTTCTCCGCGCTGATGCTCGCCGGGCTCGACGGCATCAAGAACAAGATCGAGCCGGCCGAGCCGATCGACAAGGACATCTACGAGCTCCCGCCGGACGAGATGGCCGAGATCGACCAGGTGCCGACCAGCCTCAACGCCGTGCTCGACAACCTCGAGGCCGACCACGACTTCCTCACCGAGGGCAACGTGTTCACCCCGGACCTGATCGAGACCTGGATCGACTTCAAGCGGACCCAGGAGATCGCGCCCGTGCAGCTGCGGCCGCACCCGCACGAGTTCGAGCTCTACTACGACATCTGAGCTCACAAGGGCTCCGAGCCGCGACTCCTCGGATCGAGGCTGCGTCCCATCGTCGGATCGACGCCGCCTCGACCGGGGCCGAGCCGCCGCCCGCCATGGCAGGCCGAACGCTCAGGACCCCGCGAAGGGGTGAAAGGCCCTGAGCTGGGGAGACGCCCTTCCAGCGTCCGGGGCCGTTCGCCGTCCTGCTCTCGAGGACACGGGCTTCGCACGGTCCTTCGCCAAGACGTCGTGCACGTGGTCAGGCGCTGCCTCGCAGCGCCCGGTGGTCACCCTTGCACCACCCCATCCCTCAGCCGGGCTGGATGTTCTGGTTGTGACGGAACAGGTTGTCCGGGTCGTGTCGACGCTTGATCTCCACCAAGCGGTCGTAGTTGCCGCGGTAGTTCGCCCGGATCCGGGACTGGTCGTCCTCCGCCATGAAGTTGACGTAGCCTCCCTCCTCGGAGTGCGGCGCCGTGGCGGCGAAGTAGTCCTTCACCCAAGCGGTGTTTGCCTGGTTGTCCGCCGGGTCGGGCCACATTCCGGCGATCACGGTCGCGAACGTGGCGTCTCGGTAGGCGAAGGCCGTCGAGTCTGGCGCGACCCGCTGCACGGCACCGTTGATGGGATAGATGTGCACGGTGGAGTTCACGACGGGCACCCGGGGCCCGTGCTCGAGGTGGGCGGAGATCGCGTCGTCGGTCAGCTCGGTGACGAAGTTCGCCTTCCAGTAGTGCTGGAGCCCGGGTGGGACGAGGTCATCGAACGCGCTGTTCAGCGCCGGGTACGGCATCACGCCGACGTGCTCTGCGACCCTGGGAGCCACGTCCTGGATCGGCTGGAGGGCCTTCTCCCCCGCCTCGAGGTCGCCGGCCCAGCAGGCCACCATCGCGATGAACGGCTCGCCGTGACGGTCCTCCGGGATGAACGGCAGCGGCGGCGCGATCTGGTACGCCGGGAAGCACCCGAGCGCCTCTGGCGCGTCGACGATGAACTCGCGGTAGAACCGCAGCAGGTCGCCGGCCTTGTCGAGCTCGAAGAACATCGGCCCGCCGTAGATGTCCGTGACCGGGCTCATCCGGAACTCGAACGACGTCACGATCCCGAAGTTGCCGCCGCCGCCGCGGATCGCCCAGAAGAGGTCGGCGTCCTCCTCGTCGCTCGCGACGTGAAAGGTGCCGTCGGCGGTCACCACGTCAGCGGCGAGAAGGTTGTCGCAGGAGAGACCGAGGCCCCGGGCGAGGTGACCGATGCCCCCGCCCAGCGTCAGCCCGCCGACCCCGGTCGTGGAGATGATGCCGCCAGTCGTGGCCAACCCGAACGGGTACGCCGCCGCGTTCAGGTCGCCCCAGGTGGCGCCGCCCTCGACGCGGGCGGTCTGCGTCCGCGGGTCGACACGGACGCCGCGCATCCTCGACAGGTCGATGACCAGCGCGTCGTCCGCCGTACCGAAGCCCGGCACGCTGTGGGACCCGCCGCGCGCCGCGACGGTCAGGCCGTTCTCGGCCGCGAACCGTACGGCACTCATCACGTCACCCGTGTTCGCCGGGCGCACGATCACCGCCGGCCGACGCTCGATCATGGCGTTGTAGACGCGCCGCGCCTCGTCGTAGTCGACGTCCTCCGCGGTGGTCACGGTTCCTCGAACGGTCTCGCGCAGGGCCGTCAGCGCATTCGCGTCCATCGAAGCTCCTCGTCTCGCCGCTTTCGCTGGTCGCAGACGGGTGGACCCGAGGACGCCACGTCTCACCGCGATCCACAGCGGTGTTTCGAACGGGTTCGTCCTTCACGCTAGACCCGGCGGGCCGCGTCCACAAGAGCGGTCCAGGTCGCTCCGAGGACGCCCCGTGCCCGCCCGTCCCCCGGAGGGCTCACCCGGATCAGCGATGACGGACCCGTCGTCGAGATCGCTGCGGACGACGGGGCCTCCCACGAACTGCCTGCAGTGCGCCGAGCTGTCGGTCTCAGCCTCCGCCCGGCTGCAGTCGCGGCGCCGCTGGACCTCCCAGCAGCCGGTTGCCCGCGGTCAGGGACCAGCCTGCTCCGGCCAGCCGCCGTACGGGACGGTGAGGATCTCGAGGACGTGGTTGTCCGGGTCCAGCCAGTACAGACCACGGCCGCCGTCGTTGGTGTTCACCTGCTGCGGTCGCCGCCGGGCGGGGTCGGCCCAGTAGGGGATGCCGCGGGCCAGGATTCGCTCGTGGACCTGGTCGAACTCGTCCTCGTCGACCAGGAACGCGTAGTGCTGCGGGTGCACCGCCCCCTGCTCGAGGAAGTCCAGCGAGACGTCGTTCGCCACCTGGACCACCGAGAACGGTCCGAAGCTCGTCGGGGCTGGCAACCCCAGGATCTCGGACAAGAACGATGCCGAGGCCTGCTTGTCGCGGCAGTACACGATCGTGTGGTTGAGCCTCACCGACATCCGAACCTCCTCCGCCGGATCGGGCTGCTGCGCGCGGTCTCCCCAGATCGGGTTGCGCCCGCGTCTCTCGAACGCCCCTTGGCCGCGTCCCCTGGACGTACGGAACCAATCTAGACCGTCGCGTGCGACTCGTGGCGCGGCGTGACACCTGGAGCAGAGGGCTGTCTGGTTTGGTCTGCGGCGACGTGGAGGGGCTCGCCCTCGTCACACCCCGCTGTCGTAGTCGAGGATGGGCTCGGGGGTCGGCAGTCCGTCGGCCAGCGAGATTCCATGCACGTCCTCGACGTGGTCACGGAACCACTGGTCGAACGGCTCGCCTGACTCGCCGATCGTGTTGAACGCGGCTTCGAGGTCGTCCGCCTCGAGGTAGACCACGGCCAGGTCGCCGTTCGGCGTGGCCTGGATCCAGACGGCCTCCTTCGTCACGCCCGCCCGTCGCCGGGCGTCCTCGTAGGCCGCCCGCCTCTCTCCTCGCCAGCATGAGCCCATGGCCTCGCGGTCCGCGTCGGTCTTGCCCGGCAGCACCGGGATGGCGAAGGCCAGGCTCGGCATGTCGGTCCTCCTGAGGTCCGGCGGATGGGCTCACCTGCAAGGTGAAGGTGCGGACTGCTCGGGCAGGTCACGCTTCCTGGACGACGGTGGCCCTGAAGGGCCCCGCCAACAGCTCGAAGACCCGCGCCATCGCCTCGGCGGCCGCAGGGTCGCTCATGACGGCGTCCCGCGCGGCGGCGGACTCCCAGTCCGCTATCTCCACCAGTGTGTCGGGGTCGTCGACCACCTCGTAGACGGTGCTGCCCAGGGATCCCCTCTGCTGCAGGACGGGCCCGAGGTCGTCGAGCAGCTCGTGGAGCACCTTCGCGAGCTCGTCGCGTCGGCCGGGCTCGGCCTTCAGCTCGACGATGACCTTGATCGCCATGCGTTGCCTCCTGGTGTGTCCGATGTCGGCTACTTCTCGATGTAGACGGTCAGCGGCGGCACCACGCCGTGCGCCTCCATCAGGGCGGCCACCTCGGGAGGCGGCGAGTCGAGCAGCGCCTGGAGGGCCTCCAGGTCGTGGATGTCGGCGCTCACGGCGATGGTGTTGCTGCCGTCCATGGCGACGTGGTCGGTGACGTCGCTGCCGACCGCCCCGAGAGCTGCCGACCGCTCGTCCTTGCCCTTGAGCCAGCGCTCGATGTCGACGACGTCGTGGGTGATGACCATTCGTGGCATGTCGTGCCCCTCGTACGGAGATGGGTCAGATGTTCAGCAGGTGACTCGTTCACCCGTGGCGGACATCTGCGTGCTTGCTGGATCGTGCTCCGCACCGGCAGCGGAGACATCACTCGATCGAGGGATGCTTCCCGCGCGCACGTGGCGGCGGACCTGCGGCTGTGGACCCCGGCGCCCGCCTGGAGGACACTCGAGGCGGAGGGGGATGTCGTGACGCCATCTGCGCACGGGCTGGTGGGGCGGGAGGCCGAGCTCGCTGTGGCTGCAGCCGAGGTCGGCCGGCTGGGTGAGGGCAGGGCGGCAGTCCTGGCGATCGAGGGGGAAGCGGGCATCGGCAAGACCCGGCTGGTGCAGAGCTTCGTCGATGACGCCCGTTCCCGTGGCATGGCGGTGTTCTGCGCCGGGGCCCATCCGTTCGAACGCACGCGTCCGTTCGCCGTGGCCGCTGCTGCCCTGGGCCTGAGCCCGCGGTCCCCTGACCCGCGCCGCGCCGGCGTCGGCGCGCTGCTGGCCGGGACGAGCTCCGGTACGTCAGGGTTCGTCGACGACATCCAGTACCGCGTCGTCGAGGAGATCGTCGACCTGGTGGAGACGGCGTGCGCGGAACGCCCGGTGCTGCTGGTGGCGGAGGACCTCCACTGGGCGGACACCGCGAGCCTGTTGACGATCCTGTCGGTCACGCGCCAGCTGCCCTTCGCACCTCTGCTCACCGTGGTCACCGCCCGGCCCTCACCGCTCCGGGGCGAGGTGGTCCGGCTGCTCGACGACCTGTCGGCCGGGGGCGGGCGATCCGTTCGATTGCGGCCGCTGACCTCCGACGAGGTCGCGACGCTCGCGACCCACGTGCTCGGGGTGCCGCCCGGTCCCCGCCTGACCGCCATGTTGATCAAGGCAGGCGGCAACCCGCTCTGGGTCACCGCCATGCTGCGCTCGCTGGCCGACGAGGGGATGCTGCGCCGGACCGGCGACCGGATGGACGTGACCAGCTCTGAGCTCCCGGCCTCGCTGAGCGAGCTGGTGGCCCGCCGGCTGCTGGACCTGCCGAGGCCGACGCTGGACCTGCTCCAGATCACCGCGGTGCTCGGCGATGCCGTGTCGCTCCGCGAGGTGGCCGCGGTCGCCCGCATGGCGCCGGCGGCGGTCGCCGGGCAGCTGAGGGAGGCCTACGACGCCCAGCTGCTCGACGAGGTCGACGAACGCGTGGTGTTCCGGCACCAGCTCGTCCACGACGCGATCTACCAGCACGTGCCCGCGCCGGAGCGCCGCCTCCTGCACCGCGAGGCCGCGGTCGCGCTGATGGCCACGGGCGCGGATCGTCTGGACGTCGCCGGTCATCTGGTGCTCGGCGCCGAGCGCGGCGACGAGGAGGCCGCCGGGTGGTTGCGCGAGGCCGCCCGTGAGGCGTCAGGGCAGTCACCGCTCGTCACCGTGGAGCTCCTCCGCCGCGCCGAGGCGCTGCTGCCGGCCGGCCACAGCGACGCCGATCTCGTGTCGACGGAGGTCGTGCAGGCGCTCGTGCGCGCCGGAAGCGTGGGTGAGGCGTCGGCCCGCGCCGAGGCCGTGCTCGCCCGGCAGCACGCGCCGGAGGTGGACATCCCGTTGCGGGTGGCGCTCGTCGGCGCACTGGCCCTGCAGAACCGTGCCGACGAGCTCATCACCGTGGTCGAGGCCAGCCTCGGCGCACCCGACCTGCTCGGTCCCGCCGAACAGGTGCTGATGCTCGCCCAGCAGAGCTGGGCCCTCACCTATTCCGGTGGCCCCAGGGCAGGTGAGTCGGCTGCGGCCCGCGCGCTCGCCGTCGCCGAGCAGGCGAACGACGCGGCGATGTCGGTGTGGGGGCAGACGGCGCTGCTGGTGGCGGTGGGACGGCAGGGCCGCTTCCAGGAGGCGCTGGACCACGCCCGGCGCGCGGCGGCGCTGGCAGCGAGCTCGCCCGACACGAGATCACTGCCGCTGCAGCCCAAGCTCTTCCTGGGCCTGGCGCTGTTCGACTGCGACCGCGTCGTCGAGGCCAGGGCGGCCTTCCGGGCAGCCCTGGACGACGAGTTCGGCTCCGCGTGGTGGCTCTCCGCCACGCTCATGGCTGATGCGCAGGCGTTGTTCGCCGTCGGTGAGTGGGATGACGCAGTCCCCGGGCTCCTGGCCGGCGGCCACGCTGCCCAGGAGAAGGGGAACCCGCTCCTGCTGTCGCAGTCCCTCGCCTACCGTGCCGTCGTCGCGACGGCCAAGGGAGAGCACCGGGCCGCGCGCGAGCTGGCCGACGGTCTCACCGAGGTGCTGGAGAGTGAGGAGCTGAGCTACAACGCAGGTGTGCTGGCCTTCGCGGCGGCCGGCCTGGAGGCGGCTGAGGGCAACCGACAGAAGGCCTTCGACCTGTTGCTGCGTAGCTGGCGCTTCGACGCCGCCCGCGACAGCCGCTACTACCAGCGCTGCCTCGCCCCGGACCTGGTGCGCCTCGCTCTGGCACTGGGGCACCGCGAGGTCGCAGCCGAGGTGGCCGACGGCGTCGCGGCAGGGGCGGTGCTGGCACCGGAGGTGCCCACGGTACGCAGCACCGCGCTGCGTTGCCGGGGACTGGTCGACGGTGACGTCCAACCGCTGCTCGAGGCGGTGGCGCTCGCGCGGTCGACGCCGCTCCTGGTGGAGCACGCCGGGGCCTGCGAGGACGCGGCAAGCCTGCTGGCGAAGGGCGGGATGCGGGACGACGCAGCGACGCTGCTGGGTGAGGCACTTGCTCGCTACGAGCAGGCCGGGGCCGACGCCTGGGCCGCCCGGGTCCGGGCCGGGCTGCGTGCCATCGGCGCCCATCCGGGCGCTCGCGGCTCCAGGGACCGCCCCGCGGAGGGCTGGGACAGTCTCACTGCCACCGAGCGAGCGGTGTCGCTGCTCGTCGCCGAGGGCCTCACGAACGGCGCCGTGGCGCGACGGATGTACATCTCCCCGCACACGGTGAACACCCACCTGCGACACGTGTTCGCCAAGCTCGGCGTACCGAACCGGGTCGCCCTGGCCGCCGTGGTGCATCACTCGAACGAGTGATGTCGTTCCCGCATGCCTCCGGGACATTCGATGACGTGCAGTCACGCAGGCTGCGCCGCCACGAGGAGGAGGACTGCCGTGGACCACACCGCGACGATGCGCAACACCTACGAGCTGATCAGCGCCGGAGACCTCGCCGGGTTCGGCGACCTGGTGGCGGACGACTTCGTCGACCACGACGGCGGCGCAGGGTTTCCCGCCCACCAAGGCGGGGACGCTCGAATTCTTCCGGGCCCTGCTCGACGCCTTCCCTGACCTGGACATGATCGTCGAGGACCTGCTCGGGGCCCGGGACAAGACGGTGGCTCGCGTCAGGGTCACCGGGACCCACCAGGGCGCCTTCATGGGAATCCCACCGACCGGGGCCACCGTCGACGTGCAGCTGATCGACATCATGCGGTTCGACGGCGCGGGCCAGGTCTGCGAGCGCTGGGGGGTCGCGGACCTGCTGGCGATGATGCAGCAGCTCGGCGTCGTACCCGCCGGCGCCCCGGGGTAGCGCTCGGCAGCTGATCAGCCGTCCAGGCCCGGCGGTGGTCGGCTCGGCACGTCACGTGGGTCCGAGCTGGAGCACCCGGCGCACACGACGACGCGCCGACGACGTGCGGGTGCTCAGGAGGCGCGGCCGGACGAGGTGGTCAGCCCTTCAGAGCGGTGCTCGGGTCGTGGACCGGCAGTGGTCGGTCGGCAGTCATCGCGGGCTCGGCACCGCCTCATCCTGACCGGCGGAGGCCTCGCCGCGGTTGCCGCACGTGACGTGCAGGTGACACGGCGGCCGCCCGACCCCACGGATGGCAGGGACTCGAGTCGGACACTCCGCCGGCACCTAGGATGGCGGACGATCCCGATGCCGAGCCCCGACGACGATTCCGAGCGCCAGCTGCTGCTGGTCGTCGACGCCCCGTCGCTGCTCCACCGCAACCACCATGCCCGAGCGCACACCCGGGCCGTCGACCGGGCCGGGCGGCCGGTGTGGGCACTGCACGGGATGCTGCGCCAGATCATCGAGTCGATCGACGGCTTCGCTCCCGACGCGGTGGTCTTCGGTCTCGACGACCGCACCGCGTCCGTACGCCGCGACCTGTACCCCGACTACAAGGCCGGTCGCGCCGAGAAGCACCCCGAGCTCGTCGACCAGCTCGAGCGTGCCGGCGCGCTGCTCGACGCGCTCGGCATGGCCACGGTGACGCCCCCGGGGCTGGAGGCCGACGACGTCAACGCCTCCGGCGCCGCCTGGGCCCGGCTGCGGGGTTGGAACTGCGTGATCATCACCTCCGACCGCGACGCGTTCAGCCACATCAGCGACCACACCAAGGTGTTGCGGCTGATCGACGGCGGCATCCACGGCTCGCCGCTGCTGGACCCGCGACGCCTGCGCGCGATGTACGGCGTGGCCGCCGAGAACTACCTGGCGTACGCCGCGCTCCGGGGGGACGCCAGCGACAACCTCCCCGGCGTCGACGGCATCGGGGAGAAGACAGCGGCTGCCCTGCTCGAGATCGCCGGTTCGATGCAGGCGGTCTGGGCGGACATCGACCACGACGAGGGCCGCACCGTCGCTGCGGCCCTGGACTCCTGGGCCGACGAGCAGGGTGGTCGCAGGCTTGGTGCCCGGGTCGTGGGCCACCTCTCGGCGCCGGGCGCCCGCCAGCGGTACGACTTCAACGTCGCGCTCATGACCGGGCGGGAGGACCTCGACCTCGGGCTCACTCCCGACGTGCCCGGCAGCCCCGGGCTGCTGCCGCTCGACATCGACCGGGTCAGCCGGGTCGTCGGCTTCCTCGGTGTCGAGGCCACCACCGCGTTGGCGCTGCGGGTGCTCACCGGCGACCCCGCCTCGGCGACCCGGCGCTGACCCTGGCGTGCGGTTGCACAGGATCGCCTGAATCAGGTGATGCCGCTCGAAGTCGTCCGGCACAACGTCGGGCCATGACCTCTTCTCGCGGTGCGACCGATGCCATTGCCCAGCAGCAGCGACGGCTCGTGGAGACCCTCCCGTTCTCGGACACCCGTGACTTCGAGGACGCCAGACGCGGCCTGGTCGTCCCCATCGAGGAACCGGTGGTCGCCGAGGACGGCACCGTCCTGTGGGACAACTCGACGTACGACTTCCTCGAAGGACAGTGCCCCGACACGGTGAACCCGAGCCTGTGGCGGCAGTCTCAGCTCGCGGCGATCGACGGGCTCTTCGAGGTGGTGCCCGGCATCTATCAAGTGCGCGGGATGGACCTGTCGAACACCACCCTGGTCGAGGGCGACGAGGGCGTCATCGTGTTCGACACGCTCCTCTCGGTGGAGACCGGGGCCGCTGCGCTGGCCCTCTACCGCAAGCACCGCGGGGACCGGCCGGTGAAGGCTGTGGTCATCACGCACTCCCACGCCGACCACTTCGGCGGGATCAAGGGCTTCGTCTCCCAGGAGGAGGTCGACGCCGGACGGGTGCGGGTGTTCGCTCCCGAGGGCTTCGTCGAGCACGCAGTGTCGGAGAACGTCTTCGCTGGCACCGCGATGAACCGTCGCGCGGCCTACATGTACGGAGCGGCACTCCCCCGCACTCCGCACGGCGGGGTCGGCGCCGGTCTCGGCCAGACCATCTCGACCGGGACCGTCTCCTTGATGGTGCCCACTGACCTGGTCACGACCACCGGCCACGAGGAGACGGTCGACGGCGTGCGAATGGTGTTCCAGATGGCGCCGGACACCGAGGCCCCCTCGGAGTTCCTCATCTACCTGCCCAACTTCAAGGCGCTCTGCGCCGCTGAGGACGCCACCCACAACCTGCACAACCTGCTGACGCTGCGCGGCGCGGTGGTGCGCGACCCGAACGGCTGGGCGAAGTACCTCACCGAGACCATCGACCTCTTCGGCGCCGACGTCGAGGTGGTGTTCGCCTCCCACCACTGGCCCACCTGGGGCAACGAACGGGCCGTGGAGTTCCTCTCCCTCCAGCGCGACCTCTATGCCTACCTTCACGACCAGACGCTGCGAATGCTCAACCAGGGCCTGGTCGGTCCTGAGATCGCGGAGGAGATCCAGCTGCCGCCGGCGCTGGAGAACGCGTGGAGCACCCGCGGCTACTACGGGTCGGTGAGCCACAACGTGAAGGCGATCTACCAGCGCTACCTCGGCTGGTTCGACGGCAACCCGGCCCACCTGTGGGAGCACCCTCCGGTCGAGCGGGCCACGCGCTACGTCGACCTCGCCGGTGGCATCGACGCGGCAGTCGCCGCCGCCAGGGCCGCCTTCGACAGCGGTGACTACCGGTGGGCAGCCGAGATCGCCAACCACGCCGTGTTCGCCGAACCCGAGAACGGGCCGGCCCGCGAGGTCCTCGCCGACACCTACGAGCAGCTCGGCTACGGCTCGGAGAACGGCACGTGGCGCGACTTCTTCCTCTCCGGTGTGACCGAGCTGCGCGGCGCCCAGTTCGGTACACCGACGGAGACCACAGCCCCCGACGTGATCGCCCAGCTCTCTCCGTCGATGCTGTTCGACGCCATCGCGATCCAGGTCAACGGACCGGCTGCGTGGGACGAGGACCTCAGCATCGACGTGGTGCTCACCGACACCGACGAGCGCTACCGGATCCGTCTCGCGAACGGCGTGCTCACACACAGCGGGCGACCCCAGCGCGGAGACGCCGACGCCACGTTGACGACGACGCGCCGAGCGCTCCCCGCGCTCGCCCTGGGCGGGCTGTCCGCCGAGGGCCTGGCCGACGCCGGCATCCGGCTGGACGGAGACGCGTCGGTGCTGGGCCGGCTGACCGCGGTGCTCGATCCCGGCGACAAGGACTTCGCGATCGTCACCCCCTGAGAGCGGAAGCGCCCGCATGAGTGATGTCGTCGTCGGGATCGCGCAGGTCTCGATCCTCACCTTCGTGGTGAGCTCGATGACCGGTCTGGGGCTGTCCCTGACCGCCCAGCAGATCCTCACTCCGCTCAAGGACGTCAAGCTGGTGTTGCTCGCACTGGTGGCCAGCTTCGTCATCGCGCCCGGCGGCGCGTGGGCGATCGCCGAGCTGTTCGGGCTGGACGACAGCCAGACCCTGGGCCTCCTGCTCCTCGGCGTCGCTGGCGGCGCTCCGTTCCTCCCCAAGCTCGCGCAGCTGGCGCACGCAGCGGTGGCGTACTCGGTCGGGTTGATGGTGCTGCTGATGGTGGGCACGGTCGGGTACGTACCGCTGGTGTTGCCGCTGCTGGTGGACGGCGTCATGGTCAGCGCCTGGGACATCGCCCGTCCGTTGCTGCTGCTGATGCTGCTTCCCCTGGCGGCCGCGTTGGTGGTGCGGGCACGCTACCCGGGGTCGGCGCGGCTGGCGCCGACCCTGAGCCAGGTCTCTACCGTCGCGCTCGCACTCGGCATCGGCGCCGCGGTCCTCATCGGTCTGCCGGAGATCTGGGACCAGATCGGGACCGGGGTGCTGCTCGCGACGCTGGTGCTCGTCGGCACCTGCCTGGTCGCCGGCTACCTCCTGGGTGGCTCCGGGCGTGACCAGCGGGTGACGAGCGCCCTCGGCACGGCCCAGCGCAACCTCTCGGCGGCCCTGCTGATCGCCGGTACCAGCTTCCAGGACACCCCGGAGGTGCTGGTCACCGTGATGGTCGCCAGCCTGCTGCTGACGGGCGTACTCCTGCTGGTGGCCGGCGAGCTGGGTCGCCGCACCGCGGCAACCACGGCCGCGGAACAGTGACCGGCACCGGCGACCCCCCGACGCGACAGGAACGCTCGGTGCGCCTGGGCCGACCGACCGGCAAGGACGCCGTCTCGGGCTTCGTGACGGGGCTGTTCTCGATCCCCGAGGGCATGGCGTACGCGAGCATCGGTGGCTTCGCCGCGCCGCTGGGCCTGTGGTCGGGCGTGGTGCCGACGATCGTCGGCTCGGTCTTCGCCCGCACGGTGCTCATGGTCACCACGTTGACCAGTGCGATCGCGCTGTCGTCGCAGAGCGTGCTGGCTGGGGCCGGCCTCGACCCGGGGGACGCCGGCGCACTCGCCACCCTGACTGTGCTCGTCGGCCTGGTGATGCTCGGCCTGGGGCTGCTGCGGCTGGGGTCGGTGATGTCCTTCGTCTCGACGGCGGTGATGACCGGCTTCACCACCGGCATCGCGTTGCAGATCATCACCGGTGTCATCGAGGACGCGACCGGCTACGACCCGACGCCCCACAACACGATCGCGAAGGTCGTCGACGCCGCGGCCCACATCGGGGACTGGAGTGGCACCACGGTGGCGGTCAGCCTGGCCACCGTCGGGGTCTGGGCGGCCTTCAGGGCAGTGCGTCCCCTCCGGTCCTTCGCGATCCTCATCGCCCTCCTGACGGTGAGCGTGGTGTGCGCGGTGGTCCAGCCCGAGGTGGAGCTGGTCGACGACATCGCCAGCATCCCACGGTCGCTGCCCCCGTTCTCCCTGCCCGATCCCGGCGCCGTCCCCGAACTGGCCCTGGGGGCGGTCGCCATCGCCCTGGTCGCGCTCGCCCAGGCCGCGGGCATCGGGGCCGCCGTGTCCAACCCGGACGGCTCCCGGCCTGACGCCTCCACCGACTTCCGCGCCCAAGGGCTGGCGAACGTGGCCGGCGGGCTGTTCTCCGCCCTCCCGACCGGAGGGTCCCTGTCCCGCACGGGTGTCGGCACCAGCGCCGGCGCCCGGACGCGCTGGTCCGGGATCTTCGCCGGCGTGTGGCTGGCCGTCATCGTGCTGGCGGTCGGACCGGTGGCCGGGAAGATCCCCATGGCCGTCATCGGCGGTCTGCTCCTCGTGATCGGAGGCGAGCTGCTGGCGGGCCGGTTCCGCGACATCGTGCTCGTCCTGCGGACCTCGTGGCTCTCCTCGGCTGCCATGGTGGTCACGTTCCTCGCGACCACCGAGCTCCCGCTTCAGCAGGCGATCTTCCTCGGAGCCGGCCTGTCGATCCTGCTGTACGCCGTCTCCGCGGCCGGCCGGGGGCAGCTCGTGGAGCTGGTCCCCGCAGGAGGCGGCGGCTGGCGCATCACCGAGCCGCCGCCCACGATCGCCAGCGACCGCACCACGGTCCTGCACTACGTCGGGGGCGGCTTCTTCGCCGAGGTCAACCGGCTCGAGGAGGAGTGGCCCGACCCCGGTGCCGCCTCCCAGGCAGCGGTCGTCCTGTCGATGCGCGGGTCCGGCGGCATCCCCTCCGCCACGTTCCTGAAGTCACTCGAACGCGCGTGCCTGCGGCTTCGCGAGCACGACGTCCACCTCGTCCTCTGCGGAGTCACCCCGGCGTTCCGCGACCTGCTCGAACGCACGGGGACCCTCGACGTCCTCGGCCACGACGCGGTGGTCGTGCAGAGCGAGCGTCTCCTGGACTCGGTCGCCACGGCGTACGCGATCGCCGAGCGGCGCCGCGCGGTCGACCCGGGCACTCGGTGACCCGATCGACCAGCAAAGGGTCGACACGTGCCGTCTCGCGAGCCACAATGGCCGCCACTGGCTGAACAGTCAGTTAATCGGATCCTCGCGTTCGGCGAGGTGTGGTGCGGATCGAGCATGGAGGGCGCGCATGAACTTCGACCCTGCTGATCCTGGCCTGCGTCGCAGGCGGCCACGACCCCAGCTCGGGCGCCGCGACGTGCTGCGAGGGGGCCTGTGGCTCGGTGTGGGACTCGGGGCCGCACCCCTCCTCAGTGCCTGCGGGGGCGACGGCTCACAGGGCGGTAGCGGCGCTCCCTACCCGCTGGCCCGGCCCGACAGCCCGGTGACCCAGCCGATCAAGGACAGCAACCCGGGGATCGAGGACGGGCTCGATCCCGAGACGGGCGGTGCCTTCAAGATCCTCAACTACGACCAGTACATGGCGCCCGGGGTGATGAAGGCCTTCGGCGAGCAGCACGGCGTCGAGGTTCAGGTCACGCCGTACACGACCTATGACGAGATGCTGGCGAAGCTCCGCGCACCGGGTGAGTCCTTCGACCTGGTCTTCCCCGGTCCCAGCGTGCTGAGCAAGATGGTCTACGCCGACCTCCTCCAGCCGCTGAACCACTCGTACCTGCCCCACCTCGAGAACGTCTGGCCGGAGTACCAGGACCCTTGGTACGACCAGGGTGCGCGCTACACCGTGCCCTACACGATCTACGGCACGGGCGTCCTCTACCGGGCCGACCGGGTGTCCAGCGTCCCGGACAACGGCTACGACCTGATGTGGGACGAGCAGCACGCGGGCAAGATCTACCTTCTCGACGACCAGCAGGAGGCGATCGCCATGTCCCTGCTGCGCAACGGGATCACCACGGACATCAACACCAGCGACCCCGCGCTCGTCCGCCAGGCCACCGACTCGCTCATCGAGCTGATCGATCGGGTGCAGGTCAAGGCGAACATCAACGCCTACTCCGAGGTGCCCGAGGGAACCGCCACGATCCACCAGGCCTGGTCGGGCGACGCTATCGCCGGCCAGTACTACCTGCCCAAGGGCGAGACTCCCGAGGTCCTGGCCTACTGGCGCCCCGACGACCCCTCGGAGCAGGTGATCGGCAACGACAGCATCGCCATCCCGGCAAGCTCGACCAAGCCCGTGCTCGCACACCTGATGATCAACGACCTGCTCGACAACAAGATCGGGCTGCGCAACTTCGGGTGGAACGGCTACCAGCCGCCGCTGACCAAGCTGTCGGGCCAGTACCTCGTCGACCAGGGCTACATCCCGTCGAATCTGGTCAACGCGGTGGTGGAGCCCGGCGACTTCGACGAGGGACTCACCTTCTACGAGGTCGCACCGAGCACCGAGGCCCTGTGGCGTCAGTCCTGGTCGCAGTTCAAGGCCGGTGGCTGAACCCCCGCACGACCACCGCCGTACGACGAGACGGCTGTGGCCGGCGCTCGCGCTCCCCGGCACGATCTGGCTCGTTGCCCTGTTCCTGGTGCCCGTCTACGCCGTCATGGCCGTCGCCTTCAGCGGCGACATCAACCTCTTCGGCGAGCCGATCCCGGCCTGGAGCCCCTGGGACTGGCAGTTCGCCACGTTCGGCCAGGTGCTCTCGGACTCCATCTCCGGTCCCTACCAGGCGGTGTGGCTCCGGACAGCCTCGTACACGGGCATCGCGCTGCTGATCTGCGTCGTCGTCGGCTACCCCGTCGCCTACTACACGGCCCGGCTGGCCGGGAAGCGGCGGGGACTGGTCCTGGCGCTGATCCTGGCGCCGTGGTGGATCAACTACATCACCCGGATGCTCGCCTGGGTCAACCTGCTGCAGGACGACGGCTACGTGAACAAGGCGCTCGGGATCTTCAGCATCGAACCCGTCTCGTGGCTGGGCGGCAATCCGCTCACCGTGGTGATCGCCCTGGCCTACGGCTACCTGCCGTTCTTCATCCTGCCGCTCTTCGCCTCCCTCGACCGGATCGACCAGCGACTGCTGGAGGCCTCGCGCGACCTCGGGGTGGGCACCGTACGCACGTTCCTGCACGTGACGCTGCCGCTGTCGAAGCTGGGCCTGATCACCGCCCTCGTCATCACGGCTCTCCCCATGGCAGGCGACTACTACACCAACACGATCGTCTCGAGCTCGCCGCGCACCACGATGATCGGCAACCAGATCGAGCTCTTCCTCCTCCAAGGCCCCTCGAAGAACTTCGGAGCTGCGCTGGTGCTGCTGCTCTCGCTCGTCCTGCTGTTCTTCATGACCTACTACCTGATCCTGACCCAGCGCGCGAGCAGGAATGCCCGATGACTCCCCCGTGGCGCAATCCCTGGCGCAAGCCGTACCTGCTGGCGACGTTCACCTGGCTCTACATCCTGTGGTCGCTGGTGCCCGTCCTGATCGCGGTGCAGTTCTCCTTCAACGACGGGCGGTCCCGCAGCACCTGGCAGGGCTTCTCGACGCAGTGGTACTGCTGCGCCGAGGGCTCGGTCGGCGAGGACCCCAGCCTGCTGCTCGCGCTGCAGAACAGCCTGGTCCTCGGCGGGGCGACCGTCCTGGTCGCCACCCCGCTGGGCGTCATGCTGGCGCTGGGACTCACGCGCTGGCGCTCGCGGACCAGCAAGGTGGCCAACGGCATTGCCCTGGTTCCCCTGGTCACGCCGGAGCTGGTGGTCGGCTCGGCGCTCTACCTGGTGATGGTCAACCTGTATCAGTTCGTGCCCCTGGGCCTGCCCGCCATGCTCCTGGGCCACGTGACGTTCTCCGTGTCCTACGTGCTGGTCGTCGTGCGAGCCCGGCTGCTGGCGATCGGCGGCGACTACGAGGCCGCGGCCCAGGACCTGGGCGCGAGCCCGCTCCAGGCGATCCGCACGATCCTGGTCCCGCTGCTGATGCCGTCGATCTTCGCCTCGGCGATGCTGGTCTTCGCCACGTCCCTCGACGACTTCGTGGTCAGCCAGTTCCTGTTCGGCGACGCGGCCAACGTCACCGTCCCGATCAAGCTGTACAACGCCGTCCGGTCGGCCCCCACCCCCGCCCTCAACGCCTTGGCCACGCTGCTGCTGGTCGCCTCGTTCCTGGCGCTGCTCCTCGCGTACGTCGGCCTGCGGGCGCGGCGGCGGGGCGAGCGCTCGGCGCTCGAGGACCTCGCCGACTACGGCTGATCGTCGGCGCCGACGAGAGCCGCCGGGGGCCGCGCCGCGCCTGCCAGCAGCCGCAGCGACTGCGGGGGCAGGTGGACCGTCACCGGTTGCCCGGTCGCAGGGACCTCGCCTCGCGCGGTGTTCGTGACCAGCGACTGCAGCACCGCACCGTGCGGCAGCCGCACCATCAGCTGGGTCGTCGACCCCAGGAAGACGGCGCGGTCGACCATGCCCGGGATCCGGTTCACCCCGGTGAGGCCGGGTTCCCGGACCTCGACGCACTCCGGACGGATCACCGCCCTGCGGGCCGTCGCGTCGACGCCGACAGGCGCCTGTGCCTCGAGGGTGAAGTCGCCGTACCGGACCGTGCGGGTCGCCGCGCCGCCCGGCAGGCACTCGACGTCCAGCAGGTTGGTGACGCCGAGGAAGTCCGCGACGAACTCGGTCAGCGGCTCCTGGTAGACCTCCTCCGGCGTCCCGAGCTGGACGACCCGCCCGCGGTCCATGACGGCGAGCCGAGCCGACATCTCGAGGGCCTCGTCCTGGTCGTGGGTGACGAAGACGAAGGTGATGCCGACCTCGCGCTGCAGCGAGGCGAGCTCGGCCCGCAACGAGTGTCGGAGCTTCGCGTCGAGCGCGCCCAGCGGCTCGTCGAGGAGCAGCACCGACGGCTCGAGGACCAGGGCCCGGGCCAGGGCCACGCGTTGCTGCTGTCCTCCCGACATCTGGTGGGGGCGGCGCCGGGCGTAGTCGCTGAGCCGAACCAGCTCCAGCGCCTTCCCGACGCGGGCCTCCCGGGTCCGCCGGTCGAGGTCCTTGCGCCACCGCAGGCCGTAGGCGACGTTCTTCTGGACGTCGAGGTGCGGGAAGAGCGCGTAGCTCTGGAAGACCGTGTTGACCGGGCGCTTGTGCGGAGGCATCTGTGCCACGTCGACCCCGTCGAGCAGGATCTGGCCGGCGGTCGGCTGCTCGAACCCGCCCACCATGCGCAGCGTGGTGGTCTTGCCGCAGCCCGAGGGCCCGAGGAGCGTGAAGAACTCCCCGGGCTCGATCTCGAGATCGACGCCGTCGACGGCAGTGACCCCGTCGAACTCCTTGCGGAGACCGATGATGGAGATCGCCCCGCCGCCGCCGTTGCGAGGGGAGCCTGCAGCGCCTTGGGGCATGCGTCGGAGTGTAGACAGCGTGATTCCGGTTTGTCAGGGATGACTGAACGTTTGCTCAGTGAGCCGTGACAGGAGAACTCGCTGACTGTACGGTTAGCGAATGGCTCCTGAGATCCGGAAGACCCTGCCCGGTGCGGCCTACCACTCCGCGGAGAGCTACGCCGTCGACACCGAACGGGTCTTCTACCGGAACTGGGTCTACGTGGGGCGTGCCGAGCGGATCGCCCGGCCCGGGGCCTGGATCCGCGTCGAGATCGCCGACGAGAGCATCCTGGTGGTCCGCGGCAAGGACGAGCGGATCCGCGCGTTCTACAACGTCTGCCGGCACCGCGGCTCCCGGATCTGCGACGAGGAGCAGGGCGAGGTCCGTACGCACCTGCGCTGCCCCTACCACGCCTGGGGCTACGCGCTGGACGGGACGCTGGTCACCACCCCCATGATCGACAAGGACGAGATCGACCGCCCCTCCACCTCCCTGTGGCCGGTGCACGTCGACGTGTGGGAGGGCTTCGTCTTCGTCAACCTCTCCCGCGAGGAGCCCCGCCCGCTGCTCGAGCACCTCGCCGACCAGATGGACGAGCCGCTGAAGCTGGCTCGGTTCGGCCTGGCCGACCTGCAGATCGGCCACGTCTCGACCATCGAGGTGCAGGCGAACTGGAAGATCATCATCGAGAACTACAACGAGTGCCTGCACTGCCCCACGATCCACCCCGAGCTGGTGGCCATGGTGCCGGCGTACCGGAAGGGTTCCATCTTCGAGGAGGGGCGCGACGACGGCGGCGTCTCCCTGGCCGACGGGCGTACGACGGTGGCACAGGATCCGCGGCTGCGGCTGCCGCTGCTGCCGGGGGTCCGCGGGGAGGACGATGCCGGGGCCTACTTCGGTGCCCTGGTCTATCCCACGATGTTCCTCGACGTCGACGGGTCCGCCTGCCTGGCGACGGCGGTCTTCCCGACCGGCCCGCAGAGCTGCCGACTCGTCACCGAGTACCTCTTCAGCCCCGAGGCGGTCGGTGACCCCGACTTCGACCCGTCGCCGGTCGTCAGCTTCAACGAGCTGGTGATCCAGCAGGACAACGACGCGTGCGAACGGGTCCAGCGCGGGGTGACGTCACGGGCGTTCGAGAACGGCGTGTTCCCCTCGAAGGACGGCTGGGTCTACGAGTTCGACCAGCGCTACCTGCGCGACGTCGAGTCGGTCTGACCCTGCGCCTCACCCGAGGACGACGCGCGCATCCAACGCCAAGGCCCCTCCCGGACCGGCGAGCACCGGGTTGAGCTCCAGCTCGACGAGCTCGGGGTGGGCGGCCGCGACGTCCGAGACCCGGGCGACCACCCTGGCCAGGGCGTCCAGGTCGACCGGCCTCCTCCCCCGCGTCCCGAGGAGCACGGGTGCGCCGTGCAGGGACAGCAGGAGCGTCCGTGCGGCGTCGACCGAGACGGGCGCCAGGGCGCACGCGGTGTCGTCGAGCACCTCGGTGAGGACGCCCCCGAGGCCGACCATGACCACCGGGCCGAACTTGGGGTCCCGCACCGCGCCCACGATCAGCTCCACCCCGTCGGCGAGGTCGGCCATCGCCTCCACCGAGACCGCGGGTGGAGCCAGCCGGGTGACCAGGTCGGCGTACGCCGCGCGCACCTGGCCACGGTCGGCGAGGCCGACGACCACCCCGCCCCCGTCTGACTTGTGCAGCCGTCCCGTCGCCTTGAGCACGACCGGGAAGCCCAGCGCGGACGACTCGAGCGCCGACTCCAGCCCCGCGGGGTCGGTGACCGTCAGGGCGACCGGGAAGGCGATCCCCGCGTCGGCGAACAGCGCCCGAGCCGCGTCGTACGACGTGTCGGTCACCGCCGGCGCCGGCTCCGGGCGCTCGCCGGCCAGACCCGTCGTCGCGGTCTCGACGAGGCCGGCGAGCACCGCGCCCCCGCGATCGACGTCGCGGTGCACGGGGATGCCGGCGGCCCGCAGCACCCGGCTGGCAGGGCTGTCCGGCTGGACCGTGTGCACGACGAGCGGCTTGTGCTGCGCCACGACGGCCTCGGCCATCTGCCGAGCCGCGGCCAGCTCGGGTCCCGCCAGGTCAGCGTGCCAGGCCGCGTAGCCCCCGAAGTAGCCCGTCAGCAGCACGCCGTCAACGTCGTCGCAGTCCAGCAGGACCTGGACACCCCGGGCGTAGCTCGCAAGGTCCCGCTCGCCGGCGCCGGCGAGGTCGACCGGGTTGGTGACCGTGGCCTGCGCCCACAGCGCGGCCTCGAGCTGGGTGGTGACCGGCCCACTGAGGACCGGCGTCTCCAGTCCCGCCACGGCAAGGGCATCGGCTGCCACCGCTCCGTGCCCACCTCCGTCGGTGAGGACCGCCACCCGGCGGCCGGACATCCGCCGTGGCGCGCGCAGCCCGACCAGCAGGTCGGCCAGCTGCGTCGGGTTGTCCACCCGGTGCGCGCCCGCCGCCGCGCAGACCGCGTCGACCACCATGGAGGAGCTCGTCAGCGCGCCGGTGTGGGAGGCGGCACTGCGTACCGCGGCCTCGCTGCGCCCGGGCGCGAGCACCACCAGCGGCTTGCCCACGCCCCGCAGGGCCCGGGCCGCGGCGAGGAACGCCCGGCCGTCGACGACGTCCTCGGTGTAGACCGCGACGGCCCGCGTCCCCCCGTGATCCACGCACGCCTGCAGGAACTCGACCACCCCGAAGTCCGCCTGGTTGCCCACCGAGACGAAGCGTGACACCCCCAGGTCGCGGTCGGCCAGGAGCCCGGCGAGGTCGAGCGCCAGGTTGCCGCTCTGGCTGAGCACCGCCACGTCCCCGGCAGGCAGCTCGGTGGGAGCCAGGTGGAGACCCGTCGTGGTGTCGACGACGCCCAGGCAGTTGGGTCCGACCAGGACGGCGCCCGCGTCGCGGGCGATGGCCACTCCTTCGGCCTCCAGCCGGGCCCCGTCGGCACCGACCTCGGCGAGCCCTGCCGTGATCGCCACGATCGCCCGGGCCCCGGCGGCGACGGCGTCGGCCACCGAGTCCACGAAGGCGCCCGCCGGTACGCACAGCACAGCCAGGTCCACGCGCAGGTCGTACGCCGCAGCGGCCGCCTGCGCGGACCGGTGGGTCGCAAGGCCGAGGACCTCGCCACCGCGGCGGCTGACGAGCAGCACCCGGTGCTCGCCCGGCGACGCCAGGGCTCGTCCGGCGATGATGTGACCCCACTTCGTGGGGTCGGCACTCGCACCGACCACGGCGACCGTGCGGGGCGAGAACAGGGCCTCGACCTGGTCGGCCGGAGAGGTGGCCGACGGCGCGGCCGGCGACCCTTGACGCCTCACCCGAGAAATCCTAGCATCACTGACTGACTGAACAGTCAAACAAGTGGGGGACATGGCTGCCGACGGATCGCGTGCCTCGACCGGGACCTCCCGGCCCGCCACCGCAGACGCGGCGCGGCCCAGCCAGCGTGAGCAGGCGGCCGCCGAGGCGCGCACCAGGATCCTGGCCGCGGCCGCCGACTGCATCGTCCGCGACGGCCTGGCGCAGGTCCGGATGGCCTCGATCGCGCGTACCGCCGGGGTCTCGGCCGGCCTGCTCCACTACCACTTCGACACCAAGGAGCTCCTCTTCGGAGAGGTGCTGAGGTACTCCCACGAGGTCTCCGCCGAGCTCAACCAGCGCGCGCTGTCGGAGGCCGGCGACGGTCCCGCGGAACGGCTCTCGTCCTTCCTCGACCGTTGCCTCCCCAGTGACGAGCAGCGCGCGGACGAGTGGCTGCTGTGGCAGGAGCTGGCGCTGCTGTGCATCCGCGACCCGCACCTCGCCAAGGTCGGGGCGGACCTCTACGAGGACCTCTACGCCACGCTGGCCGACATCGTCGGCGACGGCGTCGCCTCCGGGGTCTTCGACACCGCCCTCGACCCACGGTGGATCGCCGAGGCGGCGGTCGCGCTCACCGACGGCCTCGGTGGCCGCGTCCTGGCCAGGGACCCCAACCTCGGGATCGCGGAGGCCCGGAACACCATCGCGACCACGATCGGGATCCTGGTCGGGCACGACGGGCCGCTCCCTGCTCCGGTCCGCCTCGAAGGCGAAGCAGGCGCATGAGCCGCCCCGACGTCGTGGTCGTGGGCGCCGGCCTCGCCGGTCTGGCCGCCGCGCGGGACCTCGAGGCGGGCGGGGCGCAGGTCACGGTGCTCGAGGCCCGACCCCGGGTCGGCGGCAGGGTCGAGCAGGTCGAGCTCGCCGACGGCCGTCGCGTCCAGCTGGGTGGCGAGGTCGTCGGCAACGCCCACACCAGCTACCTCGAGCTGGTGGCGGAGCTCGGGCTGACGCTGAGCGCGTCGTACGTCGCGGAGCCGGGCGAGATCACCCGTCAGGTCCCCGGATCGGTCGACGTCGGCGAGTGGCCGTCGTGGTGCACCGCGGCCGACCGCGCCTCGCACGAGGAGGTGGAGGCGGCGCTGGTGAAGCTGCTGAGCTCGATCGACCCCGAGGACCCCTGGGCGTTCCCGGACCGCAGCGCGCTCGACCGGATGAGCGTCGGCGACTGGCTGCGCGAGGCGGGTGCCTCCCCCGGGGTCATGAGGCTGTGGGAGATGTTCCAGCTCAGCATGTCCGACGGCTCGATCGAGCGGACCAGCATGTTCGCCCACGCTCGCCAGCTCCGCGCGGGAGGCAGCGCCGGCAGCTACGACGTCGAGCAGTGGGAGAACCTGCGCGTCGCCGAGGGGTCGGCCACGGTGGCGCTGACGATGGCGGCCGCGCTGCACGACGTCCGCCTGTCGACGCCGGTGCGTCGCATCGAGGTCGGCGCCGGCGGCAGCGTGGTCACGACCTCGGACGGCGAGAGGCTGCGGGCCGACGCTGTCGTCGTCGCCGTGCCGTCCGGTCCCGCCCGCGACATCGACATCGACGGCGTCAGCGACGCCCGGCTGACGTCGCTGCGCCGGCAGCGGCACGCGTGGGCGGCGAAGTTCGTGGCCGCCTACGACGCCCCCTTCTGGCGAGAGCGTGGGCAGAACGCGCTCGCCGAGAGCGAGGGGGTGCTCGGGTCGACGTGGCCACAGCAGCGCGGCGTGCTGTCCGCACTCGTCCCTCCCGAGCGGTACGCCGCCTTCGCGGCGACCGACCCTGCCACCCGGACCCGCGAGGCGCTGGCGCAGGTCGCCGAGCTGTACGGACCGGAGGCGACCTCGCCGCTGCAGACGTGGACCCGGCTGTGGGGCACCGACCCCTGGACCCAGGGCTACGTCACCAACTGGCGACCGGGTGACGTGGAGGCCGTGGGTCCCCTGCACGGAACTCACGAGCCGCCCTTCTACGTCTGCGGCTCCGACCAGTGGGTCGCCGGCTACATGGAGGGGGCCGTCCGCACCGGTCGCGGCGCCGCTGCGGCCGCCCTGACCCGGGGCTGACCTGACCCACCGACCGCAGGAGATCGACCGCCATGGACTTCGGCCTGACCGACGAGCAGCGCAGCATCGTCGAGGTGACCCGCGCCTTCGTCGAGCGCGAGCTCCTTCCCCACGAGGAGGAGGTCGAGCGGACCGGGGTGCTCCGCCCCGAGCTGGCTGCACAGATCAGGGCCAAGGCGCTCGCTGCCGGGCTGTGCGCCGCCAACATGCCCGAGGAGGTCGGTGGGGCGGGACTGGACACGGTGACGTGGGTCCTGTTCGAGAAGGAGCTGGGCCGGACCGGCTACGCCCTCCAGTACACCGGGGTCCCCCGGCCCTCCAACATCCTGCTGGCCGGCACCGAGGCGCAGCGGGAGCGCTACCTCCACCCGTGCGTGCGCGGCGAGAAGATCGACTGCCTGGCGATGACCGAGCCCGGCGCCGGCTCCGACATGCGGGCGATGCGGACGCGGGCCACCCGCGACGGCGACGGATGGCGGATCCGCGGCACCAAGCACTTCATCAGCCACGCGGACGAGGCCGACTTCGTGATCCTGGTGGCGGTGACGGGCTCCGACGACGCGGGGCGAGCCGCCATGTCGGTGTTCCTGGTCGACCTGGACACCCCCGGGCTGACCGTGCACGACGGCTACCGCAACGTCTCCCACCGCGGCTACACCAACTCGATCCTGGACTTCGACGACGTCCGTGTCGACGAGGGGGCGCTGCTCGGCGAGGAGGGCAAGGGCTTCGAGCTCGCGGGCACCTGGCTCGGCTCCACCCGCCTCCAGGTCGCCGCCTCCTGCCTGGGCCGTGCCGAGCGCGCCCTCGAGCTCTCGGTCGCGCACGCGGCGAGCCGCGAGCAGTTCGGCCAGCCGATCGGCCGCTTCCAGGGCGTGGGCTTCAAGCTGGCCGACATGACGACCGAGCTGCGTGCGGCCGAGCTGATGACGTTGCACGCCGCCTGGAAGTACGACCGGGGCACGGCCACCGACGCCGACATCGCCATGGCCAAGCTCAAGGCCACCGAGATGCTGGCGATGGTCGCCGACGAGGCGATCCAGATCCACGGCGGGATGGGCCTGATGGACGAGCTCCCCCTGGAGCGGATCTGGCGCGACGCCCGCATCGAACGCATCTGGGACGGGACGTCCGAGATCCAGCGACACATCATCAGTCGGTCGCTGCTGCGGCCGCGAGGAGCCTGACATGTCCCCTGACACCCACGAGCCCGTCCGGACCCGTGCCGAGGACGGCGTCCTCGAGGTGACCCTGGACCGGCCGAAGGCCAACGCCATCGACCTGGCGACCAGCCGGGAGATGGGACGGGTCTTCGCCGCCTTCCGTGACGACCCCGACCTCCGGGTGGCGATCGTGCGCACCGAGGGCGACAAGTTCTTCTGCGCCGGCTGGGACCTCAAGGCCGCTGCGAGTGGCGACGCCGTCGACGGTGACTACGGGGTCGGGGGCTTCGGCGGCCTCCAGGAGCTCCCCGACCTCAACAAGCCGGTGATCGCCGCGGTCCACGGCCTGGCGATGGGGGGCGGTTTCGAGCTCGCCCTGTCGTGCGACCTGATCTACGCCTCGGAGACCACCCAGTTCGGCCTGCCGGAGATCAACGCCGGCACCCTCGCGGACGCCGCGACGATCAAGCTGCCCAAGCGGATGCCGTACCACGTCGCGATGGAGCTGTTGCTCACCGGACGCTGGATGCCCGCCGCCGAGGCGGCGCGGTGGGGCGTGGTCAACGAGGTGCTGCCCGACGAGGAGGCCGTGCTCGCCCGCGCCTGGGAGACGGCGCGGCTGCTCGCCGCCGGACCGCCGCTGGTCTTCGCCGCGATCAAGGAGACGGCCCGGGCTGCGGAGTCGCTGCGGTTCCAGGACGCCCTGGACCTGGTCACGTCGAGCAGCCTCCCGACGGTGGCGACCCTCTACACCTCCGAGGACGGGCTCGAGGGATTCCGGGCCTTCGCCGAGAAGCGGCGGCCGGTCTGGAAGGGCCGCTGAGCAGCACGGTGCCGGGATCCGGCCCGACGTGCGAGGATCTTGATTCGTGACCGACCCCGACCGCCGACGGCTTCCGCTCGACGTCGACACGGCGGCCAGGCCGATCCGTCCGGTGCAGGCGGTCCCGGGCTCCCCCAACGTGGTGATCGTGCTCCTCGACGACATGGGCTTCGGCGCCTCCACGGCGTACGGCGGTCCGTGCGAGATGCCGACCGCGCAGCGGCTGGCGGACGAGGGACTGCGCTACAGCCGGTTCCACGTCACTCCCCTGTGCTCACCGACGCGGCAGGCGCTGATGACCGGCCGCAACCACCACTCCGTGGGGATGGGCGTCACGAGCGAGATGTCGACGCCGGAGCCGGGCTACCACGCCTACCGTCCGGCCAGCGCGGCGACGATCGCGCAGATCCTCGGCGGCAACGGCTACTGCACCGCGGCGCTCGGCAAGTGGCACCAGACCCCGCCGGTCGAGGTGAGCCCGTCCGGCCCCTTCTCCCGCTGGCCGATGGGCGAGGGCTTCGACTTCTTCTACGGCTTCATGGGCGCCGAGATGAACCACTGGTACCCGCAGCTCTACCAGGGCCGCTACGCCGTCGAGCCCGACCGGCTGCCGGAGGACGGCTACCACCTCTCCGAGGACCTCGTCGACAACGCGATCTCCTGGGTCGAGAACCAGCAGGCCATCACGCCCGACCGTCCGTTCTTCACCTACCTCGCGCTCGGGGCGACGCACGCCCCGTTCCACGTCGCCCCCGAGTGGCGCGACAAGTACGCCGGCCGCTTCGACGCCGGCTGGGACGCGCAGCGCGAGCAGACCCTCGCCCGCCAGAAGGAGCTCGGCATCGTGCCGGAGTCGGCGGCGCTGGCACCGTGGGCCGAAGGGGTCCCCCACTGGGACGACCTCGACGAGACCGAGCAGCGGGTCGCGGCCCGCTTCATGGAGACCTACGCCGGGTTCGCCGAGCACGCCGACGTCCAGGTGGGCCGCTTCGTCGACGCCCTCGAGGACATGGGAGTCCTCGACGACACGCTGATCTTCTACCTGCTCGGCGACAACGGCGCGTCCGGCGAAGGTGGTCCGCGCGGCACGTTCCGCGAGCACCTCGTCGGGCACGGCATCCAGGACGACACGGCCGACATGGCCGCGCGGATCGACAGCCTGGGCGACGCCACCACGTACGGCATCTACCCGGCCGGATGGGCGCTGGCCATGAACACGCCGTACCCCTGGACCAAGCAGGTGACGCACCTCGGCGGCACCCGCGACGGCATGATCGTGCGCTGGGGGAACGGGATCGCGGCCCGCGGCGAGATCAGGCACCAGTGGCACCACGTGATCGACGTGCTCCCGACCATCCTCGAGGCCGCCGGGCTCGAGCCGCCCTCGACGTACGCCGGCGTCGAGCAGCAGCCCGTCGAGGGCACCAGCCTGCGCTACAGCTTCGACGACCCGGACTCGCCCGACCGGCACACCACCCAGTACTTCGAGATGATCGGCAACCGGGGCATCTACCACGACGGCTGGACAGCGGTGACCCGGCACGGGATCCCGTGGGAGATGGTCGAAGGGCCACGACGCCCCTTCGACGAGGACGTCTGGGAGCTCTACGACCACTCCGAGGACTGGAGCCAGGCGCGTGACGTGGCGCAGGACCACCCGGAGCGCCTGGCGGCGCTGCAGGACGTCTTCGACCGCGAGGCCGAGAAGCACCACGTCTACCCCCTCGACGACCGGGTCACCGAGCGCGAGAACCCCGAGGTCGCCGGTCGGCTCGACCTGCACCTGGGCCGGTCGTCGCTGTCCTTCGGCCCCCGGGTCGGTCGACTCACCGAGGAGGCGGCCCCCAACGTCAAGAACCGCTCCCACGTGATCACCGCCGACCTCGAGGTGGTCACCGGAAGCAGCGGCGTGGTGGTGGCCCAGGGCGGTCGGTTCGGCGGCTGGTCGCTCTACCTCACGGGTGGAGTCCCCCACTACGCCTACAACTTCGCCGGGCGCGACCTGGCCGTCGTCCGCGGTGGCAAGCCGATCCTCCCCGGCCGGCACGACCTCGTCGTCCGGTTCGACTACGACGGCGGACCGCCCGGCAGCGGCGCGCAGGTGACGCTGGAGGTCGACGGCTCGCCCGTCGGCTCCGGCCGGATCGCGGTCACCACGGCCTACTACTTCTCCTTCGACGAGACCTTCAACGTCGGGGTCGACCGCGGCACACCGGTGATCGACGACTACCTGCCGGTGCGGAACCGCTTCGAGGGACTGATCCACCGGGTGCACTTCGACCTGGGCCCGGTCTCGGAGGCGGTCGCCGACGAGGAGCGCGCCCGCGCCCACCTGACCCACCAGTGACTCCCGGACGGAGGCGCGGAAGGGGGCTCCGTTGCGCCTCGCACAACCCGTTGCGCATGACGGAACGGGCCAGAACTCGGCCCCAACCATTGACCCGGTCCCGGGACGACTTTATGTTCCGTAGATCAGCTACGTCGTCTTCGAGGTAGTGCAACGGAGGAGTCCCACGTGAACCAGCCTCGTCGCAACGGCCCAGGACTCTCCCGGCGCCAGCTCTTCAGGTACTCCGGCCTCGGCGTCGCCGCGGTCGCGGGCGGCAACCTCCTCACCGCGTGCGGGGGTGACGACGGCGGTGGTGGTGCGGGTGGCCCGCAGAGCTCCGGCGGCATCCTGATCCACGGCGCCACCGGCGGTGGCAGCAAGGACACCCTCGACCCGCACGCGCCGGTGACCAACCCCGACATCGCCCGCGTGAGCAACCTCTACGAGCCGCTGCTCTTCTGGAACAACAACTACGAGCTCGAGCCGGCCCTCGCGGAGTCGGTGGAGTCGTCGTCCGACGGCAAGACCTGGACGGTCAAGATGCGCCCGGACGTCACGTTCCACAACGGCAAGACCGTCACCGCCGAGGACGCCTGGTTCAGCATCCAGCGCGTCGCCGACCCGAAGGCCCCGCTCTCCGCGGGTGGCCAGCTCTCCCAGATCCTCGACTTCGAGTCGTCGAAGGTGGTCGACGAGACCACCCTCGAGCTCGCGCTCAAGGTGCCGTACGCGATCCTCGACGGGCTCCTGGCGGAGTACACGCTCGGCATCATCCCGACCGACTTCGACATCGCGAACCCGGTCGGCACGGGCGCCTTCACCTACAAGTCCTTCGACCCCGGCAAGACCAGCACCTTCACCAAGTACGCCGACTACTGGGGCGACCCCGCCTTCGTCGACGAGCTGCAGATCCAGGACTTCAGCGACGACAGCGCCAAGGTCAACGCGCTCCAGGCCGGCCAGATCCAGACGGTCGACAACCTGCCGTACAACCTGATCGAGACCATCGAGGGTGCCGGGGGCGGCGCCCTGGTCTCCGAGACGGGGGCCTGGGTCCCGTTCACGATGCGGGTCGACGTCGCGCCGTTCTCCGACGTCCGGGTCCGCCAGGCGATGCGCCTGATCGTGGACCGGCAGCAGATGATCGACCAGACGCTGTCGGGCTACGGCTCGCTGGGCAACGACATGTACGCGCCGTTCGACGCCGCGTACGCCAGCGACCTGCCCCAGCGCGAGCAGGACATCGACCAGGCCAGGTCGCTGCTGGCCGACGCCGGCCAGGAGGGCCTGCAGGTGGAGCTGTTCACCGGCGACGACATCGGCTCGGTGGCCCCTGCCGCCGCGAACCTGTTCGTGGAGCAGGCCAAGGAGGCCGGCGTCGAGGTGAAGGTCACCAAGAAGACGCCGTTCTACGACGACGACTACCTGTCCTACCCGTTCGCGCAGGACTTCTGGAACACGCGCAACTACATCCCGCAGGCCGTGGTCGGCACCTTCCCCCCGGAGCAGGGCGGCACCTACAACGAGACCCACTGGGACAACGAGGAGCACCGCAACCTCGTCAACCAGGCGGCGCAGGAGCTCGACGAGACCAAGCGGGCCGAGCTGCTCCACGACGCCCAGGAGATCGAGTACAACGAGGGTGGCCTGATCATCTGGGGCTTCCGTCAGCAGGTCGACGGCTATGCCGCCAACGTCCAGGGCCTCGAACCGAGCAAGTACCTCCCACTCGGCTCCTACAAGTTCAACAAGGTGTCGGTCTGAGATGACCGAGGCGGCGACGCTCCTCACCGATCCGCTGGAAGAGGTCGCGCCGCCGCGGGGCCGGCACGGCGCCGCGGCGTGGGCCGTGTGGATCGCGCGGCGGCTCGGCCTCGCCGTGCTGACGCTCTGGCTGGTCTCGATCCTGGTGTTCGTGGCGACCGCTGCCCTGGGCGACCCCGTCCGGGCGATCCTCGGCCGCGACTACGCCTCCAACCCCGGGCGGGTGGCGGAGCTGGAGGCACAGCTGAACTCCGACGCGTCGCTGGTCACGCGCTACGTCGACTGGCTCGGGGACCTGCTGACCGGAAGCCTCGGCACGTCGCTGGCGAGCGGCCTTCCGGTGTCGGACCTGATCTCCAGCAGCGTGGTCAACTCGGCGGTGCTGGTGTTCCTCGCGGCGGTGGTGATGATCCCGCTGGCGTTCGCCGTCGCGATGATCTCGGTGCACTACCGGCGCAGGCGTCCGGACACCGTGATCCAGACGATCCTGCTCGCGATGGCCGGCCTGCCCGAGTTCGTCATCGGCGTGCTGCTGCTCGCCCTGTTCGCGACCACGGTGTTCCAGGTCTTTCCCGCCGTCACGATCAGCTCGCCGACCGGGCACCCGTGGGACAACCCGGAGGCGATGGTCCTGCCGACGCTGACGCTGGTGCTGTGGGTGACGCCGTACGTGTCGCGCATCATCCGCGCCTCGCTGCTCGAGGTGATCGACAGCGAGTACGTCGAGCTCGCCCGCCTCAAGGGCATCCCCGAGAAGGTGGTGATGCGCAAGCACGCGCTGCTCAACGCGATCGTGCCGGGCATCCAGGTCATCGCGCTGCAGCTCGCCTTCCTGGCGGGCGGCATCGTGGTCGTCGAGACCCTGTTCTCCTACCCCGGCGTCGGTCTGCAGCTGGTGGACGCCGTGCGCAACCACGACGTCCCGGTGGTGCAGGCACTCAGCATGATCATCGCCGGCGTGTACGTCGTGGTGAACCTCGTCGCTGACCTCCTGTCGATCCTGCTGACCCCGCGCGCGAGGACGGCGATTTCGTCATGAGCACGGACGCGGACCCCTCGCTCCCCGACATCGAGCCGGCCGAGCCCTCGACGCTGCGCAAGGCGCTGCACCAGAAGCGGTTCACGGTCGGTCTCGGCATCACCCTGCTGCTGGTGGCGTTCGTCATCATCGCGCCGACCCTCTCGCCGTACGGCGAGAACGAGGTGGCCGGTCCGCCGTTCAGCCAGGACGGCGCCCTCGGCACCGACTACCTGGGCCAGGACGTGCTGAGCCGGGTCATGCACGGGGGCCAGGAGATCCTCGTCATCGCCTTCTTCGGCACCCTGCTCGGCATGGTGCTGGGCATCGCGATCGGCGTCGTCGCGGCCTACGGCGGCGGCTGGTGGGACGAGGTGATCATGCGCCTCAACGACGTGGTGCTGTCCTTCCCGCAGATCCTGCTGGCGCTGCTCGTGCTCACCGCGATCGAGCAGCCGTCGGCCCTGCTCCTCATCGGGCTCGTCGGCGTCTCCCACGCCCCGCGCGTCGCGCGACTCGCGCGGGGGGTCGCCCTCGGCATCGTGTCCCGCGACTTCGTCGTCGCGGCGGAGGCGCTCGGCGAGAGGCGCAGCCGGGTGATCCTGGCCGAGGTGCTCCCGAACATGAACGCTCCCCTGCTCGCCGAGGCCGGCCTCCGACTCACCTTCTCGATCGCCCTGGTCGGGTCCCTCGGCTTCCTGGGGTTCTCGACCAACCCCGGTGCAGCCAACTGGGGCCAGATGATCCAGGAGAACCGGCTGGGCCTGTCCACCCAGCCCTGGGCGGTGGTCGCGCCCGTGCTGCTCATCGCGATCTTCTGCATCGGCACCAACCTGATGGCCGACGGCATCGCCCAAGTGGCCCAACGGGGAGAAGACTGATGACCGCCACGACCAGCGACGACGCCGCGCGAGGGGTGCCCACCGGCGGTCTGGTCGTCGACGGCCTGGGGGTCACGCTGACCGGTCGCGACGTCGACGTCGTGGACGACATCGACCTGGTGATGAAGCCGGGTGAGGTCGTGGGCCTGGTCGGCGAGTCCGGCTCCGGCAAGACCACCGTCGGCACCTCGCTGCTCGGCTACGCGCGCGCCGGTGCGCTCATCTCGGCGGGCAAGGTCCTCCTCGAGGGCCGCGACGTGCTGGGCATGCCCTGGCAGGAGGTGCGCCAGGTCCGGGGCGAGGAGATCGCGTACGTGCCCCAGGACCCGGCATCGGCGCTCAACCCCGCCATCCGGATCGGCAAGCAGATCGTCGAGCTGCTGACGCTGCGTCACATCGGCACCACGGAGTCGCGACTGCAGGGCGCGCGCGACGGCCTGGCCGAGGTGGGCCTGCCCAACGACGACGAGTTCCTCAGCCGCTACCCCCACCAGCTCTCCGGAGGTCAGGTGCAGCGGGTCGCGCTGGCCATGGCGTTCCTGCCCAAGCCCAAGGTGCTGGTGCTCGACGAGCCGACGACCGGCCTCGACGTGACCACCCAGTCCCTGGTCCTGGCCACCATGGCCGAGCTGTGCCGCGCCCACGGTGTCAGCGCCCTCTACGTCACCCACGATCTCGCGGTGGTGGCCAACATCGCCGACCGGGTCGCCGTGATGTACGCCGGGCAGGTCGTCGAGCTCGGGCCCAAGGACGCGATGTTCCAGAACCCCTCGCACCCCTACACCCGCGCGCTGCTCGACTCGATCCCCCACCTGAGCCAGGCGCGCGCGCTCACGGGCATCCCCGGCCGGACGCCCGCGCCCGGCGCGCGTCCGGGAGGCTGCCGCTTCCACGACCGCTGCGCCTTCGTCGTTGACGGCTGCAAGGAGGCCGTGCCGGAGCTGCTCCGCGTCGCCCCGGACCACGACGTGCGCTGCATCCGGGCCGAGCAGATCGGCCCGTGGGACATCTCCCGGGGCACGGTGCCGGACTCCGACCCCGACAAGCCGCGGGAGATCATGCTCTCGGTCGAGGGCCTCAGCGTCTTCTACGGCCGCAAGCAGGTCGTCCACGACGTGAGCTTCGACCTCGCCAAGGCGGAGGTCGTGGCCCTGGTGGGCGAGTCGGGCAGCGGCAAGACCACGATCTCCCGCTCCGTGGGCGGGCTCCACAAGGACTGGACCGGGACCATCTCCTTCGAGGGCGAACCGCTGGCCACGAGTGCCCGGCAGCGGAGCGCGATCGAGCGCAAGCGCCTGCAGTACATCTTCCAGAACCCGTACCTCTCGCTGAACCCGCGGCTGACCATCGAGCAGATCGTCAAGCGGCCGATGGAGCTGTTCGGGATCTCCAAGGGCAAGGACGCGACCGACCGTGTGGTCGAGCTCCTCGACCAGGTCGCGCTGGGGCCGCGGATGCTGAAGTACCAGGCCAGTCGGCTCTCCGGCGGCGAGCGTCAGCGCGTCGCCATCGCCCGCGCCCTGGCCGCCGAGCCGGACGTGCTGATCTGCGACGAGATCACCTCGGCCCTCGACGTGTCGGTGCAGGGCTCGATCGTCGCGCTGCTCGAGGGGCTCCGCAAGGAACGCGGCATCAGCATGCTGTTCGTGACCCACAACCTCGCGCTGGTCCGATCCATCGCCGCACGGGTGGAGATCCTCCAGTCCGGCCGGGTCGTCGAGTCGGGGTCGGTCGTCTCGGTGATGGAGACCCCGCAGCAGGACTACACGCGTGACCTGCTCGCCCACAGCCCGAGGATCGACTGACGCCCCCGCACCGTTGCCGGCCCGCCACGTCCTGATCGACCCGCCGACCCAGAAGGAGCCACCCCTGTGAACCGCAACGTCATGATCACCTGTGCCCTGACGGGCGCCGGTGACACCGTCGGCCGATCCGAGCACGTCCCCGTCACCCCCGAGCAGATCGCCGAGTCCGGCATCGCCGCTGCCCGCGCAGGGGCGACGATCGTGCACATCCACGTCCGCGACCCCGAGACCGGGCAGGGGTCCCGGGAGGTCGCCCTCTACCGGGAGGTGGTCGAGCGGATCCGCGCCTCGGACGTGGACGTCATCATCAACACCACGGCCGGCATGGGCGGCGACCTCGTGCTCGACCCGCACGACCCCATGACCTTCCTCGAGGGCACCGATCTCGTGAGTGGGGTCGACCGGCTCCCCCACGTCGAGGAGCTGCTCCCCGACATCTGCACCCTCGACTGCGGCAGCCTCAACTTCGGCGAGGGCAGCCTGGTCTACGTCAGCACGCCGGACATGCTGCGCGAGGGAGCCAGGAAGATCCAGGAGCTCGGCGTCCGGTGCGAGATGGAGATCTTCGACACCGGGCACCTGTGGTTCGCCCGCCGGCTGGTCGAGGAGGGGCTCGTCGACGCACCCGCGATGTACCAGCTCTGCATGGGGATCCCGTACGGCGCACCGGCCGACCCGCTGACGCTGGCCGCGATGGTCCAGCAGCTGCCGGCGGACGCGGTGTGGGCGTCGTTCGCCCTCGGCCCGATGCAGATGCCCTGGGTGGCGCAGTCGGTGCTCCTCGGTGGGCACGTGCGCGTCGGGCTGGAGGACAACCTCTACCTGAGCAAGGGCGTGAAGGCGACGAACGCCCAGCTGGTCGAGCGTGCCCGGTCGATCGTGGAGAGCATGGGGGCCCACGTCGCCACCCCGGACGAGGGCCGCGAGATCCTCGCGTTGAAGCCCCGATGACCTCGGCCCGGGTGGGCCGGCCCGCACCGGCCGACGTCCGGACCGTCACCTGCGTCGGCGCCGGCGTGATCGGCGGCGGCTGGGTGGCCTACTTCTTGGCCCGGGGCTACCGCGTGGTCGCCTGGGACCCGGCCGAGGACGCCGAGCAGCGGCTACGCCACCTCGTCAGCGCGGCCTGGCCGGCGCTGACCGAGCTCGGCCTCGCCGATGGCGCCTCCCTCGAGCACCTCACCGTGGAGCACGACCTGGCGACGGCCTGCGCGCAGGCCGACTTCGTCCAGGAGAGCGCTCCCGAGGACCTCGAGCTCAAGCGTGCCCTGCTGGCCCGGATCGACGCCGCGACGCCCGTCGAGGTCGTGATCTCGTCGTCCACGTCCGGCTACGCCATGAGCGAGATGCAGACGGCGTGCGCCCACCCCGAGCGCACCGTGGTCGGGCACCCCTTCAACCCGCCGTACCTCATCCCGCTGGTCGAGGTGGTGGGCGGGGCCGCGACCTCGCCGGAGGCGGTCGCCTGGGCGTCGGACTTCTTCCGGCACACGGGCAAGTCCGTGATCACGATGGAGCGCGAGGTGCCCGGCTTCATCGCCAACCGGCTCCAGGAGGCGCTGTGGCGAGAGGCGCTCCACATGGTCGCCGCCGGGGAGGCCACGGTCGAGCAGATCGACCTGTCCATCACCGACGGCCCCGGGCTGCGCTGGCCGGTCCACGGCCCGATGCTGACCTTCCACCTCGCAGGCGGCCAGGGCGGCATGGCACACATGCTCGACCACTTCGGTCCGTCGCTGCAGTCCCCGTGGACCCGGCTTGTCGCGGCCGAGCTCACGCCGGCGCTGCGCGACGCGGTCGTCGACGGGTGCGACCGGGAGGCGGACGGCAGGAGCATCGACGACCTCGTGGCCGAGCGGGACCGGGGCGTCATCGCGATCCTGCGCGCGCTGGGGCGCGCGTGACCATCGATCCCGTGGTGTGGCGGGAGCCGGTCCAAGACGCGTGGATCGACTACAACGGCCACCTGTCCGAGCCCTACTACGTGCTGGTGTTCGGGCACGCCACCGACGCCGTCATGGTCCTGGTCGGGCTCGGCCCGGCGTACCGGGAGGCGCACGACGCGTCGCTCTACACGGTCGAGGCCCACGTCCGGTACCTCGACGAGGTGTCCGCCGGCCGCGACCTCGAGGTCCGCTCCTCGGTCATCGGTGCCACCGGCAAGCTGCTGTGGATCTGGCACGAGCTCTGGGTCGACGGCCGGTTGCGCGCCACCGAGGAGGTCCTCGGCGTGCACGTGGTCGGGGGCAGGTCGGCGCTGTTCCCGGAGGACGTCGCCGCCCGCGCGCGGGCAGCCCGCACCGAGCCGCCCGCGGAGGCCAGCGGCCGGATCCGGCCGCTCAGCTGACCGAGCCCTGCTCGCCGGGCGCTGCCGTTCAGTCGTCTGCGGCCGGCGCGCCGGCCGAGGTCGCCGCGTGGGCGGAGCGGGCGCGGGCCAGCCGCGGTCTCGTGAGCAGGTACGCCGCCACCACGAGGCCGACCACGGTGAACGCCCGGTTGGCGTCCAGGGCCGGGCGCCAGGTCACCTGGCCGTCACCGATCACGAACACCCCGGCCGGACGTCCGCTCATCCCGAAGCCGCCGCCCTCGCCCTCCTGCCCCTTGGGGTCGGTCCCCTTGCCGCCGCCCAGGCCGCCTGTCACGGACGCCGCCGGGATCACGGTGAGACCACCGCGCTCGACCGGGTCGCCGAACACCCTCCGCACGGTCAGTGACTCCCGTGCTGTCGACATCAGCTCGTCGAGGTCCATGCGCCTCTCCTCTCGTTGCCTGCTCGACCAGCGTGTGCCACGCGGCTCGCGGGGAGGAGAGCACTAGGTCACGGCGCGCTGGGCCATGCGGCCCGGCCACCGCCGGCAGGGAGAAACCGCGCGCCCGCTGTCAGGGAGCCGTGAGGATTCGCGGGGACGGCGTTAGGGACGCGTTAGGGAGCCCCCGAACGGGGAGGGGCAGGCGTTGCATGGGCCCGTGACCTCGCTGACAACCCCGCCCGCTCCCCACCACGGCGCCGGGCTCTCCCACGTGACCGAGGAGTACGCCCGTGGCTGACGTGCTCTACCTCGGGCTGACCGTCCTCTTCTTCCTCGCCGCGCTGCTGCTCGTCAAGGGGGTGGATCGGCTGTGAACGTCGACGCCCTCGCCGGGCTGCTCGTGAGCGCCCTGCTCTTCTGCTACCTGGTCGCGGCCCTTCTCTTCCCGGAGCGTTTCTGAGATGTCCGACACCATGGCCGGTCTCCTCCAGATCGGCATGCTGCTGGCCGCCCTCGCGGTCTGCTACCGACCGCTGGGCGGCCACATGGCACGGGTGTTCACCGCCGAGCGCGACCTGCGGATCGAGCGCCTCGTCTACCGCCTGGTGGGGGTCGACCCCCGCGCCGAACAGCGCTGGACGGCGTACGCCACGTCCGTGCTCGCGTTCTCGTTCGTCGGGGTCGCGGCGCTCTACGCCCTCCAGCGGTTCCAGTCGGGGCTGCCGTGGTCGCTGGGCTTCCCCGGCGTCGACCCGGCGCTGGCGTTCAACACCGCCGCGTCCTTCGTGACCAACACCAACTGGCAGGCCTACTCGGGCGAGGCCACGATGGGCCACCTCACGCAGATGGCCGGCCTGGCCGTGCAGAACTTCGTCTCGGCCGCCGTGGGGATCTCCGTCGCGGTCGCGCTCATCCGGGGATTCGCACGCTCGCGGACGGATGGGATCGGCAACTTCTGGGTGGACCTGGTCCGTGTGACCTTCCGCGTCCTGCTCCCCCTCGCGGTGGTCGCGGCCGTCGTCCTGATCGCCCTGGGGGCGATCCAGAACCTCTCGGCCGGCACCGACGCCACCACCCTCACCGGCGGGCAGCAGACCATCACCGGCGGCCCGGTCGCCTCGCAGGAGGCGATCAAGGAGCTGGGGACCAACGGGGGCGGCTTCTACAACGCCAACTCCTCGCACCCCTTCGAGAACCCCACTGCCCTCAGCAACCTGTTCGAGATCTTCCTGCTGCTGCTGATCCCGGTGTCCCTCACCCGGACCTTCGGCCTGATGGTCGGCGACAAGCGCCAGGGCCACGCGCTCCTGGCCACCATGGCCGTCCTGTGGGGCGTGCTCGTCACGGCCGTCACCGCCCTCGAGGTCAACCGGGCCGGCACGGCCCTGCAGGCGGCCGGCGCCGCCATGGAGGGCAAGGAGACCCGCTTCGGCGAGTGGTCCTCCGCCCTCTTCGCCGTCTCCACCACGGGTACGTCGACCGGCGCGGTCGACTCGTTCCACTCGTCGTACTCCGGCGTGGGCGGCGGGCTGCTGATCCTCAACATGGGTCTGGGCGAGGTGGCACCCGGCGGTGTCGGCTCCGGCCTCTACGGGATGCTCGTGCTCGCGCTCCTGACGGTGTTCGTCGCCGGCCTGATGGTCGGCCGCACCCCTGAGTACCTCCGCAAGAAGATCACCGGCAGGGAGATCAAGCTGGTCTCGCTCCACATCCTCACGATGCCCCTCGTCGTGCTCGGAGGGACTGCGCTTGCCATGTCCTTCGAGACGCCCCGGGACTCGATGCTGAACCCCGGGCCGCACGGTCTCTCCGAGGTGCTCTACGCCTTCATGTCCGCCGGCAACAACAACGGCTCGGCGTTCGCCGGCCTCAGCGCGAACACCCCGTTCTTCAACACTGCCCTAGGGCTGGCCATGCTGCTCGGTCGCTTCCTGCCGATCGTCTTCGTGCTGGCCCTCGCCGGGTCCCTGGCACGCCAGCAGGAGGTGCCCGAGACCGGCGGCACGCTGCCCACTCGTGGCCCGCTGTTCATCGGGATGCTCACCGGCGTGACCGTCCTCGTGGCGGGCCTGACCTTCTTCCCCGTCCTCGCACTCGGTCCTCTTGCGGAAGGCTTGTGATGTCGACCCTGACCACCACCCCCGTCCCTGCCCCCACCCGCGTCGCCGCGGGGTTGCTCGACCCCAGGATGCTCCTCGCCGCGGTGCCCGAGGCCATGCGCAAGCTGGACCCACGGGTCATGGTGCGCAACCCGGTCATGTTCGTGGTCGAGGTCGGCGCGGTGTTCGCCACCGTGTCCGCGATCGCCGACACCGGGACCTTCGCCTGGACGGTGGTGGCGTGGCTGTGGGTGACGGTCGTGTTCGCCAACCTCGCGGAGGCCGTCGCCGAGGGGCGCGGGAAGGCGCAGGCGGCCACGCTCCGACGGACCAGGACCGAGACGACCGCCCGACGGCTCTCGGGCTCCGGCGACACCGAGGACCTCCCCGCATCGCAGCTGCGCCTGGGCGACCGGGTCGTGGTCGTCGCGGGCGAGGTGATCCCCGGCGACGGGGACGTCGTGGAGGGCATCGCCAGCGTGGACGAGTCGGCCATCACCGGTGAGTCCGCCCCGGTGATCCGGGAGTCCGGGGGCGACCGGAGCTCGGTCACCGGCGGCACCAAAGTGCTCTCCGACCGGATCGTCGTCGAGATCACGGCGCGGCCGGGTGAGAGCTTCATCGACAAGATGATCGCGTTGGTCGAGGGTGCGAGCCGCCAGAAGACCCCCAACGAGATAGCGCTCAACATCCTGCTGGCGAGCCTCACGATCGTGTTCCTGGCTGCCACGGCCACGCTGCAGCCGTTCGCGGTCTACTCCGGCGCCGAGCAGTCGGTCATCGTGCTCGTGGCGCTGCTGGTCTGCCTGATCCCGACCACCATCGGCGCGCTGCTGTCGGCGATCGGCATCGCGGGCATGGACCGGCTGGTCCAGCACAACGTGCTGGCGATGTCGGGCCGGGCGGTCGAGGCGGCGGGCGACGTCAACACCCTCCTCCTGGACAAGACCGGGACCATCACGCTCGGCAACCGCCAGGCCGCAGAGTTCATCCCGGTCACCGACTGCGACGACCAGGTGCTGGCGGACGCCGCACAGCTGTCCAGCCTGGCCGACGAGACCCCGGAGGGGCGCTCGATCGTCGTGCTCGCCAAGACCCGCCACGGACTGCGCGAGAGGTCACCCGGGGAGCTGTCGACGGCCGGCTTCGTCCCCTTCACCGCGCAGACCCGGATGTCGGGAGTCGACCTCCAGGGGGGCCGTCAGGTCCGCAAGGGCGCGGCCGCGGCCGTGATGAAGTGGGTGCGCGACAACGGCGGACACCCGACCGCCGAGGTGGGGGTCATCGTCGACGCCATCTCCACCGGGGGCGGGACCCCGCTGGTCGTGGCCGAGCACGTCCCGGGCAGCCCCGCGCGCGCCCTCGGCGTGATCAGCCTCAAGGACGTGGTCAAGGAAGGCATGCGCGAGCGCTTCGACGAGATGCGCCGCATGGGGATCCGGACGGTCATGATCACCGGCGACAACCCGCTCACCGCCCGGGCGATCGCGGAGGAGGCCGGCGTGGACGACTTCCTCGCCGAGGCCACCCCCGAGGACAAGATGGCGCTGATCCGGAAGGAGCAGGAGGGCGGGCGCCTGGTCGCGATGACCGGCGACGGCACCAATGACGCCCCGGCGCTGGCGCAGGCCGACGTGGGCGTCGCGATGAACAGCGGTACGTCGTCGGCCAAGGAGGCCGGCAACATGGTCGACCTCGACTCCAACCCCACCAAGCTCATCGAGGTCGTCGAGATCGGCAAGCAGCTGCTCATCACCCGCGGCTCGCTGACCACCTTCTCCATCGCCAACGACGTGGCGAAGTACTTCGCCATCATCCCCGCGATGTTCGCGGTCGCCTACCCCGGGCTGGACCGGCTCAACATCATGGGACTGGCCACGCCACAGTCCGCGATCCTGTCCGCGGTGATCTTCAACGCGCTCATCATCATCGGCCTGATCCCGCTGGCCCTGCGCGGCGTCCGCTACACCCCCTCCTCCGCCGCCGCGATGCTGCGTCGCAACCTGGCCGTCTACGGCGTCGGCGGCATCGTCGCGCCGTTCGTCGGCATCAAGCTCATCGACCTGTTCGTCTCCCAGCTCCCCGGCATCGGCTGAAAGGCACGCGCATGACCACCCCACTCGGCCGGCCCGCCGTACGCCAGGCATGGGCCGCGGCCCGCATGGTCCTCGTGATGACCGTCCTGCTCGGCCTCGCCTATCCCCTCGCCATGACCGGCTTCGCCCAGGCGGCCTTCCCGGGTCGGGCGGACGGAGCCCTCATCGAACGCGACGGCGAGGTCGTCGGCTCCTCGTTGCTGGGCCAGGGCTTCGACGGCCGGCCGGAGTACTTCCAGTCCCGGCCCTCGGCGGCCGGCGAGGGCTACGACCCGCTCGCCAGCTCCGCGTCCAACCTCGGCCCCGAGAACGCCGAGCTGCTCGCAGCCGTCGAGGAACGGCGGGACGCGGCCGCCGCGCTCGACGGGACCGATCCCTCCGAGGTCGCACCCGACGCGCTGCTCGCCAGCGCCTCGGGGCTGGACCCCCACATCAGTCCCCTCTACGCCGAGCAGCAGGTGGCGCGCGTCGCGGAGGTTCGCGGCCTCGACGAGCAGCAGGTCCGGGAGCTGGTGGCCGAGCACACCGACGGCAGGGCCCTCGGCTTCCTGGGCGAGCCCGGCGTCAACGTGCTGATGCTCAACCTGGCGCTCGACGCCTCCGGCGGAAGGGCAGACTAGGTCCGTGGCCACCCGCGGCAAGCTCAGGGTCTACCTCGGCGCAGCACCCGGCGTGGGCAAGACCTACGCCATGCTGGGCGAGGGACACCGGCGCGCGGAGCGAGGCACCGACGTGGTCGTCGGCTTCGTCGAGACGCACGGGCGGCAGCACACCGCGGACCTGGTCGACGGCCTGGAGCTGGTCCCCCGAAAGCCCGTCGCCTACCGCAGCTCCACGTTCGAGGAGATGGATGTCGACGCCGTCCTCGCCCGTCACCCCAAGGTCGCGCTGGTCGACGAGCTCGCCCACACCAATGTCCCCGGCTCTCGGAACACCAAGCGGTGGCAGGACATCGACGAGCTCCTGGACGCCGGCATCGACGTCATCACCACGGTCAACATCCAGCACCTGGAGTCGGTCAACGACGTCGTCGAGAAGATCACCGGGGTCCCCCAGCGGGAGACCGTGCCCGACGCCGTCGTCCGCGCCGCCGACCAGATCGAGCTCGAGGACATGAGTGCCGAGGCCCTGCGGCGGCGCCTGGCCCACGGCAACGTCTACGCCCCGGAGAAGATCGACGCCGCCCTGTCCAACTACTTCCGTGCCGGCAACCTCAACGCCCTCCGCGAGCTCGCCCTGCTGTGGACCGCCGACCGGGTCGACGACGCCCTCCAGCAGTACCGGGACACGCACGACATCACCGGTACCTGGGAGGCCAGGGAGCGGGTCGTCGTCGCCCTCACCGGAGGCCCCGAGGGTGAGACGCTCGTACGCCGGGCGGCTCGCATCGCTGCCCGCGCGAGCGGGGGCGACCTGCTCGCCGTGCACGTCGCCCGCTCCGACGGGCTCTCCGGTGCGAGCCAGGGCGCGCTGGCCACCCAGCGGTTGCTCGTCGAGTCTCTGGGTGGGACCTACCACCAGGTGCTCGGCGACGACGTCCCGGCGGCGCTGCTCGCCTTCGCGAGGGCCGAGAACGCCACCCAGCTGGTCCTGGGCGACAGCCGTCGACCTGCCCTGGCCCGGGTGTTCAGCCCGGGAACGGCCAGTGACACCGTCCGGGCGTCCGGCGACATCGACGTCCACATCGTCACCCACGCCCACACCGGGCGCGGGGTGTCGCTGCCGCACGGCGGCGGCAGCCTCGGACCTCGTCGGAAGCTGCAGGGGTACGTCCTCGCCCTGGCGCTACCGCCCCTCCTCACCCTGGCGCTCAGTCCATTTCCGAGCGAGCTGAACCTGGTCAGCGACATGTTGCTCTTCCTGCTCCTCACGGTCGTGGTGGCCCTGGTCGGCGGCCTCGCGCCGGCACTCATCGCGGCCGTGCTGGGGTCGGTCCTGCTGAACTACTTCTTCACTCCCCCGCTGCACACGCTGACCATCGGCGACACCAACAACGCCCTCGCGCTGCTGGTCTTCGTCCTGGTGGCGACACTCGTCAGCTCGACCGTCGACCTCGCCGCCAGGCGGACCCGGCAGGCGGCCCGCGCGGCCGCCGAGGCTCGTACGCTGGCCAACCTCGCCGGCAGCGTCCTGGGCGGCGAGGAGGCCCTGACGGAGATGCTGGACCGGGTCCGGGAGACCTTCGCACTCCGGTCGGTCACCCTGCTCGAGCGCGACGCCGGCGGCTGGGTGCCGGTGGCGAGCGCCGGTTCCCCGGTCGCCCGGCCGAGCGACGCCGACACCCAGGTGCCCGCAGGTGAGCGCCTGGTCCTCGCCCTCTGCGGACGCCTGCTGGAGGCCGAGGACCAGCGGCTGGTCGGTGCGTTCGCCGCCCAGGCCGCAGTCGTGCTCGACCACATCCGGCTCAGCCGGGCAGCGGCCGAGGCCGCGCCCCTCGCCGAGGCCAACAAGGTCCGCACCGCCCTCCTCGCGGCCGTGGGCCACGACTTCCGGACCCCGCTCGCCGCGGCGAAGGCGTCCGTCGCGACCCTCCTGAGCCTCGACCTCGACCTTCCCGCGGACGACCGGCGCGAGCTGCTGCACGCTGCCGACACCTCGCTGGACCGGCTGGCCGGACTGGTCGACAACCTGCTCGACATGAGCCGGCTGCACACCGGAGCGATGTCGATCGACCTGCAGCCCACGGCCGTGGACGAGGTCGTCGCGCGGGCGCTCGACGACCTCGGCGAGGACGGCCGCACCATCGTCATCGACGCACCCGACGACCTCCCTCTCGTGCGGGCGGACCCCGGCCTGCTCGAGCGGGTCCTCGCCAACATCGGAGCCAACGCCCTGCGCTACTCACCAGCGCAGCGGCCACCCCACCTGACCTGCAGCACGCTGGCGGAGCGGGTCGAGATCCGCGTCATCGACCGCGGCCCGGGCATCCCGGCCGACGACTGGGACCGGATCTTCCTGCCCTTCCAACGCCTGGGCGACACCGACAACACCACCGGCATCGGTCTCGGCCTGGCCCTCTCCCGTGGCCTGACCGAGGCGATGGGCGGCACGCTGGAGCCCGAGGAGACGCCCGGCGGCGGCCTGACCATGGTGGTCTCCCTGCCGACCGCCTCCGACATCCCCGCCGCTGCCCCCGGCCGGCGTGAGCGCGACGGGACGCCTCGATGACGCGCGTCCTCGTGGTCGACGACGAGCCGCAGCTCCTCCGCGCACTGACCATCAACCTGCGTGCCCGCGGCTATGACGTCAGTGGGGCCGCGACGGGCGCGGAGGCACTCGCGGCAGCAGCCGGTCACCATCCCGAGGTCGTCATCCTCGACCTCGGCCTCCCGGACATGGAGGGCACCGACGTCATCGCGGGGCTGCGTGGCTGGACAGAGGTACCCATTCTCGTGCTCTCGGGACGGACCGACAGCCTCGACAAGGTCGAGGCGCTCGACGCAGGAGCCGACGACTACGTGACCAAGCCGTTCGGCATGGACGAGCTCCTCGCTCGCCTGCGCGCGATGACCCGCCGGTCCGGTGACACGCAGGAACAGCCGGTCGTGCAGCTCGGAGAGGTCATGGTGGACCTCGCGGCCCACCGCGTCACCCGGGATGGCGAGGACGTACGGCTCACGCCGACGGAGTGGCACCTGCTCGAGGTCCTCGTACGACACCCCGGCAAGCTGCTGAGCCAGCGCCAGCTGCTGACCGAGGTCTGGGGTCCCGGCTACGAGACGGCCCAGGGCAACCTGCGCGTCTACATGGCCCAGCTGCGCCGCAAGCTCGAGCCTGACCCGTCGCGTCCCCGCCACCTCCTCAACGAGCCCGGTATGGGCTATCGCTTCGAGCCATGACCACCACGTCAGGACGACGGAGAGGCGGTGGGCCCACATGAGCAGCCCGACCGAGGATCAGCCGGTGGCGCGACGCTGGCGCACTGCAGCACGCGTCGGTGCCGTGGTCCTGCCGCTGGCGACGTGCGCCGCGCTGTCGACGGTCCAGGACAGCGTCACCACGGCGACGGCCGTGCTGGTCCTCGTCCTGTGGGTCGTGGCCGCGTCCGCCTCGGGCGACCGGGTCGCGGGCCTGCTCGCGGCGCTTTCCGGCAGCCTCTGGTTCGACTTCTTCCTCACCGAGCCCTACCTGCGCTTCACGATCGCGGATGCAGACGACATCGAGGCGACGGTGCTGCTGATCATCATCGGCGCGTCCGTGACCGAGATAGCCCTGTGGGGGCACCGGCAGCAGGCGCGGGCTGCCCGGCGCTCCGGCTACCTCGAGGGAGTCCTCGGCACCGCCAAGGTGGTCTCGGAGGGCCAGACCCCCACTCCGGCACTGATCGAGATCGTCTCCCGCCAGGTCACCGCCGTGCTGGGGGCCGACTCGTGCCGGTTCGTCCCGGGCCCGGTCCACGACGCCCGGGTGGCCGCGCTGGACCACGACGGGGTGCTCACGAGGGAGGGCCGCGTCGTCGACGTCGACCGGCTCGGCCTGCCGACCAACGAGCACACCGCCATCGTCGTACGTCGGGGCGCGGACGTGGTCGGGCACTTCCTGGTGACCGCCACCAGTGTCGTCGCGTACCCGTCCCGAGAGCAGCGCCGCGTCGCCGTCCTCCTCGCCGACCAGGTCGCCACCGGACTGGGGTCCGAGTGACGTGACCTGTCCCCTGCAGCGTGAGACAGACTGAAGGCCATGCAGCACCTCCGCATCGCGAGCCCGCGCGACCCGACGCGCGAGGTCATCACTGCCCTGCAGTGAGACCTCGCGGTCACGAGCCTGAGCCGTGTCCGTGGCGCTTCGCTGGAACCCGAGGGCGACATCGTCGAGGCCGACGTCGCCCGCGAGGGGGTGAACGCCGTCGTCGACCGCCTGCGTCACCTGGGCGCACACCATCCACAACCAGCCCGTCGTCACGTGGCTGTCCCGCCGCGTCCTGGACGCCGAGCGCCGTACTCCCGGGTCCTCCGCCGACACGGTGGTGTGGGCGGACGTCACCCAGCGCGCCTAGAGGAGTCCGAGCTCACCTGGACCTACGTCACGTTCATGACGTTGGCGACCATGATCGCCAGCATCGCCATCGCGCTGGACTCACGGGTACTGGTCATCGGAGCGATGGTGCTCGGTCCCGAGTTCGTGGCGATCGCTGCCCTGGGGCTCGCTCTCGTGCGGCGCCGCTACTCATGCTCTGGTTCGCGGACTCGCACGCTGGTGCTCAACTTCGCCGTCGCGATCGCCCTGACCGTGCTCGCAGCCCTGCTCGCACGATGGCTCGGCTGGGTGACCTACGCGCAGGTGACGGCTCCACGCCTGGACACGGCCTTCATCTACACGCCGGACAGGTGGTCGTTCATCGTCGCGGTCGTCGCCGGCGCCGAAGGTGTGCTGTCGCTGACGTCCGCCAAGGTCGGCGGGCTGTCCGGGGTGTTCATCACGGTGACCACGGTGCCCGCCGCCGGCAACGTCGCACTCGGCCTGGACTTCGGGGTGCCCGCCGAGGTGTGGGCAGCCTCGCGCAGCTCGGCGCCCCGTCCTGAGAGGTGCTGGTCCTCCCATGGCAGGACCAAGGACCCTTCCGGTCGCGAGCGCGCCGGGGCGACCGTGCCCCATGGACCACGACATCGAGCTCGTCGACGTTCCCCCGCAGCATGTCGCTGTCGTGCGGGCCGACGTGGACGTCGGAGAGTTCCCCGGCTTCCTCGGTGGCGCCTTCGAGGAGGTGATGACGGTCCTCGCCCAGCAGGGTCTGGACCCCACCGGGCCACCCCTCGGCCGCTACGTCCCCGTCGCCGCCGGTCGCTTCCGGGTCGAGGCAGGCTTTCCGGCGGCTCGACCGGTTACCGCGTCAGGCCGGGTCGTCCCTGCAGAGCTCCCCGGAGGCACGGTTGCCCGGTGCCTCCACCGGGGGCCGTACGAGGAGGTGGCCGCGGTCTACAGGGCCGTGACCGACTGGGTCGAGGACCACGGCCTGACCGTGTCCGGTCCTCCGTGGGAGTGCTACCTCGACGAGCCCGACGTGCCGCAGCCGCGGACCGAGGTGCTCGTCCCGTGCGCCGCGGCCGAGCCGGCGGGCTGACGTGGGACCAAGGTCCCACCCACCGGGGAAGCAAGCCTCGGGACGCGACCGCGCGCCACGACGAGGATCGGGTCAGGTGGTCGCCGGTACGCCCGCTCCGGACGCCGTAGGAGGCAGCACATGACAGCGTCGACGACCAGGGCCACGGCCCTCGCGCTCGTGGCACCCGGCAAGGGGATCCTGGCTGCGGACGAGAGCACCCCGACCATGGCACGACGCTTGGCGGGGGTCGGTCTCGAGTCGACCGAGCCCGTCCGACGTGCCTACCGGGAGACCCTGTTCACCACACCGGACCTCGCCCGACACGTGAGCGGCGTCATCCTCTACGACGAGACGATCCGGCAGCGTGCCGCTGACGGCACGCCGATGCCCCAGCTCCTCGACCGCGCCGGGATCATCCCGGGCATCAAGGTCGACGCCGGCGTGACCGCGCTGCCGTCCTTCCCGGGCGAGGTGGTGACGGCCGGTCTCGACGGACTCCGCGAACGGCTCGCCGACTACGCCGCGCTCGGGGCTCGCTTCGCCAAGTGGCGCGCAGTGATCCGGATCGGTGAGGACCGACCGAGCGAGGCGTGCCTCCGGGCCAACGCGCACGCGCTGGCCCGCTACGCCGCGCTCGCCCAGGAGTCGGGCCTCACCCCGATCGTGGAGCCCGAGGTGCTGATGGACGGGCCGCACTCGCTGGAGAGGTGCGCAAGCGTGACCTCGGCCGCCCTCAGGTACGTCTACGAGGAGCTGGCCCGGTACCGGGTCGACCTCGCCGGGACCCTGCTCAAGCCCAACATGGTCCTGCCCGGAGCAGACGCCACGGAGTCCGTCGACGACGCCGCGATCGCGGACCGGACCCTGGCGGTGCTGCGCGACACGGTGCCGGCCTCCGTGCCCGGCATCGTATTCCTCTCCGGGGGCCAGACCGAGGAGCAGGCGGCCGCGCGTCTCGCGGCGCTCAACCGAGCGGCTCCCCAGCCCTGGCAGCTGAGCTTCTCGTTCGGCCGAGCCCTGCAGGCGCCGGCCCTCCGCGCGTGGGCCGACGACGAGGGTTCGGTCCCGGCCACCCAGTCCGCCCTGCTGAACCAGGCAGCCCTGGCCGGCGCCGCCCGGTACGGCGCCGACGACCCGGCCGACGTGCACCTGGCCCCGTTGTCACCCCCGGTGTCCGGAGCTCCGGCACCATGAGCCGGGAAGACGCCCCCACGTTCCTCGAGCGGCACCACCGCGTCGGGGTGCTCCTCACGATGCTGCTGCTGCTGGCGCTCGCCGTCGCCACGGGTGCGCTGCTCGGCTCGGCGCTGGTGCGCCTGGTCGATCTCGTGCTGGGGATGCTCGGCAGCGCGAGCTAGTCAGGCCAGCGCCTTCTGCTTCAGCGTCTCGTACTCCGCCTGCGTGATCGCCCCGGAGTCCAGCAGCGCCTTGGCCTCCGCGACCTGCGAGGCTGCACCGCCGCCGGAGGTCCCGGCCACAGCGCGGATGCGGTCGTCCTGGGCCGCGATCTGGCGGTCGACCCACTCCTGCTGGCGCCGGGCCATGCTCGCCCCGCGGGAGATCAGGTAGATGAGCGAGGCCAGCAGCGGGAGCAGGACCAGGAAGATCGACCAGCCCGCCTTGCCCCAGCCCGAGAGCTCCTTGTCGCGGAAGATGTCGGTGATGATGTGGAACAGGAGCATCAGGTAGGCGATGAAGACGTACGAGATCAAGATGAACCACAAGACGTCCCAGAAGCTCATGACGTTCCTCTCCGGTGGCCGCCCGGCCCAGCCGGCGGGTGTTGGTTGCTTAAGAAACTAGGGAGGTCAGCCGGCCGGGACCTCATCCGAGGTGAGGTATTCGCGCCGTCCTGCCCCGGCCAGCACCTGCAGCACTGCGAGCACGACGAGGACGATCGACAGGGACCACCACCAGCGGGCGAGCGAGACGTCGTTGCCCCACAACAGGCCCACGAGACCCAGGCCGAGCACGACGAAGCGGAGCCATCGCAGGTTCGCGGCCACCCAGCTGCCCGCACCGCGGAGCTGGTCCCCCGGCATCGCCGCCCCGGCCCGCTCCAGCCCACCCACGACCGCGGTCCGCACGCCGGTGCCCGAGGCATTGCTCCCGGCGAACCAGCCGGCCACGACCAGCGCCAGGCCCAGCCACAGGATGACTTGCTGCCCGCGCTGGAGGTAGGCCAGGAGGGTCTCGTAGAAGGCGGTGCTGGCCGGTCCGAGGGCCGTCCCGGAGAGCTCGTTGTCGAACAGCTGCCCGCCGACCGAGAGGGCGAAGGCGATCAGCACCGCGTTGGCGGCGATCACCGCGCCGATGGCGACGGTCATCCGCGCCTTCCGTCGGGCCAGCACGAAGGCGAGCACGAACAGCGCACCGACGAACGGGAGGAGCCACTTCGCCACCGGGTTGGAGAACGCGTAGATCGTCCGCAGCTGCTCGAGCTGCGGGGCGTCGAGCAGCACGATCTGGCGGTCCGTCTCGGGGATCGGCGCGTTCTCGATGAACGTGAGCCCCCGGTCCACCAGTCGCGCCTTCACCTCGTCGATGACCTCCGAGACGTCGAGCACGACCTCGTCGCCCTGCAGCGACACGGCCCCCGACTGGTCGCCCTCGAGGATGCGTTGCAGCGCCTGCTGGGCGCGGGTGTTCACACGCGTCCAGAGGTCCGCGAAGGTGTCCGAGGCGATGAACTCGCGCACCTGCCGCTCGACGGCCCCGTTGATCGCCGCCGACAGCGGCCCCACGAGCAGCTCCAGGCGCGGGGCGTCCGCGATCACCCCGGAGAACGCCTGGGTCAGGAGGGCCTCGACGTCGACCTGCTGCTGGATCGCATCGGTCACGGTCGTGGCGATGGCGTCCTGCACCTCCGGGGAGTCCACGAGCGGGCCGACCGTCTCCACGTAGCGCTGGGTGTCGTTGATGGTGCGCTGCCCCCAGTACGCCACGGCTGCCGGGGTCGCCAGGAGGCCCGCCAGCACGAGGCAGAGGACGGCAGCGGCCCCGCGCCCACGCGATGGCCGTGGCGATGCTGCGACGCTCATCCGAGCTGTCTGGCTGCTCTCGTCCATCGGCGTCTCCCTGGAGTGGTGTCGGCTCCGATCGTGCGGGCGACGGGAGCCGCTGCGCATCATGCGATCCGGGTGAGTCCGGCGAACGGTCGACGGTCTCACCCGATCCGCGTGACGCGCAGCCGCGACCGGATCGAGGAACATCGTCCGTGCAGCGCACCGAGGAGGACAGCCGATGGAGGAGCCGGAGCACGAGGCCGACCCTGCGCGCCCGACGGTGGCTGCCGGCCGCTCCCGGGTCGCCGGTGACCTGACGCGGGAGTCGTGGCGCCGACCGTGGTACGCGCACCTCGCGTCGTACGTCGCCTCCGTGCTGCTCATCGTGCCCGCGATCTGGCTGTGCGACTGGCTGCTCCCCGGCTTCCACGTCGCCGAGCCGCTGATGCCGTTCGTCTTCGCCGCCACGATGGCCCTGCTGGGCGTGCTGACCCAGCCCGTCCTCGTGGGAGCCGCGGTCAGGCTCGGCTGGATCGGCGTGCTGCTCCTCGCCTTCACCGGCCAGGGCCTGATCGTGCTCGTCACCGCAGCCGTCCTCCCGGACGTCTCCCTGGAGGACCCGCTCACCGCGCTGCTCGTGGCCATCGTCGTCGGGCTCGTCAGCACCGTCCTCGGCTGGTTCGGCAGTGCAGGGACCTCCCAGGTGCTGCTGAGCCGGTTGATGGCGTCCCAGCGCCGTCGGCCACCCACGCTGACCGACGCCGACACCGACGGCGTGGTGTTCGTGCAGCTGGACGGGGTGCCGTTCCCGGTGCTGCAGATGGCGATCACGGCCGGAACGGTCCCGACGCTCAGCCGCTGGGTGAGGTCCGGCAGCCACACCCTCCACGAGTGGACCCCCAAGCTCCCCGCCACCACCCCGGCCAGCCAGATGGGGATCCTGCACGGGGTGATCGACGGGATCCCGGCGTTCCGCTGGTACGACCGGGCCGGAGACCGGATCCTGGTCGCCAACCGGCCACGAGACGCCGCGGTGATCGAGGAGATGCTGTCCACCGGGCGCGGCCTGCTCGTCGACGACGGGGTCAGCATCAGCAACCTCTTCACCGGCGACGCACCCACGGCCGTGCTCACCATGAGCCGCCGGGTGCGGGGCGGCGAGACCGCGCGGCGCGCGGTGGCGGAGTTCGTGCTCCACCCCGCCGGCCTGACCCGGGCGCTCTCGCGCTCCGTGTCGGAGCTGGCCCGCGACCGGTTCCAGACCCGGCGGGCGATCCGCCGCGACGTCCAGCCCCGGTGCACCCGCTCGTGGGAGACGGCCCTGCTGCGCTCGGTGACCAACGGGGCGCTGCGCGACCTCAACACGATCCTCGTGGCCCAGCACATGCTGGGCGGCACCCGCTCCATCTACGTCGACTACGTCGACTACGACGAGATCGCCCACCACGCCGGCATCCTGCGCGCCGAGTCGCTCGAGGCGCTGGAGTCGGTCGACGCTGTGCTCAGCCAGCTCGAGCTGGTCGCCGCGGCCTCTCCGCGCCGCTATCACTTCGTCGTCCTCTCCGACCACGGCCAGGCCCAGGGCACCCCGTTCGCCGACCGGTACGGCGAGGAGCTGGCCACGCTCGTCGCGCGGTTGTCCAGCACGACGGTCGCGTCCTCCGATGACGACGTCGAGGGCTGGGGCCGCACCCGGGCCCTGGTCGACGAGCTCTCCGGCACCGGCGTCACGGGCCGGGGCATGACCAGCGCCGGCGCAGCGATGGACAAGCGCGACCCCAACCGACCGGCCGGCGTGGGCGACGGCGACACCGCGGCCGTGGGCGAGGAGACGTTCCACGTCTTCGGCTCGGGCAACCTGGGGCTGGTCTACGTCCGGGGCGAGAAGGAGCGGCTGGACCGGCGCGCCCTGGACCAGCGGTTCCCCCATCTCGTGGACGGGCTCGCCGCCCACCCCGGCATCGGGTTCGTCGTCGTGCACGACGACGACGGCCCGGTGGCCCTGGGTGCGGCCGGGTGGCACCGGATCGACGACGGGCACGTCGAGGGCGAGGACCCGCTCCTCCCCTTCGGGCCCGACGCGGCGGCGTTCGTTCGCCGGGTGGCCCACCGTCCCGAGGCGCCGGACATCTACGTCAACAGCCTGGTCGACCCCGGCACCGAGGAGGTGGCGGCCTTCGAGGACCTGGTCGGGTGCCACGGCGGGCTCGGCGGCTGGCAGGACCGCGCCTGCGTCGTGGTCCCGACGGGCCTGCCGTTCCCGGCCGAGCGGATCGTCGGGGCCGATGCCCTGCACGTGGCGCTGCGGACGATGCTGCGCCACTGCGGGCACCGTCAGTCGGTCGACGAGCCGCCCGCGCCGGAGGCGTACCGTCCGGCGGCTACTCGTGCTCCGGGGCCGCCTGTCCCCTGATCCAGCTGCCCAGGCGCCCACGATCGGTCGCGAGCACCTGCCCGAGGATCGAGGCGGCGACGAAGACGAACGCCACGACGTACAGCCAGGCGAGGTAGGTGAAGGCGAGACCGATGGGGCCGTAGCGTTCTGCGCTGGTCTCGAGCGCACGCGGCAGCCACGCTTCCGCTGCTGGCCGGACGGCGAGCATCACCACGGCGAAGACCAGTGCGCCGGGGAGCAGCCGCCGGATCCCGACGATCCCCGCCAGCAGCACCCACGGGACGAACACCGCGACGCCAACGTCGGTGACGAACGAGAGCGCGACCGGCCAGACCTCGCGGGGCGGCAGGAACCGGGCCTGCTGGCCGAGCGCGTGGCCGACCACCAGGGCCATGGCCAGGACGAGGACCACGGCGAGCCATCGCCAGGCGGTCCCGATGCTGCCCTTGGGCCTGCGGACCTGCCAGATCGCCACGAAAGCCCGGGTGAGGGCGCGGGACAGGCTCGTGGCGGACCCCAGCACGAACAGGGTGCCCACGACGCCGAACGCGGCGGTCTCGGAGTTCGAGAGCGCCTGGTCGAGGACCGATCGCGACTCCTCGGGCATGCCCATGGCGTCGCTGATCGCGTCCGCGTCGTCCTTGCCGGCCCACGTGGTGGCCAGGATCAGCAGGGGCAGCACCGAGGTGAAGAACTGAGCCGCGATCGTCATCGCCCGGTCGAAGAGCCCGACTCGGACGCTGGCCGTCGCGGTCCGGATCAGGGTCCTCCCCAGCCACCGCGAGAGGATCATCTCCACGGGGCCGCGGAGCCACTCAGGCAGCCGCTCGAGGCTCGCCCCGATCTGACGGGTGACGAACTCCTCCCGCTCTTCTCCCTCGGACTGCTCCTCGTCCACGTCGGGCTCAGTCCTGCGCTGTCGCCGGCGTCGGCTCCTCCGGAGGCACCTTGCCCGCCAGCAGCGGCAACGCCCACCTGGCGCGGGGGTCGGCCTCCACCAGCAACGCGCGCGTCAGCAGGCTGAGCGGAACGGCGAGCAGGGCACCGAGGGGCCCGAGAAGCCACGCCCAGAACACCAGCGAGAGGAAGGTCAGCGTGGCCGAGAACCCCACGGCGTCCCCCACCACCCGGGGCTGGATGATCGACTGGATCACGAAGTTGATGACGCTGTAGACGACGATCACGGCGAGCATCAGGCTCGGGCCGCCCTCGAGCAGGGCGATCGCGGCGGGCGGGATCACCCCGATCACGAAGCCGATGTTGGGGATGAAGTTCGTGACGAACGCGAGCACTGCCCACACGAAGGCCCCCGGCACGCCCATGAAGTAGAGCACCACGCCGTCGATCACGGCCACGATGAAGCCGAAGGTGGCCGAGACGCCCATGTAGCTGCGGGCACCGCGGGCGAAGCTGGCGAGCGCCGCCACGGGGTCCGGGAACCGGTCACCGAGCAGCGCGAGGTTGCGGCGGGTGCCGTTGGTGTCGAAGGCCATGAACAGCAGCACGGTGATGACGAAGAAGAGGTCGGTGAGGACGGACAGGGTGCTGCTGAGCAACGACACCGCCACCCCGACGAGCGAGCCGGGGTCGACCGCGTCGACCACGGTGTCGATCTGCTTCTGGTCGACCCCGAGCGACGCGAGCCCGCCGCCGAGGTCGGCGACGGTGTCGGTGATCTCCTCCGTGTACTCCGGGAGCAGGGACGCGAGCTGGGCCACGGACACCGTCAACGCGAGCGTCAGCAGGACGAGGATGAGGTACGCCAGCACCAGCATGAGCAACGAGGCGACGGCCTCGGGCATCCGGGTCCGCTCGAGCCGGCGACGGATCGGGTGGACCGTGACCGTGAGGACCAGCGCCAGGAACACCGGGCCGACGATGTCGGCGACCGAGCGCAGCCCGGCCAGCGCGACGGTGAGCGCCGCAGCCCCGACGAGGAAGGTGATGGCGAACGGCCGCCCGGACCCCTCGGGGGCGTGGCGCCCCGGGGCACGGTCGCCTCGAGCGGTGGATCCCTCGTCGGTCATGGCCGCACTCCCCTTCAGTCCGCACCGTTCCTGTCATCGAAGCGTCCCACCTGCGCCGCCGGATCACTCGCAACAGGTGAGGCGCGGTCGCCCGGCGTGTCGACGTCCGGGTCGGCCCGGAACCGGCGGGCGAGCGGCCCGGCGGTCGTCCCGTGCAGCAGCACGCTCAGCAGCACCGTCAGCGCGATCACCGCCACCAGCTCGCGCCCGGCGTCGGCGAGGTCCTCCAGAGCCAGCAGCGCGAAGATCACCGACGCCAGGCCCCGCGGGCCGAACCAGCCGACGAAGAGGACGTCGTACCGGTCGAGCCCGGCACCCAGCAGCGCCAGCGCCACCGGGACCATCCGCAGGACGGTCAGGCTCAGCACGGCGTACAGGACGACGCTCCAGCTCAGCCAGGCGCCGATCACCGGCACGGCCAGCGCACCGAAGGCCAGCCAGCTCACCATCGCGGCGAGCGACGCCGACTGGTCGACGAAGTAGACCTCCGTGGCACCGCCCCGTCCCGCGAGGTTCCCGAACACGAGGCCGCCGACGAAGGCCGCGACGAAGCCGTTCCCGTCCACGACCAGCGACGCGGTGTAGGACAGCAGCGCGAGCGCGAGGACCGCCGGCCCTCCCAGCTCCTCGCTGAGCCAACCCAGGTGGCGCGCGCGCCGGGTGACGACGCCGCCCAACGCCCCGACCGTCCCTCCGACGGCGACCCCGACCACGAGCGCCAGCACGGCGTGGCCGGCGTCCTCGACGCCGGCGATGCCCTCCGCCGTGGCGACACCGGCGATCGCGAGCAGCACGACGGGCGTGGCGATGCCGTCGTTGAGGCCGCTCTCGACGTTGAGGACGCGCCTGATCCGCTCGGGCACCGCCTTGTCGGTCATCACGCTCGCCCCGAGTGCTGCGTCCGTGGGGGCGAGCGCGGCACCCAGGAGGAGCGCGGCCCAGACGTCGAGCCCGAGCAGCAGGGCTGCCGTCACCGTTCCGAGCGCGACCGTCAGCGGCAGGCCGACCCCCAGCAGGCGCCCGTACGTCCCCAGGTCACGCCGGAACTCCCGCATCCGCACGCTCGCCGCGTCCGCGAAGAGGATCCAGACCAGGGTCACCTCGGCGACGACCTTGACCAGCTCCGCCTCCACGTGGTGGTCCACCGGGTCCGCGGCCGTGGCGAGCGCGAACCCGACGGCCACGAAGAAGATCGGCGCCGTCAGCCCTGCCGAGGAGAAGCGACCTGCGAGCACGCACCAAGCCACGATCGCGAACAGCACCGCGGACAGGACCAGCGACTCCATCCGACTCCTCCGCCCGGGCCGCGACCCGCCTCAGGCCGCCCGTGGGTCAGCGGGGGACGTCGCGTCCGTGCGCCGCCAGCGCCCAGATCACGAAGATGTCGAGCGCGATGATCAGCATCGACCACCACGGGTAGTACGGGATGAACGCGAAGTTGACGATGGCGCTCACCACCGCGAGCGTGATGCCGACGACGCGGCCCCAGGTCTGGCCCGAGAGGACCGCGGCACCGGCGAAGAGCACGATCAGCCCCACGATCAGGTGCACCCAGCCCCACGCCGTCGCGTCGAACTCGAAGAGGTAGTTCCTCGTCGACACGTAGAACTCGTTCTCGAACAGGGCGACGAGGCCGGCCATGGCCTGCCACGCCCCGGACATGATCATCATCACGGCCGCGAACACGATGAACCCGGTCGCCAGCGGGTTGTGCTGGTCGTCGTCCACGTAGCGCCGGCCTGGTGCCTGTTGCTGGGTCATGGCCTTCCATCCCTCCTGCTCACTCCCCGGGTCCCCGACGAGACGGGCACCCGCGTGACGCGGTGCGTGCACGCCTCTCCATCAAAGCGGCGTCGACGCCGCGCGGGATCACTCGCGGCGGACGAGACGCTCCCCACGTCACGGGGGCGAGGCGGCCGGCGGGACGGCGCGCAGGCAGGTGGCCGGGACCCGGCCTGACGGACCTCAGACGGGGGTACAGAGGTGGATCGCCAGGCCGGGCGCCGACGTACCTTCCCACGGGGGTTGGGGGAGGTACCCGACAAGTGTGCGTGAGCAGCGGGGTGCCGCGCGTCGCCCCGAGGGCCGATTTCCGTCTGGCCCCGCTGCACTAGGGCCGATGACACCGTTGTCCGGGGCGCCTGCTCAGCGGTCGGGAAGCAGACCCTCGCGCACCGCGATGGACAGCGCCTCCAGCTTGGAACGGGCACCCAGCTTCGCCGAGAGGTTGGCGACGTGGTTGCGCACGGTGTGGACGCTGACCGTGAGGCGCTCGGCGATCGCTGCGTTGGTCAGGCCCTCGGCCAGCAGGCCGAGCACCTCCCGCTCCCGGTCGGTGAGCGTCGTACGCCCGGCGCGGCCGTTGCTGCCCAGGCGTGGCAGCAGCCGGGCCAGCATCTCCGGGGAGATGACCGCCTCGCCTGCGGCGGCAGCGCGCACCGCCGAGGTGACCTCGCCCAGGCTGCGGGTCTTGGACAGGAAGCCCGACACCCCCGCCTCGATCGCCTCGACCATCACGTGGTCCGCAGCGCTCGCCGTCAGGATCACCACCGCCACCGACGGACGCAGGCCCCGCAGCGTGCCGACCGACTGCACCCCGTCGCCGTCGGGGAGCCGGTGGTCGAGCAGCACCACGTCGGGCGCCGTGGACGTCACGAGGTCCCTGGCCCGGGCCAGGCTGCCCGCCACTCCGACGGTCACGATGTCGGGCTCGGCGTCGAGGACGTGGGCCAGGCTCGTCGCGACCACCTCGTGGTCGTCGACGATCAGGACCCGGACACTCGTCGTCGGCTCCACGCTCGGCTCCCCCGGACGTTCTCGCGGTGTCGGTGCTCTCGTGGTGCCAACGTACTAGACGGATGGCGCACCGGTGCCGCACACGAGGCACCGCCGGGTCGGATGATGGGAGGACGCTGACCAGGAGCATGCCGATGCAGACCATCAGGGTCATCGTCGCCGACGACGACGAGTCGATCAGGAACACCTTGGCCGCCATCCTCGAGACCGACGAGCGCTTCGAGGTCGTCGCCGAGGTCCCTGACGGGTACGCGCTCGTCGACGTCGTGGCCCAGCTGCGCCCCGACGTGGTCCTGCTCGACGTCCACATGCCCGGTGGTGGCGTGGCCGCGGCGCGAGCGTTGCTCGCCGGCCCCCCGGTGGTCGTGGTCGCGGTGTCGGGCGAGACCAGCCCCCGCACCGTCGGCGACCTGGTGCGGGCCGGCGTGCGCGGCTACCTCGCCAAGGGGCGAATCGGCCCCGGGTTCCCCGACCTGGTGGCGCGCTGCCACCAGGGCGAGGTGCTGCTGGCCGTGCCGACGGCCGCCGAGGCGATGCGCCGCCTCGCCCTGGAGCACTGAACCACCCGCGCACACCCAATCGCGCCGTTCACCACTCACGCCCTCCGAGACAGGGCCAAGATGAGCACCATGCTCCCCGGCTACCTGCAGCGCGCCACGACGGGCCTGATGCTGCTGCGTCCCACCCCCGGCCAGGTCGACGTGGTCGACGTCAACCGTGCCGCGGCCACCCTGCTCGACAACCAGCCCGGAGAGATCGCCGGACGACCTCTGGGCGACTGCTCCAGCCTGCGGGACGTCGCCGAGGTGAGCGACGCCGCGAGGAGGATCGCCGACGGCGGCTCCCCGCGGTGGCAGACGGAGGTCGACCTCGCCACCAGCGGGCGGCGGCGGGCGGAGATCACGCTCACGCCTGCCGGCGACCTCGGCGACGGCCTGGTGCTCGCGCAGGTCACCGACCGGACCCGGGAGCGCCAGCTGCGCGAGCAGCTCGCCCAGTCCCGCCGGATCACCCGGGGTTCGCTGGAGGAGGCCATCTCCGGCTACCTCAGTGCCGCGAGCCACGAGCTGCGGACCCCGCTGTCCAGCGTCGTCGGGTGCACGGAGGTGCTGCTGGAGGGCAGCGCCGGGGGGCTGACCGAGGCCCAGCACGACCTGCTGACCAGCGTCGACCGCAACGGTCGTCGGCTCCAGTCCCTGGTGGTGGACCTGCTCGGCCTCGCCGCCGCGGATGCAGAGTCGCTGGTCATGGAGCGCGAGGGCGTGACGCTGCGCGGTGTCGTCGACAGGACCCTGACCGCCATCGACCCGGCGATGAGCGGGCGGGGCGTGGACGCCCAGGTGCACTGCGCCGATCCCGGTCCCGTCGTACGCGGGGACCGGCCACAGCTCGACCGCCTGGCCCACCACCTGGTCTCGCACGCGCTGGCGTCGACCCCGGACGGTGGACGGATCACCGTCGACCTCGGTCACGACGGCACCGACTGCGTGATGGTCGTGACCGCCTCCGGGCCCGGGACGCCTCCGGCCGGGCTCGGTCTCTCGGTCGCACGCTCGATCGCCGCCGCCCACGGCGGTTCGCTCGCGCACGCGGCGACCGACAACGGCGGCTCCACGCTGACCGTGCGCCTGGTCAGCGCCTGACCCTGCCGGGCGCGTCCTCGGTGACGACCGGGTCCTCGGTCCTGGCGCCGGGAGCCGGCTCCGGCAGCCACAGCCGGACCGTCGTGCCCCCCTCGTCCCGGGACTCGATCTCGAGGCCGCCTCCGGCGATCGCCGCTCGTTCGCGCATCCCGGCGATGCCGAGGTGTCCCGGCCGGTGACGCAGGCCCGCCGGGTCGATGCCGACGCCGTCGTCGGACACAGTGACCTCGACGCCCCGCGCCGTCCGCTCCAGGCCGATCCGGACCCGGTCCGCGCCGGCGTGCTTGCGCACGTTGACCATCGCCTCCCGGGCGATCCGGTAGGCCGTCACCCGGATGCCCTCGGGCACGTCGACCTCTGTGTCCCCCTCCACCGACCAGCGCACCGCGTCCTCGAGGACGTACGCCGCCGCGTCGGCCAGCGCGTTGGCGAGGTCGGTCCGCTGCGCCGGTGACTCGAGGTCGAAGAGCAGGTGGCGCAACCGGTCGGTAGCGTGGCTGACGGACTCTCGGACCCCCTCGAGGGTGGGCAGCAGCTCCGGGGCGCTCCGCTCGACCTCCCGGCGGAGCAGCAGCATCCTCAGCTCGACTGCCGCGAGCGCCTGCACGGAGTCGTCGTGGACGTCGGCCGCGATCCGCGATCGCTCCTCCTCCTCGGCCTGGACCAGCCGCTCGAGCAGCGCCTGCCGCTGGTCGGCGAGCTCCTGCAGCGACCGCTCCGCCTCCAGGCTCTCGGAGATGTCGCGCTGCACGGTCGCGAGCAGCCACGGTTCCCCGGTGCGGGGGTGCAGCATCACGAAGCTCGCGATCGCCACGGGGGTCGGCGGCCCGCCCCGCAGGTCGCGCAGCGTCGACTCCCCCTCCCAGTGGCCGCGGGTCATGACGGCCGGCTGCTCGATCTCGAGCGAGGCCCGCAGGCCCTCCTCGGTGAGGTAGTCGGCGATGGTCGTCGTCGTCACGTCCGCGTCCGGCTCCAGACCGACGATCCGGCGCCCCGCCGGGTTGACGTAGACCACGCCGCCGTCGGTCCCGGCGATCGCGATGAAGTCGCTGGATGCGTCGACGAGGGCACGGAAGCGCTCGAGCTGGAGCTGCTGGTCGGCGATCTCGAGGCTGGCGGACCTCCGGTCGGTGTTCAAGGTCACGAACGCCCGGACGATCGCGACCACCACCCCGGCCACCGCGAGCATCGGGGTCAGGACCGGGACGGCCGGATCGGGCTCGACCACCAGGGTGATCACGCACACCAGGGCCAGCCCGGAGGGCACGAGGAGGGTGACCTCCCGGTCGGAGGCACGTCGGCCGCCGCGACCGGTGATCCAGGGCGTGAGCGCGATCAGGGCGGTCGCCGCCAACGAGAGCGCCGCCAGCGGGGTGCCCGGTCGGTAGGTCCCCGCCGCCACCCGGTAGAGGAACACCACGTCCACGACCGCGAGGGCGACCACCCCGAGCCCGAGGACCAGCAGGCGGGGCGAGGGCCACCATCCCGATGCCGCCAGGAGGGCGGCCACCATCATCAGGAGGGCGACGTCCACCAGCGGGTAGGCGAGGTTGGTGACGACGACGTCCGTCGGGGTGCCGCTGACCGTGAGTGCGACGAGCGTGTCGTAGAACAGCGCGAAGACGACGGTGGCGACGGTCAGCGCCCCCACCAGGCCGTCCAGGGCGCGGATGACCGACAGCCGCGGTGTGTCGACGCGCAGCAGCAACGTGACGGCCACCAGCAGCGCGGCACTGCTCGCCAGCCAGCACAGGTCGGCCACCGACGGGTAGGGCACGGGATCCATGCGTCGCACCACGGCGAGGTAGACGACGAAGCCCGCCGAGCGGAGCACGACGGCGGCGGCCAGGACCGACCAGAGCAGTCGTCGGTGCTGCCGGGTGGCAGGTCGCAGCACCGCGGCCACCGCGGCGAGGACGTAGGCGGTGCCCTGCAACCAGCCGTCGAGCAGGACGTCGAACCCCGGCTCCTGCCGGACACCGGGCAACGTCGAGACCGTGAAGAGCACGACCGCGAGCAGCAGCGCCGTCAGCGTGATCCGGGCCGCGCGGAGGCCACCGGCGGGGCTGGTCGGACGGGCCTCCCCCATGTCACTCCCAGGTCGCAGTCGCGCGACGGACGCGCCGGATGCTGGTCGATGCTAGCCGCCCGGCGCGTCACTCCCGCGCTCGTGCCGCGGGACGAAGTCGTCGGGCTCGCGCTCGATCATGTAGTTGCGATCGGCCTCGACGCCCTCGACCGTGCTTCGCAGCCAGCCCTCGTCGTCGGTCTGGATGTCACGCTCGGCGAGCTGGTCGCGGAGGTACTGGACCAGGTCGTCCTCGGTGCCGGCGTCGTGGGCCACGGAGGTGGCGTCGACGGCGGCCTGGAGATCTGCGTCGTAGCTGGCCATGGCCTCAGCGTAGGTGCCCGGCGGTGCTCCCGGGCTCCAGCCGTGCGCCCCGCGGGACCCGCTCCCCCGCGGCGACCGCGCTGTCTCGACCGACGAGCACGATGTCGGCGCTGTCGTCGAGGTCGGCGTCCGCCGATCCGACCCGGGCACCCTCACCGATCCGGGAGTGCTTGTCGACGATCGCGCCGGCCACCCGCGCGTCCTCCGCGACCACCACGTCGGCGAAGATCACCGAGTCACTGACGTGGGCACCCCGGTGGACCACCACCCCGGGGCCGAGCACGCTGCGCTCCACCCGTCCACCGACGACGCAGCCGGAGCTGACCAGGCTCCCGGTGACCTGGGCGGTGTCGAGCAGGCGAGCAGGTCCGCGCTGGGTGTGGCGCGTCAGGATCGGCCACGCGGGGTCGTTGAGCACGCCGGCGTCGTCGGCGATCAGCTCCTGGTGCGCCCGGAGGTAGTAGTGGGGCTGACCCAGGTCGCGCCAGTAGCCCGCCAGCGGAAGGGCGTGGGTGTGCCCGCGCTCGACGAGGCGCGGGAGCAGGTGCTCCCCGAAGTCACCCAGCCCCGAGTCGCCCTGCTCGGCGTCGGGCCCCAGCTCGCGGTGCAGCTGCTCGAGCACCTCGACGAGGACGTCGGGCCGGTAGGCGAAGATCTCGGCCGCGACCAAGCCGCTGTCGGGGTCCTCGGGCTTGTAGTCGACGCCGACGACGCGGTCCCCGTCGAGGGAGACGACGGCGTGGTCGGGAGCGTCGGCCACTGGGACCTCGGTCGTGACCACGGTGCACTCGGCCTCGCTCGCGAGGTGCGCGTCGACCAGGTCCGCGAAGTCGTAGCGGTAGACGTGGTCGGCGCTCATCACCAGCAGCACCTCGGGACCGGACTGCGCGATCTGGTCGCGGACCCGGTAGAGCTCGTCGGCATTGCCACGGGCGAAGCCGTCCTCGTCCGCCCCGCCGGTCCCCTCCTCCGGCATCAGCAGCCGCAGCCCGCCACGCGTGCGGTCGAGGTCCCACGGCCGGCCGTTGGCGACCTGCTCCTCGAGGGAGGTGCCGTGGTACTGGACCGAGAGCCACACGTGGTCGATCCCGCTGTTCGACAGGCTGGACAGGGCGAAGTCGACCAGCTGGTAGACCCCGGCGACGGGCAGCGCGGGCTTGGGCCGCTCCCGGGTCAGGACGTCCATCCGGTTGCCTGCACCGCCGGCCTGGATGATCGCCAGCACGCTCGTCCGTCCCATGGCCCGATGGTGGCAGATCGGCGGACCCCCCGCGCCGGCCCGCTCAGCCGAGCAGGACCAGACCGGCGAGGGCGACCAGCCAGCTGGCGAAGCTGCCCACGAGGAAGTACTCGGTCAGGCGGTGGATGCGCTCCTGGTCGCGCCGCGACTGCAGCTCGGGGAACCGCAGCAGGCCCTTGGCCGCCACCACGATGCTCGCCGCGGTCACCTGGCCTGCGAGGCCCAGGCAGACGATGAAGAGCCGCTCCATCGGGCCGAGCAGCCGCCCTCCCTTGAGACGGGTGCCCGGGTCGCTCGGGGTGCCGTGGCGGGCGGGGTTGACGGTGTGGGTGGCGGCCAGGACCAGCCTGACGAGCACGTTGCCGGTGCTCAGCTGCACCAGCAGCACGCCGAGGAGCAGCATCGCTCGGTCGGCGTCGTAGTCGTCGAGCACCGTCAGCGAGGTGCCGTCGAGCCACGTCGCCACGAGCCCTCCCGCCGGACCGGCCGCGCCCGAGACGAGGAGCAGCACGGTGAGTCCGGAACCGAGGACGACCAGGGGCACCCATGGCGGCCCCTGGCCCAGCCCCCAGGTCACGGTCTGCCCCCAGGCCAGCACCACGGCCACGACGAACGCCAGGGCGAGCAGGTCGCCGGGGCCGGTGAGGTCGGCCGCGAGGGCGAGCAGCACTGCCGCCGCCGAGCCGAGGACCTCGGGCAGGACGCGGCTCGGACGCACCGAGAAGACGAGGTCGGTGACGCCCACGCCGACCAGCAGCAGCCCGATCCAGCTCACGACACCACCTCCTGCATCCTCGCGTCGGCCTCGACCAGCGCGGCCAGCCCGTCGGCACGCACCCGCTGCGACACCGCAGACGCGCTGATCTCGAGGGCGGCCGCGATCGCCCGCTGGGTGCTGCCCGCCAGCAGACCACGCAGCACCGACAGCGAGCGGTCCGACAGGCCGCCCACCATCTCGTCGCGCAGCAGCAGCAGCGCGTCGAGCAGGGCGGGATCGGGTCCGGCCGTCCCCTCGGCCCGACGGAAGGCCGTGCGCCGGTGGCGCGTCGCAGCCCGGCCCTCGGCCCGCTGCACGGCATGCAGCGCGTCGCGGGCCGCCCACCACCCGGGGCCGTCCTCGACCCGGGGCCGCTCCTCCAGCACGGTGACCTCGCCCCACCCGAGGCCGTGCCGGACGTCGGCCTCCGGGGCGAGCGCCAGCCGCAGCCGCAGCGTGGCCCGGACGGCGTCGCCAAGAGCGGCGAAGGCGCCCTGGTACTCGTCACCGACCGTGATGCGCAGCGGCGTCACCGGCGCGTACGCCTCGTTGACCTCGTCGAGGGCTCGGGAGAGACGACCGTGGAGCACTCCCCGGTCGTCGGCCCGCCGGGAGCGGACCACGTCACCGATCAGCGTGGATACAGGCATGGGCTTCACCTCGCGAGAAGTGTAGCAAATACCTAACTATTCCACGAGATGAAGGCTCCCGCTTCTCAGTTGAGAATCCGCATGGTGGCCGGGAGCCCACCTCCGGCGTGCACGTCCTCGACCAGCTCCTGCAGCGCGGTGAGCGCCACTCGCTGGGCGTTCGGGCCGTACGACACCCGCGCGACCCCGAGCTCCTCCAGCCGCGCGAGCGGCAACGAGCCCGGGACCCCGATGAGCGTCAGGCGTTGCGGACCGAGGGCGTCGACCAGGGTCGTCACCTGCTCCTCGTCGAGCCTGCCCGGGACGAAGACCACCGGCGCACCCGCGTCGAGGTACGCCCGCCCGCGCTCGACGGCATCGGCGAGCACCTCGCCCGGGTCGCGGTCCCCCGCCTTAACGAAGGCGTCGGTCCGGGCGTTCAGGACGAAGTCGGGCACCCCCTCGGCCGAGGCGGCGGCCATCATCGCCTCGACCTGCGCGGCGGCCTCGGCCAGCGGCTTCATCTGGTCCTCGATGTTGGCGCCCACGATGCCGAGGCCGACGGCGCGCCGGATCGTGTCGGGTGCGTCGCCGTAGCCCGCCTCGAGGTCGGCGCTGACCGGCAGGTCCACGGCCTCCACGATGCGGCGGCACATGTCGAGCATCTCGGCGACGGGGATGTTCTCGCCGTCCTCGTAGCCCAGCGTCGCGGCGATCGAGTGGCTCGCGGTCGCCAGGGCGGTGGTGCCGGGCACGTCGGCCACGACCTTGGCACTGATCGCGTCCCACACGTTGACCACGGTCAGCAGGGTCGGGTCGCGATGGAGCTGCAGGAAGTCCGAAGCCGTCATGTCGCGATCCAAGCACGCGAGCCCGCGTCCCGTCAGCCCCCGGGAGCTGCCGGATCACGCGCCGGCAGCTCGCCGAGGCGCGCCAGCCCGACGGCGCCGCCCACGGCCAGCAGGAAGCCGAGCGCCGCGACCGGGCCCCAGCCGGGGCGCGACTGGTCCCCGAGCAGCAACAGACCCACCAGGGCGGGGAGGACGGTCTCCCCCACGACCAGCGGGGCCGTGGCCTGGGTGACCGAGCCCCGCTGCAGCGCGACCGAGTACGCCAGCATCGCCAGCACGCCGGCGACGACGATCGCGTACGCCGCCGGGCTCCGCAGCAGGATGTCGACCGAGTCCCGGAGACGCTCGAGGGAGAGGTCCTGCGGAAGCATCCGGGTCGCCACGGAGGTCGCTCCGAAGGCCAGGCCGGCCACCGCGCCCAGCGCGACGGCTCCCCGCGCCCCGGGCCACCGGCCGAGGGGGACGGCGAGGACGACGAGCAGCAGGGTCGCCGCCAGGACACCCCACTGCTCCAGGTCGCTGACCGCGACGGTGCGGTCCTCGGCCGCGGAGGCGGCGACCAGGACCAGACCGACCAGCACGACGGCGAGAGCGCCCCGGTCGCGCCTGGTCAACGGCATGCCGAGGAAGAGCGCACCGAGGACCGCGGTGACGGCCAGGAAGCTCGCGACCACGGCCTGCACGACGAAGAGCGGGAGCACGCGGACGGCGACCAGGGTGAGCACGAAGCCCAGCCCGTCGAGGCCCACGCCCAGCAGGTAGCGCCAGGAGCGGACCAGCCGCCCCAACAGGCGTGGGTCGAGCCCCGCCACCGACTCGGTGCCGCGGGCAGCGACGGCCTGGAGCACCGACCCGGCGCCGTAGCAGAGGGCCGCCGCGAACGCCGTCAGCAGGGCGAGCAGCACGGGCCGACGCTAGCGGACCGACGGCGATCCCCGGGATGCCCCATACTGACCTCGTGGCGAGCGGCCCCGCGCCCACGCGCCGGCCCTCGATGACCGACGCCGTCGACGCCTGCTTCTTCGCCTTCTCCGGTGCGGCAGCCGCCTGGTTCGCGTACGTGCTGCTGCGGGAGGGTGTCAGGCCCGGCTGGCCCTCCCTCCTGCTGGTCGTCTTCTGGGTCTTCTTCACCTACCTGGTGCTCCCCCGCCTGCACCGGATCCTCACGAGGATCTACCTCCCCGGGTACTTCATCGGCCGGACGCGCACGAGCGACGGGCTGCTCGGAGACCCTGTCAACCTCGCCCTGCACGGACGCGAGGACCAGGTGCACGCCGCGATGTCAGCCGCCGGCTGGACCCGTGCCGACGACCTCGGTCTCCGGTCCGGGCGCGAGATCGTGGTGCGGACGCTGCGTCGCCGCAGCTATCCCGCGGCTCCGGTGAGCCCGCTGCACCTGTTCGAGCGGCGCCAGGACTTCGCCTACGAGCAGGAGGTCGAGGGCAGCCCCTCGCGCCGTCACCACGTGCGGTTCTGGCGCTGCCCCGACGGCTGGCTGCTCCCCGGAGGCTTCGCGGCGGGCTGGCTCGCCGCGGCGACGTACGACCGCAAGGTGGGCGTGTCCCTGTTCACCCTCCAGATCACCCACAAGATCGACGAGAACACCGACGTCGAGCGGGACTTCGTCGTCAGCACCGTCACCGGGTCGGTGCAGGAGGTCGAGGTCGAGGTCCTCGAGCACTTCTCCTCCGGCTACCACGCGCGCAACGGCGGCGGTGACCGGATCCGTACGGACGGGAGCCTCCCGGTGCTGGACCTCAAGAAGGTGGGCGCGAGCGAGCAACCGACGGTCGAGGCGGCCGCGGTCCGTCGCGACCGGCTGCCCGCCTCGACGGTGACGGGCGCCGCGATCGCACTCCTGCGGGCCGTCGTCTACGCCTCGGTGGTGGTCGCCCTGCTGGTGGATCCGCAGCAGACGCGCTACCTCGGGGAGCTGGGCCTCTCGGCTGCCGAGGTGCGTGACCTGGCACCCGTGCTGGCGATCGGGATCGGACTGGCGGCCGTCATCGACGGTGGCCTCGGGCTCGCCGTCCTGGCGGGTCGCAACTGGGCGAGGCTCTCGCTGATGGCGGTGTGCTCGGCGACCGCCGTCACCGCCTTCCTCGCCACCGTCGGGAGCGACGGGCGCCCGATCGGGCTCGGCAGCCTGCCGAGCCTGGGCGGGAGCATCCTGGTCCTGCTCGCGCTGTCCAGCCCCAGCGCCCGCGAGCACGCCGTGCGTCGCCGGTTCACCGGAAACGGGCCATCCCCGCCCGATCCTCCGACGCTAGCGTCCGCGAACCGGAGACAGGACTCAGCAGCATGACCGACACAGCCGAGCAGCGCGGCCTGAGCCGCCCCCTCCCCACCGACGACCGTGGACCGGACCGGTTCGCCACCGGCATGTTCCTCGCCGCGACCTTCGTGGCCGTCATCGCCGTCGTGCCTCCGTGGCACCGCTACTTCCTCGAGCCCGCCGACCCGGTGTCGCTGCTGCTCATCCCCATCGTTCCGAGCCTGGTCTACGCCGCGCTGCTGCTCGTGATGGGCGTCGCGCTGCGCCGCCGCCTGCGCGCCGCCTGGTGGATCCTGCTCGGCTGGTGGCTGGTGGTCCCGGAGATCGGTCGCGTGCTCGCGATCGTCGAGGGCGAGGACGTCGTGCTGGCGTCGGTCGGCCTGGTGAGAACGGCGTACTCCGAGCTCGTCGACCCGGTCGACCAGCGGGAACGCCTGGTCTCCCAGTCGCTGCTCGCCGCGGCCGGGGACGCGGAGGCGATGCAGGTCGACGAGGACTTCCTCGAGGCCCTCGAGCACGGCATGCCCCCCACCGGCGGCATGGGCCTGGGCGTGGACCGGCTCGTCATGAACCTCACCGGCCTCAGCATCCGCGACACCATCCTCTTCCCGCTCGTGAAGCCGGTCACCGACCCATGACCGAGACCACGGTCCGCGGGAGTGCTCGTCCGTCCGTCTCGGTCCCCACCCTCGCGGCCATGGTCGTCGGGCCGATGGTGGGCGGTGGCGTCTTCACCCTCCCCGGCAGCTTCGGGGCAGCCACCGGGGTGCTCGGCGCCCTGGTCGCCTGGACGGTCGCGGGCCTCGGCATGCTCATGCTCGCCCTCGTCTTCCAGTCCCTGGCCGTGCGACGACCGGAGCTGGACAACGGCATCTACGCCTACGCCCAGGCGGGCTTCGGGAGCTACGCAGGTTTCAGCTCGGCCTGGGGCTACTGGGCGAGCAACGTCGCCGGCAACGTCTTCTTCATGGTGTTCGCGATGGCGAGCCTCGGGCAGTTCCTGCCGGGACTCGGTCAGGGCAACACCCTGCTCGCCGTGGTCCTGGCCTCCGTCGGGGTCTGGACCTTCCACGCCCTCATCGCCCGGGGCGTACGCCAGGCCGCGGTCGTCAACCGCATCGTGACGGTCGCCAAGCTGCTGCCCATCCTGGTGTTCGTCGTGCTGACCCTGGTCGCCTTCGACGCCGGGACCTTCGCCGACAACTTCTGGGGCGGCGAGTCCGCCGACCTCGGCTCGATCTTCGACCAGGTCACCGACACGATGCTGGTCACGACCTTCGTCTTCCTCGGGATCGAGGGGGCCAGCGTCTACTCGCGGCTCGCCCGGCGCCGGGAGGACGTGGGCCGCGCGACGGTCCTCGGCTTCCTGAGCACGCTCGCCCTCTTCGCGTCGGTCACCCTGGTGTCCTACGGCGTCCTGCCGCAGCACGACCTCGCCGCCGCCGAGCAGCCGGCGATGGGAACCGTGCTCGAGTCGGTGGTGGGGAGCTGGGGCGCCACCCTGATCGACGTCGGGGTGATCGTGTCCGTGCTCGGCGCGTACCTCGCGTGGACCCTGCTCAACGCGGAGGTCATGTTCACGCCCGCGCGGATGGAGGTCATGCCGCGGTTCCTGGCCAGGGAGAGCGGCAACGGCACGCCCATCGCGGCGCTCGCCCTCACGACCGTCTCCGTGCAGGCCTTCCTGCTGCTGGTGCTGGTGGTCGACGACGCCCTCGACTTCATGCTGAAGCTCGACACCGCGCTCACGCTCGTGCCGTACCTCTTCGCGGCGGCGTACGCAGTGAAGCTCGCCGTCACGGGCGCCACCTACGGCCCCGGCCAGGACCGCCCCCGACGTCGCCAGCTGCTCATCGGCGGCGCCGCGGTCGTCTACTCCGTCTACCTGCTCTACGCCGCAGGCCCGGAGTACCTCCTGCTGGGGTGTCTCGTCTACGCGCCCGGGACCCTGCTCTTCGTCCGCGCCCGGCGCGAGCACGGCGCCGAGCGCGTGTTCCGACCGGCCGAGGCCGTCGCCTGCGCCGCCCTGTGGGTCGCAGCCGTGCTGGCCGTGGTGCTGCTGGTCACCGGCGTGCTCGAGGTGTGAGCCGCACTCATCCCCAGAAGACCCGGTCGACCACGGCGTGCGTACGCCGGGTGCGGCGGAGGTAGTCGTTGACCATCTCGTCCGAGCCGCCCGGTGGGTAGCCGACCGTGATCGAGACGGCGGCCTTCTCGCGGGTGTCGCGCGGCAGCTGGTCGGCCGCCTTGCCGCGCACCAGGGTGATCGCGTTGCGGATCCGGCTCACGCTGCGCCAGCCGCCGGCCAGCACCCGGGCGTCGGCGTCGGCCAGGAGCCCGGCCTCGCGGGCCGCCTCCAGCGCCTCCAGGGTGCGGGTCGTGCGCAGTCCGGCCACCTCCGCGCCGTGGCGCAGCTGGAGGAGCTGCACCGTCCACTCGATGTCCGCCAGGCCGCCCCGCCCCAGCTTGAGGTGGGTGTTGCGGTCGGCGCCTCGCGGCAGTCGCTCGGTGTCCACACGCGCCTTGATCCGCCTGATCTCGACGACGTCCTCCTGCTCGAGGCCCCCGGCGGGGAAGCGCAGCGGGTCGATGAGGTCGGTGAACCGACGCCGGAGGTCCTCGTCGCCGACGACCGCGTCGGCCCGGAGCAGCGCCTGGGCCTCCCAGACCCGCGACCACTTCGCGTAGTAGGCGGCGTAGGAGTCGAGGCTGCGGACCAGCGGCCCCTGCTTGCCCTCGGGCCGGAGGTCCGCGTCGACGGTGAGCACCGGGTCGGGCCCGGGGGCGGCCAGCAGCCGCCGCAGCTCGTTGGCGACCGCGATGGCGTAGCCGCTGGCCTCCTGGGGGTCCGCACCCGGTCGCGGGTCGTGGACGAACAGCACGTCGGCGTCCGAGCCGTAGGCCAGCTCGAACCCGCCGTACCTCCCCATCGCGACGATCGCCATGGCCGTCGGTGCCTCGTCGGTCCCCCGCTGGCTGCGCACCGCCCGTTCGGCGACCTGCAGCGTCGCCTCGAGGGTGGCGTCGGTGAGCCGCGACAGCCCCATCCCCACTGCCGCCACGTCCGTCTCGCCGAGCAGGTCTCCCGAGGCGATCCGGAGCAGCTCTCGGCGCCGGATCGCACGGATGCCGCGGACGGCGTCCTCGGGCACGGTGTGCCGGCTGCCCGTCGCGGTCATCTCGGCCGTGAGCGCCTCGGCCGAGAGCGGCGCGAGGTCCTGGCCCAGCATCCGGACGCCCTGTGGCTCGCGCTCGAGCAGGTCGGTGGCGTAGCGGGAGGTGGCGAGGATCGTGGCCAGCCGCTGGGCCACCTGCCCCTCGTCGCGCAGGGTCGCGAGGAACCACGGCGTGCCGCCGAGGTGGTCGCTGAGCCGCCGGAAGCCGAACAGGCCCGCGTCGGGGTCGGGACAGTCGGCGAACCACTCGAGCATCGCGGGCAGCAGCGTGCGCTGGATCGCCGCGGCCCGCGAGACCCCCGCGGTGAGCGCTTCGAGGTGGCGCAGCGCGGCCCGGGGGTCGGCGTACCCCAGCGCGGCCATCCGGGCGCTCGCCTCCTCCGGCGAGAGCCGCGCCCCCTCGCCGGGGATCCGCGCGACGGCGGCGAGCAGCGGCCGGTAGAAGAGCTTCTCGTGCAGCCGACGCACCTCGCGGCGGTGGTGCTGCCACTCCCGGTCGAGCCCCGCGACCGCGTCGGTGAAGTGGCCCATGCTGCGCCCGAGCCGGCGCAGCGCCACGTCGTCCTCCGGGACCACGTGCGTGCGCCGCAGCTGGTGGAGCTGGATCCGGTGCTCGAGCGTGCGGAGGAAGGCGTACGCCTCGTGCAGCGCCTCGCCGTCGGGGCGGCCGACGTAGCCGCCGTGGGTCAGCTCGGCGAGCGCGCTCAGCGTGGTCGGGACCCGCAGGCGCTCGTCGGTCCGCCCGTGGACGAGCTGCATCAGCTGGACGGCGAACTCCACGTCGCGCAGGCCGCCGGACCCGAGCTTGAGCTGCCGCTCGGCCTGGTGGGCCGGGATGTGGTCGAGCACCCGGCGGCGCATCGCCTGGACGTCCTCGACGAAGCCCTCCCGCTGCGACGCCTGCCAGACCATGGGCGCGACCATGGCGGCGTAGTCGCGGCCGAGCTCGAGGTCGCCCGCGACGGGCCGCGCCTTGAGCAGCGCCTGGAACTCCCAGGTCTTGGCCCAGCGCTCGTAGTAGCCCCGATGGCTGGCCAGGGTGCGCACCAGAGGCCCCGACTTCCCCTCCGGCCGGAGGTTGGCGTCGACCTCCCACAGCGTGCCCTCCGGCGTGTGCTCGGAGCAGGCGCGCATCAGGTGGCCCGCGAGCTGCGACGCGACCCGGGCGGCGACGTCCTCCTGGGCGCCCTCGACCGGCTCGAAGACGTAGATGACGTCGACGTCGGAGACGTAGTTGAGCTCGTGGCCGCCGCACTTCCCCATCGCCACCACGGCGAGCCGGGCCTGCCTGCTGTCCTCCCCCACGATGCCGCGGGCGATCGCGAGGGCCGCGTCGAGCGCGGCAGCCGCCAGGTCGGACAGCTCGGCGGCGGTGTCGTCGACGCCCTGGTCGTGCGCCAGGTCGCGCGCGGCCAGGCGGAGCAGCACGCGCCGGTACTCCACCCGCAGGGCGTCGAGCGCCTCGGCGCGGGGCAGCGTGGCGAGCGGCATCGGATCACACGGGTCGGCCCCCACCGCGGCCAGCAGTCCCTCGCGAACGGCGAACAGCGGCGCCCGGGTCGAGCCGAGGGTCGGGTCGGTCAGCTCCTGCCACTGCTCGGGGTGCCGGACCAGGTGGTCGGTCAGCGCCGTGCTCATCCCCAGCACCGACAGCAGCCGCATCGCCGTCCCCTCGTCGTCGGCCACCTCGGTGAGCATCGCGACCGGGTCGGGAAGGGCCTCGGCCACCCGCAGCAGTCCGGACAGCGCGAGGTCGGGATCGGCGGTGCGGCCGAGCAGCGGCACCAGCGGGTCGGCGCGTTCCCCCAGCTGGTCGAGCAGGGCGGTGGCCCGGTCGGTGTCGGTGAACCCGGCCCGGACCAGCACGCCCCGGCTGCGGTCGGGCCTGCTCATCGCGCGAGCTCGGCGAAGCGGGTCGCGAGCGGGCGCCACGCCGCGTCGAGCTCGGCCCGGGCACCGTCGATGTCCGCGATCACGGCCGCCTGGTCGATGCCGCGCTCGAGGTGGTCGTCGCGATCGCCGGCCGCCCACGAGGCGACGACCGGCCCGTCGACCTCGGGGTGCAGCTGCACGCCCCACGCGCGTGGTGCGAAGCGGGCCACCTGCAGCTCGCCCGCGTCGGTCCGGGCGAGCGCGACGGCGCCCTCGGGGAGGCCGGTCACCACGTCGCTGTTCCACTGCACGCCCCGGACCGGCCCCAGGCCGGCCACGAGGTCGTCGTCGGCGGCCTCGGGCAGCCAGCCCACGTCGTACAGCCCGACCTGCTGGCCGCGGGGGTTGCGCTCGACGGTCCCGCCCAGCGCCGAGGCGACCAGCTGGTGACCGAGGCAGATCCCCAGCAGAGCCTGCCCGGAGGCCACGCTGGAGCGCACCAGCTCCTTGACCGGGCCGATCCAGTGGTGGAGCTCGTCGTCGTCGGCCCCCATCGAGCCGCCCAGCACCACGACGGCGTCGTACGCCGGGAGCCCGGCCGGACCGGGCAGCTCCTCGCCCGCCCACGGCCGGCAGACCTCGAGCCCGGCACCGGCGTCCTCGAGCCAGGTGCCGAACAGGGCCGGCGGGCACTCGGCCTCGTGCTCCACCACCAGGATGCGCGTCACGCACCCAACCTATCCGGGCCCGTGCTCGCTAGATGACCGGCAGCATCCGGTCGCGCTCGAACGGCGAGACCTGGACGCGGTACTCCTCCCACTCCTTGCGCTTGTTGCGGAGGAAGAAGTCGAAGACGTGCTCCCCGAGGGCCTCGGCGAGGAGCTCGGAGTCCTCGGCGATGCTGATCGCCTCGTGGAGGGTCTTCGGGAGCGGGTCGATGCCCAGGCTCTGCCGCTCGCGCTCGGTGAGCGACCACATGTCGTCCTCGGCCTCGCGCGGGAGCTCGTAGCCCTCCTCGATGCCCTTCATGCCCGCGGCGAGCACGACGGCGTAGGCGAGGTAGGGATTGGCGGCGGCGTCGAGGGTCCGGATCTCGATCCTGGTCGACTGGCCCTTGTTGGGCTTGTACATCGGGATCCGCACCATGGCCGAACGGTTGTTGTGGCCCCAGCAGACGTAGGGCGGCGCCTCGTCGCCGGCGAGCAGTCGCTTGTAGCTGTTGACCCACTGGTTGGTGACCACGCTGATCTCGCTCGCGTGGCGCAGCACACCGGCGATGAACATCCGAGCGGTCTTGGAGAGCTGGTACTCCGCCCCGGCCTCGAAGAACGCGTTCTGGTCGCCCTCGAAGAGGCTGACGTGGGTGTGCATGCCGCTGCCGGGGTGGGTGGTGAAGGGCTTGGGCATGAAGCTGGCCCAGATGCCCTGGCTGAGCGCCACCTCCCGGACCACGGTCCGGAAGGTCATGATGTTGTCGGCGGTCGAGAGCGCGTCGGCGTAGCGGAGGTCAATCTCCTGCTGGCCGGGGCCGCCCTCGTGGTGGCTGAACTCCACCGAGATCCCCATCGACTCCAGCATCGTGATCGCCTCGCGGCGGAAGTCCGAGCCCATCGACTGCGCGGTGTGGTCGAAGAAGCCGCTGCGGTCGACCGGCACCGGCTCGCCGCCCGGCTCGGGGGTGTTCTTGAAGAGGTAGAACTCGATCTCGGGGTGGGTGTAGTAGGTGAAGCCCTTGTCGGCCGCCGCCGCCAGGTTGCGCTTCAGGACGAAGCGCGGGTCGGCGTACGACGGGGAGTCGTCGGGCATCACGATGTCGCAGAACATCCGTGCCGTGGCCGGTCCCTCACCGCGCCACGGGAGGATCTGGAACGTCGACGGGTCGGGCTTGGCGAGCATGTCGGACTCGTAGACCCGGGCGAAGCCCTCGATGGCCGAGCCGTCGAAGCCGATGCCCTCCTCGAAGGCGCCCTCCAGCTCGGCCGGCGCGACCGCGACCGACTTGAGGAACCCCAGCACGTCGGTGAACCACAGTCGTACGAACCGGACGTCCCGCTCCTCGAGAGCCCGGAGCACGAAGTCTTCCTGCTTGCCCATGGGGCCACTATGTCTCACCCCTGTGTCCGTGATGTTTCCGGCACGCGAGGAGGTCGCCACGACGGCGTCGGCGGTGGACGCGTGGTGCCGTCGGGCGCCGATCCGGTGCTACGTTCGCCGGACTGTCCAGTCCCACCTCGGGCCCGCTCACACGGGAGGGATGCTGACCATGCACGACCGCGCCTCGAACATCCGGGAGGACGCCCACGACGTGGGGAGTCCACGGCCGCCGGACGACTTCCTGCTCCGTCACCTCGCCGAGGAGACCCGGGCCCGCGCCCGGACCTCCCCCGCGTCCGCCTCCCCTGCCCACGGGGCCGATCCCGGCCTGCTCGAGGCGCTGAGCGGGGCGGTGGCCGAGCTCGGGGACTCGCTGCTGGAGGCGAGCCACGACCTGTCGGCCCACCCGGAGGTCTCCTTCGAGGAGCACCGCTCGGCGGCGGCGCTGGCCGACCTCGTCGAGTCCCACGGCATCGAGGTGGTCCGCGGCGCCCACGGCCTCGACACCGCGCTGCGTGCGGAGGTGGGTGACTCCGGACCGACGATGGCCGTGCTGTCGGAGTACGACGCGCTGCCCGGCATCGGGCACGGCTGCGGCCACAACGTCATCGCCACCGCCGGCCTCGGGGCGTTCCTGGCCCTCGCGGCCGTGCGCGACCGGCTGCCGGGCCGGGTGGTCTGGCTCGGGACCCCGGCCGAGGAGGGCGGCGGCGGCAAGGAGCTGATGGCACAGCAGGGCGCCTTCGACGGTGTGGACGCCGCGCTGATGGTGCACCCGTTCACCTTCGACATCGCCGAGCCGGTGTTCCTCGGGCGCCGTCAGCTGCGCGCGACGTTCACCGGGATCACCTCGCACGCGTCGGCCCAGCCGTTCATGGGGCGCAACGCCCTCGACGCGGTCAACCTGATGTACACCGGCGTCGGCCTGCACCGCCAGCAGCTGCCGCCCACGGACCGGGTGCACGGCGTCGTGACCGCGGGCGGCGAGCGGCCCAACGTGATCCCCGAGCACGCCGAGATGCTGTTCTACCTTCGCAGCGAGTACCCCGAGAGCCTCGCGGTCCTGAGCGAGCGGCTGGCCGACATCGCCCGCGGCGCCGCGCTGATGACGGGCTGCGGCGTCGAGCTGTCGTGGGACGAGGCGCCGCCGTACCTCCCCGTCCGCGGCAACCGGCCGCTCGCGGCCAGCTGGACCACCCGGTACGCCGAGCGCGGCCGGGTCGTCCTCGCTCCCGACGTGGTGCCGCGGATGTTCGCCGGCTCCACCGACTTCGGCAACGTGTCCTACCGGGTGCCGGGAGTCCACGCGATGGTGAAGATCACCGACGAGGACCTCTCGCTGCACACCCGTGACTTCGCCGACGCGGCGGTCACGCCCGAGGCCGACCGCGTGGTGCTGGACGCCGCGTACGCCCTGGCGGCCGTGACGGCCGACTACCTCTCCGACGCCGACCTCCGTGCGGCAGCGGCCGCGGACTTCGAGGCGGCCGGCGGAGCGGTCGACGTCCCCTCCTACTTCGAGCGCAGGTGACCCCCCGATGACCCAGACCGCCATGGCCCCCACCCGCACCGACCGGCTGCTCGCCGGCGTCGAACGGCTCGGCAACAAGCTGCCCGACCCGTTCCTGCTGTTCCTCGGCCTGTTCCTGCTCGTCGGCGTGATCTCCACGGCGCTCGAGCTCGCCGGCACGACCGTGACCATCCCCGGCACCGACGAGCCCACCGCGGTCCGCGGGCTGTTCACCGGCGAGGGCCTGACCTGGCTGACGGTCAACCTCGGCCCGAACTTCATCGGCTTCCCGCCGCTGGTCACCGTGGTGACGATCCTGCTCGCGGTGACCGTCGCGGAGCGGACCGGCATGCTCGGCGCCGCGATCAGGGTGAGCCTCGGGTCGGCGCCGCGCTGGCTGCTCCCGTACGCCGTCGGGCTGGTCGGCGTGACCGCCTCCGTGATGGCCGACGCCGCGTTCATCGTCGTGCCCCCGTTGGCGGCGATGGTCTTCAAGGCGGCCGGCCGCCACCCGATCGCCGGGCTGGTCGGCGGGTTCGCCGCCGTCGGCGCCGGCTACTCCACCTCGCTGGTCGTCACCAGCCTCGACGCCCTGTTCGCCGGCATCACCAACGCCGTCACGACCAACCTCCCGAACGCGGGTGCGACCGTCACGCCGGTCTCGAACTACTACTTCAACGTCGCCGCATCGGTCGTGCTCGCAGTCGTCGCCGGCTTCGTCATCGACAGGATCGTCGAGCCGCGGCTGGAGCGGGAGGACGCCCCTCGCGAGATGGTGGAGAGCGACGACACGGTCGACGGCAGCACCGCTCCCGCGGCGCGCGACGACGAGGACGTCGCACCTGCGCTGCGTACCGGGCCGGGCGACCTCGCGCCCGAGCTAGACGCCGCCGAGCGCCGGGGCCTGCGGATGGCCGGCGTCGCCTTCCTCGTGCTGTCCGCGGTGATCCTGGTCGCGGTCCTCCCGTCCGGCTCGCCCTGGCGCAACGAGGACGGCGCGTTCCTGCCGGAGTCACCGCTGCTGGACTCGACGGTGTTCATCGTCTTCGTGCTGTTCCTCGGACCGGCCCTGGTCTACGGCTACGTCAGCGGGTCGCTGAGGGAGTCGGCCGACGTGCCGAAGGTGATGGCGCTGGGCATCAAGGACATGGCGGCGTTCATCGTGCTGGCGTTCATGCTCGGCCAGTTCATCGCGCTGTTCAACTGGACCAACCTCGGCTCGGCCCTCGCCGTCTCCGGCGCCAACGGGCTGGAGTCGATCGGGCTGACCGGCTATCCGGCGATCCTCGGCTTCATCCTGCTGGCCTCCGTGCTCAACCTGTTCATCGTCAGCGGGTCGTCGATGTGGACGCTGATGGGAGCGGTGTTCGTGCCGCTGTTCGCGCTGCTCGGCTACGAGCCGGGCTTCGTCCAGGCGGCCTTCCGCATCGGCGACTCGGCCACCCAGGTGATCACGCCGATGAACCCCTACATCTGGATCTTCCTGGTGATGCTCAAGCGCTACGAGCCCGAGGCCGGCCTGGGGACCGTGATCGCGCGGATGCTGCCGTTCGTGGTGCCGTTCTGGCTGGCCTGGGTGGTCGTGCTCTCGGTGTTCTACTTCGGCGGGCTGGACGTCGGGCCGGGCGTGGGGATCCGGATCCCCTGACGGAGTCGCCCACTGCTCAACCGGCTCGCCAGAACGGCAGGTCGGCAGCGGCGTCCACCGTCTCCCCCGGCGTGGTCACGTCGACGCGGGGATCGTTGGCGATCGCGAACAGGGTCTCCGTCGAGATGGGCATGCCCAGGTCGCGTGGGTCGCCGGTGATGGCGGGTCCGGCGTAGAAGAGCAACGCGGCGGACTCGCCCTTGTCCACAGCGACGTAGACGACGCCGGGGTCCTCCTCGGGCGCCTCGGCCTCCCACAGCAGCGTGCCCTGGTCGGTCCGCACGCATCCGGCGAGGAACTCGGTCGCTTCCGCGTCGCAGTCGACCATCGCCTCGTCGAGGCCCGTGCCCACCGCCACGACCAGCAGGTCCCCGTCGTACTCCCCGTCGGAGCCGTAGCGCAGCTCGGCCCCTACTCCTCCCGAGGTGAGCTCCTCGGCGGCGTCGCGCTCCCGCTCCGCCGAGTCCGGAGTCCCGGCGTGCTCGGCGGCCACGAGGGCGAGCACTCGTGCGGTGACGGGCACGCGATCTCCCCCGCTGCCCTCGGCCGAGGATGCCTGGGTGTCGCTGCCGCAGCTGGTCAGTGCTGCGGTCATCAGGACGGCGGCGAGGAGCGGAAGCGAACGCCTCCGTACCCTGCTGGTGGTCGGCGCGAGCATCACCGGGCAAGGCTCGCACAGCGGGCCCCCGGGCTCGGGGAATCGCCTACTCGAGTCGTGGTCGGTGTCGGATCCAGTCCTGGGCTGGTCTGCCTGGTCCGGGTGGTGGCAACCGCAGGTCCTTGCGCCTGGCGTCATGACGCCGTGCGGATCGATTCAGGCCTGCTGGAGACGTGGACGACGAGCGGCTGTGGGAGCGCCTCATCGAGGCGCTCGACGCGTGGGCGTCTGCCCACCAAGTCGGCGCCGGGGAGATCGAGGTGGTGGTCCCCGACGACGTCGACCCGGACCGTCGCGTCCTGATCGTGATGACCCCGGACCAGTGGGACGACATGGCAACGGTCATGTGGGGCAACGTCGACTCCGCGGTCGACGGCGTCATGCGCACGCTCTCCGCGCTCCGGCCGGACGAGCGGTACGCGGTGTACCACCAGTACGCGCTGCAGCCGTCCGCCGCACCGACGCTCGCGAAGCCCCGGACGCCTGACCTCGAACCGGGAGACGACGGCGGTCCGCCTGTCGGGCCGCCGCGTCAGGGTCGCTGGGTGGCGCTCGATCGCGAAGGCCGCGTCGCCGGTCGGTTCCCCGATCCGCCAGGCCCCGCTCAGCACACCGACCAGCACCCTCGGTGGTCCGGTGCGGGCGGTAGACGAACGGGCGAACGAGCATTCGTCCGCTGGCTCCACGCTGGGAACGTGGCGCCCGAACGCGTGGTGCCCGTTCGTCGACGAGCGGAGGAGCGGGTCTCAGGCGATCGCCGCGGGCCAGCGGTGCGCCCGCCACTCGCCCCACGTCGCGAACCCCGCCGGCGGGGCGTCGACGGGTTCACTGCCGTCGAGCTCACCTGCCGTGGGCACGTCGAAGTGGGCTGCCCAGGCGTCGAGCTCCTCCTCCGACATGTGCCACGTCGTGTGGGACGCCTCGGACAGGCGCCGGTCCAGTCGCTCCCGCTGCTCGGTCGGGGTGAGCTCGAAGTAGTGCAGCTCCACCGTTGCGCCGAGGTCCGCTGCTGCCTGCCGCAGGGCGGAGCGCTCGTCGCGACTCCACAGGCCGAAGTCGATCACCACGTCGATGCCGAGCTCGAGGGCGCGCAGACCGACCTGGATCAGCCGACCCTCGATCACGTCCTGCGCCGACGACGGGTTCTGCCATCCGTAGAGGGCCTTCACCCACTCGTCCTTCGTGAGGCGAAGAGCCTTCCGCTCGACCTCGAGGCGTCGCGCAGCCGTGGTCTTCCCGGTGCCCGGCAGTCCCACCGTCAGGAACAGCGTCGGCTGCCTCATCCTCACCTCCGGTCCTGAGGGCCCGGTCCCGATCCTGCCTGATGGCCGGCCTCGCGCCGAGCTGCTGGCGCCCGAACCGTCACCGCTCAGGAAGGTGGTCCTCCGCCTCGTGGCGCACCCAGAGGCAGGCGACGACGTCGTCGGCGTCAGCCGAGACGAAGAGCTGGAAGTGGCGTCGTCCGCGCCGGTCCGTGACGGCACCGAGGCGAAGGACCTCCGCTCCGCACCGGCCGAGGTCGATGAGGGCCTCCTCGAACCCCCCGTGCTCCAGCCCGATGGCTGCGACGTGCCGTGCTCGCCGCCGGTAGATCGCCATCAGGTCGGCAGTGGCCACTTCACCCTCGTACACCTCGAAATCGGCACCGCCGTCGAGCGCTTCGGCGCATGCCCGAGATGCCACGTCCTCACGCAGCAGCGCCCTGATGAGCGCGCCCCTCTCCATGGGCCCATCATCCCAGCGAGCCGCCGGTCTGGTGCCACCCTTCCGTCGCGTCTACGCTCCCGGGACCTGTCACCGTCTTCTGGCACCTGCCGCCCGGGGAGATCCGATGCCCGTCACCGACAACAACGCCCACGCTCGCTCCGTCCTCGACGGCACCTGCTACGTCGTCCTGGCCACCGCGGACGCGGGCGGCAGCCCCTGGGCCACGCCCGTCTGGTTCGCCCACGACGGGCTCGACCGCCTCTACTGGCTCTCCTGGCCCGGGTCGCGGCACTCCCGGCTGGTCGAGCACCGGCCCGAGGTCGCGCTCACCGTCTTCGACACCAACGCCGTGCCGAACGAGGGGACGGCCTTCTATGCGACGGCGCGAGCCCGCCAGTGCCCCGACGAGTGGCTCGACGACGGCCTGGCCGTCGTGAACCGGCGATCGCTGGCACAGGGGATCGGCGAGTTCACGCGCGAGCGCGTCACGGGCGGGGCCCGCCTCCGGCTCTACGTCGCCGAGATCATAGACGCCTGGGTGCTGGACCAGGACGCCGACGTCGACCAGCGAGCGCCGGTCCGGCGGTGACCTGCTCGGCAGCAGCCGTCACGCCCTCGAGGACGGCTCGGCGACGCTGATCCGTACGTCGACGCCGCCCTCGACGGGTCCGGTGAGCCCGCCCAAGGCACCGACGAGCACGCCGATCATGACCAGGGAGCCGATCGGGGCGCCGTGGTGGGACGGTGGCCTCGTGCGTTGCCAGGCATACCACTCGCTGCGGCGGAACCGTTCCAGCCCGGCCAGCGCCACCGCCGTGGTCGCGAGGGACAGCGCGGCGAGGGCCGCGCCGTCGGGGTCGTGGGACGCGAAGATCCCGACCAGGTCGACGAGTGCACTCAGCACCAGCACGACGACAGCCAGCACGACCCGGACCGTGCGGGCGCGGACGACGCCGGCGGAGACGTAACCCACGACGAGCGAGCCGAGGACGACGGACACGAGGATCGAGACCTCGTCGTCGAGCCGGCCGCCCTGCCCGACAAGCAGCACCGCCTGGCCCACCAGCGACGCGCAGGCGACCACCCAGATCGACCTCGGCACCGGCGGGGTCGCTCCGGCCTGCGCGACTCTCCCGTCGACCTTCACCGCGGCATACTCGCACCTCGACGGGGCGTGCGCCGGCGAACTCCGGAGGTGTCCGCCCGGGGACCAGGGCTCGGTGGGCACCCCGGGCCCGAGCCAGGTCGCGGTCGGGAGGCCAGGCAGGTGCTGCAGCGAGCAGGCTCGCGCTCGGACACCCAGGTCGGGCCGTGAGGTCGGTCGGGCTCACGTGCCCTCAGTGAGCCGCAGCTCCTCGCCCCGGAGAGCGGCCAGCCGCTCCACCTCCTCCTCGAGCGCCTTCCCCGGCCGCGGGGTGCCATCCAGCCAGGTGACGGCGACCTCGCCCTTCCGGTCCTTCCTCACCGTCCACGTCCCCCGCACGACACCGCCGACGACGACCGGGTTGCCCTTGCGCGTCATGGCGTCGCGGCAGGCCGGCGGGGTGGCGTGGCCGTCCTTCGTGCCGGGTCCCATCACCCACTGGTCGTGCCCGGGGAGGAAGCGCACCACGGTCGAGGGGCGGGCGACCGCCAGGGACTCGGCGTCCTCCGCGACGACGTACGCCGTGGTGCCCTCGACGTCGACCGCGACCAGACGGTCGGCCAGGCCGGAGAGCCAACGGTCGAGCCGTCTGCGTCCGGCCCCCAGGTTGTCGCCCAGCCAGTGGTGGACGCGGTCGCAGGTTGCCGGCCCGTAGGTCCGGAGGTAGGCGGTGATCGCCCGTGGTCCGGCCTCCTCGAGGTCGGGGATGCCGCCCCACCGCGGGTTGGCGTCGAGGCGCTGGACGGTGCGCTGCCCGTCCCTGGGCCTCCCCAGGCTCAGGTCGCCCTGCCAGGTCAGCGGCTTGATCAGCGTGCCGGCACCCTCGTCGAAGACAGGCCCGAGGTGCCGGTAGGCACGGTGTCCCGACAGCGCCTCACCCAGCTCGGGGATCGTCAGGGGCCCGTCGCGGACCGCGTCGCGGACCGCGGCGCGGAACTCGGGCCAGTCCTCCGGGCGCAGCCGGTAGTGCTCCACCCAGCTGGGCAGCTCCCACTGCCGGCCCGCGGCCTTGAGGGCCAGGGTGACGCCGCCCTCCTCGGGGGAGAGGTAGTGCATCGCCCCCCGGTACGCGAAGGCGTTGATCACCTCCCCGTCGACCAGGGCCTGCGTGAGCTCGCCCGCCTGCGACGTCGTCCGTCGCGTGCGGACCGCCAGCTCGGCCAGCGACTCGTCCATCGACAGGACCGCACCGAGACCGCGGACGACGTCGGCCACCGTGACGTCCCCGACGGGATCGAGGAGGTGGCGCTCCATCCGCCAGGCGAGTGCTTCCTCCCACGTGACCGAGACCTCGAGCTGGGTGCCCACCCACCCAGCATCGCACTGCGCTGGAGGAGGTCGTGGGCCGATCGGGCCCTAGGCGCGTCGGTACTCGGCCCGCCACAGCGGCCCGGCGAGCTCCTCGAGCGCCACGACCTCGAGACGGTCGCCGGCCATCGCCTCCAGGGTGCCGCGGTCGAGCGGGAAGGGCGGCCCGACCGCCGGCGGCTCGCTGCCGTCGTCGCGGAAGGCGATCGCCAGCATCGTCCCGCCCGGGGCGACCAGCGTGCTGATCGCGGCCATCGCCTCGGTCCGAGGCGGGTCGGGCAGCGCCTGCACCGTGAAGACCTCGACGACCAGGTCGAAGTGCCCGCGCCACTCCTCCGGCAGGGCCAGCAGGTCGGCCACCACGAAGTCGGCGCCCGACCCCGCGTGACGCGCGCCCGCCTGGTCGACGGCCGTGGAGGAGATGTCGAAGCCCGTCGTCGCGAAGCCGAGTCGCGCGAGGTACGCCGCGTCGGCACCCAACCCGCAGCCGACCACGACCGCGCGTCGCCCCGTTCCGTCGAGCCCGGTCGCGCGCGCCCATTCCTCGAGCAGCGGCTGCGGGGTGTCCCGGTCCCACGGCATCGAGACCTCACCGGCGACGCCGGCGGCGTAGAGACGGTCGAACCACGCGGTCGGCTCACCCTGACCGATCGCCTCGGCCGAGAGCTCGTCGGCCCGCAGGTCCCAGTCACGCGCCACGGGGCACGTCCCGCTCGATCTCGGCCAGCCACGCCGTGGCGCTCGCGTCGGACGGCATCCGCCAGTCGCCCCGCGGGCTCATCGTCCCGCCCGGACTCACCTTGGGCCCGTTGGGCAGGGCCGAGCGCTTGAACTGGCTGGCGAAGAACCGCTTGACGAAGACCTCCAGCCACCGGCGTACGGTCGCCAGGTCGTAGGACGGACGGTCGCTCTCGGGGAACCCCGGAGGCCACTCCCCCGCCGCGGCATCGGCCCAGGCGTGCATCGCCAGGAAGGCGATCCGGCGCGGACGGTGGCCGTGGCGGATCACGTGGTGGAGCGTGAAGTCCTGGAGGGCGTACGGGCCCACCGACTCCTCGGTGCTCTGGCTCCCACCCGGGATCAGCTCCGGGGTGATCTCCTGGGTGAGGATCTCGCGCAGCACCTCGTCGGTGTCGGACGCGAACTGGTGGGAGTCGATCACCCAACGGATCAGGTGCTGGATCAGGGTCTTCGGGACGCCGGCGTTGACGCCGTAGTGGGACATCTGGTCGCCCACGCCGTAGGTGCACCAGCCCAGCGCGAGCTCGGAGAGGTCGCCGGTCCCGAGCACGATGCCGCCGCGGTGGTTGGCGAGCCGGAAGAGGTAGTCGGTGCGCAGCCCGGCCTGGACGTTCTCGAAGGTGACGTCGTAGACCTCCTCGCCCCAGGAGTTCGGGTGGTCGATGTCGGCCAGCATCTGCCGCGCCGCCGCGGTGATGTCGAGCTCCTCGAAGGTCACGCCCAGGCTCTTCGCGAGCCGGGTGGCGTAGGAACGCGTGGTGTCGCCGGTCGCGAAGCCCGGCATCGTGAAGGCGTGGATGTCCTCGCGCGGGCGGCCGAGCCGGTCCATCGCCTTGGCCGCGACGATCAGCGCGTGGGTGGAGTCCAGCCCGCCGCTGACCCCGATGACCACCTTGGGGTGACCGATCGCGTGCAGCCGCTGCTCGAGCCCGGAGACCTGGATGTTGTAGGCCTCGTAGCAGTCCAGGGCCAGCCGCTCGGGGTCGTCGGGCACGAACGGGAAGCGGTCGACCTTGCGGCGCAGCCCGATGTCACCCGTGGGCGGCCGCAGCTCGAACGACACCGTGCGGAACCCCGCCCCCGGCGTCGAGGTCCGGGCCAGCCGGGCCTCGAGCCCCCGGCGGTTGTCGTCGAAGGTCCCCTGCCGCAGCCGCTCCTGCCGGATCCGGTCGAGGTCGACGTCGACCACGCTGCGGCGCGGCCCCTCCGGGAACCGCTCACCCTCCGCCAGCAGCTCACCGCACTCGTAGACCATCGTCTGCCCGTCCCAGGACAGGTCGGTCGTCGACTCCCCCTGCCCCGCGGCCGCGTAGACGTACGCCGCCAGGCAGCGTGCGCTCGCCGACCGGACCAGCAGCCGGCGGTCCTCCGCGCGAGCCACCGTGATCGGGCTGCCGGACAGGTTGGCGAGCACCGTGGCACCCGCGAGCGCCGCCTCGGCGCTGGGCGGGACAGGGACCCACATGTCCTCGCAGACCTCGACGTGCAGCGCCAGCCCGGTCACGTCGCTGGCCCGGAAGACCAGGTCGGGCCCGAAGGGGACCTGCTCGCCGAGCAGCGAGATCGTCGAGCCGCGCCGGTCGTCACCCGGCGCGAACCAACGCCGCTCGTAGAACTCGCGGTACGTCGGCAGGTAGGACTTCGGCGCGACGCCGAGCACCCGGCCGCCGTGGACGACGACCGCGCAGTTCAGGACGCGCGTCCCGTGGACCAGCGGAGCACCCACGACCAGCACCGGGGTCAGGTCCTGAGAAGCGGCGACCAGCTCCGAGACCGCGTCCAGCACGGCGTCGAGCAGCGTGTCCTGCAGCAGCAGGTCGTCGACGGCGTACCCGCAGAGCGCCAGCTCGGGGAAGACCGCGACCGCCACGCCGTCGTCGTGGCAGGCCCGCGCCTGCTCGAGGATCGTCCGCGCGTTGGCCGTCGGGTCGGCGATCGACACCGGCACCGTGCAGGCGGCCACCCGGGCGAATCCCTGGTCGTAGGCGGAGAAGAAGTCCACGTCGCGAGTCTAGGGCGCGTCACTCACGTCGACCGTCGCGTGCGGACCGACCACCCGCTGGTCGACCACCCGCAGGCCCACGCCGCGGACGGCGCGGATGGCGTACGGGCTGCCGAGGTCGCGCAGCTTGCGTCGCAGCCGTTTCACCACCGACTGCACGTCGTCGCGACCGCCGAGGTGGTCGTTGCCCCAGACCCGACGGTGGATCCGCTCGAACGTCCAGGTGCGGTCCGGCTCGTCGAGCAGGCACACGAGCAGGTCGTGCTCCAGCGGTGAGAGCGGGATGCTCGCCTCCCCCCACCGGGCGAGGCGCCAGTCCGAGTCGACGACGAGCGTCTCGGCCACCTCCCCGGTCGGCGGCGGGTCCGGGACCACGCTCACCGAGGCCGCCGCTGGCGGCGGTTCACCGGCGAGCAGGGCGAGCGCCTCCTCCCTCGTGGCGACGAGGAGCACGGGCACGTGCTCGCTGACCAGTGACGCCACACGCAGGCGCTCCTCCATGGAGGCGGCGATCGCGATCACCACGGTCGGAACGTCGGAAACTCCCGGCGCGCCAACCGGTCCTCCCTGGACGAGATCCTCTCCCCGAGCGAGAGACATGTCTCATCCTTCCCTTGAACCCCACAACCTCTCGGTCGTGACACCGGAAGTCAAGGAGGGCCGCCCGGTGGTCGGAATCCGGACGCGTTGCCCGCAGAGTGCCCCCGAGTCGCCCGGGACGACCACCAGTTGCCCCTCCGGGGTCGTTGTTCGCACGGGTCGGCCGTTCCTAGCGTGACGACACCGGATCGACCATCCGGCAGAACTCCGGTTCGACCAACCGCCTCTCGGGCGTGGGGACACACGCTCGAGAGGCTCTCTCGGGAGGAATCACCCATGTCATCCATGCCGTCACGGCCTCGAGGTGCACCACCGCTTCGCAGGCTCCTGGTCCGGCTGCTGGCCCTCGTGGTCGTCAGCTCCGCCCTAGCCCTCACCGGTCCGCAGGCGGGCGCGGCCCCGGCCGCCGACCCCACCGCCAAGATCCAGCCGAAGCTCGCCCAGCAGCTCGAGAGCAAGGGCGAGGCCAGCTTCTGGGTCCGCTTCGAGCAGGCGGACCTGACCGCCGCCGCACAGCTGGAGGACCGCACCGAGCGGGGCCAGGCCGTCTACGACGCCCTGACGACCGCCGCCGAGAGCCGCCAGAAGGAGGCCCGGGCGCTGCTCGACAGCGCGGGCGCGACGTACCAGTCCTACTGGGCCTCCAACGCGATCCGCGTGGACGCGGGCGACGCCTCGCTGGCGGAATCGGTTGCCTCCGCGGACCAGGTCGTCGCGCTCTACCCGACGCGCGAGTACACGGTCGAGGAGCCCACCAAGGGTGACCAGCAGAAGCAGGTCAACGCCGTCGAGTGGGGCATCGCCAACATCAACGCGGACGACGTCTGGAACGAGTACGGCGTCCAGGGCGAGGGCATGGTGATCGCCAACATCGACACCGGGGTCCAGTTCGACCACCCGGCGCTGGTCGACCAGTACCGGGGCAACAACGGTGACGGCACCTTCAGCCACGACTACAACTGGTTCGACGCGGCCGGCAGCTGCGCCACCGCGCCCTGCGACACCAACGGGCACGGCACCCACACCATGGGCACGATGCTCGGCGGCGACGGCGGCGCCAACCAGATCGGCGTCGCCCCCGGCGCCACCTGGATCGCTGCCAACGGCTGCTGCCCCTCCGACGCGGCCCTGATCGCCTCGGGCGAGTGGATGCTCGCCCCGACCGACCTCGCCGGGGACAACCCCGACGTGTCCAAGCGGCCCCACATCGTCAACAACTCGTGGGGCACCACCGTCCCGACCAACGACCCCTTCATGGAGGACGTGCAGCTCGCCTGGGCCGCGTCCGGCATCTGGGGCCAGTGGTCCAACGGCAACAGCGGACCGGCCTGCCAGACCTCCGGGTCGCCCGGCAGCCGGATCATCAACTACTCCGCGGGTGCCTACGACGTGAACAACGCGATCGCGAGCTTCTCCGCACGCGGTGCGGGCCAGGACGGCGAGACCAAGCCCAACATCTCGGCGCCGGGCGTGAACGTCCGGTCCGCGGTCCCCGGCAGCTCGTACGCCTCCTACAACGGCACCTCGATGGCCTCGCCCCACGTGGCGGGCGCCGTCGCGCTGCTGTGGTCGGCCGCACCCGCGCTGGCCGGTGACATCGAGGGCACCTGGGACCTGCTCGACGGCACCGCCATCGACTCGGCCAACGCGACCTGCGGCGGCACTGCCGACGACAACAACGTCTTCGGGGAGGGCAGGCTCGACGCCCTGGCCCTGGTGGGCGCGGCACCCGTGGGTGACACCGGGACCGTCGCCGGCACCGTGACCGACGAGGAGACGGGCGCACCGCTGGACGGCGCGACCATCGACTTCGAGGGCGCGCTGAGCCGCTCCGTCACGACCGAGGACGACGGCACGTACTCCGTCCGGCTCTCCGCCGGCGACTACACCGCCACGGTGTCGATGTTCGGCTACGTCACCGAGACCACCGAGGTCACCGTGACCGCCGACCAGACGACGACGTCCGACCACGCGCTGGTCGCGGCCCCGTCGGTCACCCTGAACGGCACCGTCACCGACGGTTCCGGGCACGAGTGGCCGCTCTACGCCAAGGTCGACGTCGGCGGGCCCGCCGACGACACGTGGACCGACCCGGAGACCGGCGAGTACTCCGTGACGGTCCCGAGCAACGCGACGTACGACGTGACGATCACCGCCGACTACCCGGGCTACACCGCGTCGACCGAGTCTGTCGCGATCGGGGACGGCGACACCACGCACGACGCCGCGCTGACGGTGGACACGGCCACCTGCAACGCGCCCGGCTACGAGTTCAACGTGGCCGGCGTGACCGAGGGCTTCGACGAGCTCGCCCTCCCCGAGGGCTGGACCGTCGAGGACAACCTCGGCAACGGCCAGGTGTGGACGTTCGACGACCCCGGTGGTCGCGGCAACCTCACCGGCGGTGCCGGTGGCTTCGCGATCATGGACTCCGACGAGTGGGGCTCCGGCGGCCAGCAGGACACCTCGCTGGTGACGCCCGTGGTCGACATGTCGGACCTCACCGCACCGGTGGTCGGCTTCAAGCAGGACTACAACAACCTCGGTGACACCGCCGACGTCGAGGTGAGCATCGACGGCGGGGAGACCTGGGAGACCGTCCTGAGCCAGACCACGGACGTCCGTGGCCCGCGCGAGGACGTCGTCCAGCTGCCGATGGCCGCCGGCCAGTCCGAGGTCCAGCTCCGGTTCCACCACTACGACGCCAGCTACGACTGGTGGTGGGAGGTCGACGACGTCTTCCTCGGGAACCGCACCTGCGACCCCATCCCGGGTGGCCTGGTGCTGGGCAACGTGCGCAGCACCGCTTCCGGTGACGGCATCAACGGCGCCACCGTGACCAGCCTCGACGCACCGGAGACGACGGCCACGACGCGCGCCACCCCGGCCGACGAGAACCTCGACGACGGCTACTACTGGATGTTCTCGGACCTGACGGGTCGTCACCCGTTCGAGGCGTCGGCCAACCAGTACGAGTCCGAGACGGCCACGGTCCGCGTCATCGCCGACCTCACCAACCCGCAGGACTTCGAGCTCGGCTCCGGCAACATCGTGGTCGAGCCCACGGAGCTCTCGGGGACGCGGCAGCTGGGAGGCAACCCGATCCGCAAGACCTTCGAGGTCACCAACACCGGGTCGCGGGCGGCCGAGGTGGAGCTCGTCGAACGCGCCGGCGGCTTCACCATGCTGGGCGCGGACGGATCGCGGACCAGCGCCAAGCGGATCGCGGCCGCCGATGGTGCTCCGTTGCAGGAGATCAAGGCCGACGTGTCGTTCTCGCGCTCCGGCAGCAACAAGATGGCCACCGGTGACGTCCCCGCGGCCGGCCCCCACGCCGACCCGTGGACCGACATCGCCGACTACCCGTCGGTGGTGATGGACAACCGGGTCGTGCAGGTCGACGGCGTGGCCTACTCCATCGCCGGCGGCAACGGCTCGGCCTCGTCCGCAGCCGTGCACGCCTACGACCCGGCCACCCTGGCCTGGGAGCCGAGGGCGAGCCTGCCGGCAGCGCGCAACGCGGTCGCGGCAGGGGCGGTCGAAGGGCAGGTCGTCGTCACGGGCGGCTGGGCTGCCTCGGCACCGTCGCCGTCGACCTGGGTGTACGACCCCGCGTCCGACGCGTGGTCGGCCGGGGCAGACGCACCGGTGGCGCTGTCCGCGTCCGGGCAGGCCGTCGCTGGCGGCAAGCTCTACACGGTCGGCGGGTGCACGACCAGCGCCTGCACGCCGATGTCGGCCGCCGTCTCGGCGTACGACCCGGCGAGCGACAGCTGGGAGACCCTGGCGCCGTACCCGGCCGCGGTGGCGTTCGCGTCCTGCGGTGGGATCGACGACAAGGTCTACTGCACGGGTGGCAACGGCGGGGCCAACGGCACGGCCGACAGCTACGTCTACGACACCGGTGCGGACACGTGGACCGCGATCCCCGACGCCCCCGCCGACTCGTGGGCCTCGGGCTACGCCGTGGCCAACGGCCAGCTGGTGGTCAACGGCGGCGTGCAGGGTGGCGTCGTCACCAACCGCACCTTCGCCTACGACCCGGCCGGTGAGGCCTGGGTGGACATGCCGAACTCCAACACCGCCCGCTACCGCGGCGGCATGGCGTGCGGCATCTCCAAGGTCGGTGGCTCCTCGGGTGGCTTCACGCCCACGGTCGACAGCGAGGTCCTGCCGGGCTTCGACGACTGCGGATCCTCCGCAGCCGACGTCGAGTGGCTGACGGTGGCGCCCACCACGGCGACGCTGGCTCCCGGCGAGTCGATGACCGTCCGCGTCACGATGGACCCGGCCGTGGCCCAGCCCGGGACCTACACGGCGGGCATCGGGATCCTCGAGGACACCCCGGGCACCGTCGAGCCCGTCTCCGTCACCATGACGGTCACGCCTCCCAGGGCGTGGGGCAAGCTCGAGGGGACCGTCAGCGGGCGCTCCTGCGCCGGGGCGACGGCGCCGATCCCGGGAGCCACCGTGCAGGTGGACTCGTGGGCCGGCTCGTTGACCTTCGAGACGGAGTCCGACGGCAGCTACGCCTCGTGGTTCAACAGCAAGGCGAACCCGCTGCAGCTGATCGCCGCGAAGGACGGCTACCAGCCGCAGTTCAGGCAGGTGCGGCTCACGCGCGGCGCGACCGAGCGTGCTGACTTCAACCTCCGGAAGACGGGGTGCTGAGGCTGGCCGACTGAGCGCGAGGGGCCCACGACCGCACCGGTCGTGGGCCCCTCGTCATTCCGCGGCGATGAGTTCCCGGGCACGGGCCGGTCTGCTCCGTCGTACGCCGTCCCGCACCCTGCCCCTGGAGCCCGCCATGCCACCGATCACTCCTTGCCTCTGGTTCGACAGCGACCTCGAGAAGGCCGTCGACTTCTACACCGCGGTCTTCCCCGACTCCTCGGTCGGCCACGTGACCCGCACCCCGGGCGAGCCCGGCGCCGTCCTGGCGGCGGAGTTCTCGATCAACGGCACGACCTTCAAGGGGATCAACGGCGGGCCTGCCCACGCCGGCTTCACCGAGACCATCTCCTTCGCCATCGACTGCGTCGACCAGGCCGAGGTCGACCACTACTGGGAGGCGCTCACCGCAGACGGGGGCGAGGAGTCGATGTGCGGCTGGCTGCGGGACCGCTTCGGGCTCTCGTGGCAGGTGGTGCCGGTCCGCCTCTACGAGCTGCTGTCGGACCCCGACCCGACCCGCGCTCGGGCGGCGGCCGAGGCGATGATGACGATGCAGCGGATCGTGGTGGCCGACCTCGAGGCGGCGGCCGACGGGACCGATGCCGCGTGAGGTCTCCCCGGTCGGGCCATCGGGCATGACCCGATCGGGTGGAGGGGACGGCGCGTCCGACCACGGTTTGTCGCGGCACGGCAACGCTGGGTGTGGATCGGCCCCCGCCGCCGGCGGAGACTGGTAGACCGGACATACGACGGTGGCATCCCCTCACCCACCCACCGCCTGGAAGGCAGTCTCGTGCGCGAACACCCCCCGCACGTCAGCGATGACGACGTGCGAAGCCTGCTGTGGGCCCACTGGCTCCCGGACGTGGAGCAGGTGACCCACCTGCCCGTGGGCTTCGGTGCGTGGCACTGGCAGGCCTGGGCCGGCGGCCGGCCGGTCCTCTTCGTCACCCTCGACCAGCTCGGGGAGCGCCACACCCACAAGTCGCTCGAGGGGGCGTACGGCGCCGCCAGCGCGCTGGCCGCCCGGGGCCTGGAGTTCGTCCTCCCGCAACGCCGTACCGTGCTCGGCCAGTGCACCGTCGCCCTCGGCGACGACCGGCTCAGCGCCACCCCGTGGCTGGAGGGGACCAGCGGTGACGGTTCCTTCCGCGACGAGGCGCACGCCCGCGCCACCCTCGACCTGCTCGAGCGGCTGCACGCCGAGACCGGCACGCCCGCCCTCCCCCGCTGGCGTCCGCTGGTCCACCCGTCCTTCGCGTCCCGACTCGACGAGCGCACCGCCCAGCCGTGGCGGTCCGGCCCCTACGCGGAGGAGGCGCGGAGCGCGCTGCGGCAGCGGCTCTCCGAGATCCGGCAGTGGACCGCCGACTACCACCGGCTCGCGGCCGCGACCGACCCCGCGTCGTGGGTGCCGACCCACGGCGAGCCCCACACCCGCAACCAGGTGATGACTCAGGCCGGCACGTACCTCGTCGACTGGGAGTCGCTGAAGCTGGCGCCGCGCGAGCGCGACCTGGCCACGCTGGTCGAGCACGGCTGGGGCGACCTGGTCCCGGCGGCCGACCCGGCCCTGCTGGCGATGTTCGACCTGGAGTGGCGGCTCGACGAGATCGCCCAGTACGCCGCGTGGTTCGAGGCCGAGCACAGCGGGTCAGAGAGTGACCGGGTCGCCCTCGCGGGGCTGCGTCACGAGCTGCTGCGTGAGCCACGCAACACCGCCCGCTGCGCCTGACAGGTCTAGCCTTGACGGCATGACCGACGAGCAGCCGGCGCCGTACGGCAGCGGCCAGCAGCAGACGCCCTCCGCCACGCCTGCGAAGCGGATCCGCACCCACACCCTGCGCGACTTCAAGGAGCGCGGCGAGAAGTTCACGATGCTCACCGCCTACGAGCAGTACGCCGCGTCGACCTTCGACGAGGCCGGCATCGAGGTGCTGCTGGTCGGCGACAGCGCGAGCAACAACGTCTTCGGCAACGAGACGACCGTCCCGGTGACGGTCGACATGCTGCTGCCGCTGACCCGGGCCGTGGCCCGCTCCGTGCGCCGCAGCCTCGTCGTGGGCGACCTGCCGTTCGGCTCCTACCAGGCCTCGCCCGAGCAGGCGTACCTCACCGCCGCCCGGTTCATGAAGGAGGGCGAGGCGCACTGCGTGAAGCTCGAGGGCGGAGCGGACCTGGCGCCTCAGATCGAGCTCCTCAGCCGCGGCGGGATTCCCGTCATGGCCCACATCGGCTTCACCCCGCAGAGCGAGCACGCGCTCGGTGGGTACCGCGTCCAGGGACGCGGCGACGCGGCCGACCAGCTGCTGCACGACGCCCACGCGGTCCAGGAGGCCGGGGCCTTCGCCGTGGTGATGGAGATGGTGCCCGGCGACCTCGCCGGCCAGGTCACCAAGGAGCTCGCGATCCCCACCATCGGCATCGGCGCCGGCCCCGACTGCGACGGCCAGGTGCTGGTGTGGCAGGACGCGTTCGGGCTGCGCACCGGTCGGATGGCCCGCTTCGTGAAGCAGTACGCCGACGTGCACGGCGTCATGCTCGACGCCGCCCGTGCCTACGCCGACGACGTCCGCGCGGGAACGTTCCCGGGTCCGGAGCACACGTTCTGACAGCCACGTCCGGCGGGCGGTTACCGTGATCCCGTGCGCCTTCTCGTGACCGCTCTCCCCCTGGCCCTGTCCCTCGCGCTGGTCGCCCCCGCGGCCCCCGCCCCCACCTCCCCGGTCCCGACCGCCGCCGGCGCGGCTCCGGCGGCCGAGGCCCGCGCGGCCGCGGTGCCACGGCTGCGGGTGCGCCCCGTCGTCCGGGCGCTCCAGAACCCCTGGGACGTGAAGGTGCTGCCCGGTGGCACGCTGCTGGTCACCGAGCGCGACCGCGCGCGGCTCTCGACGTACGCCGACGGCCAGCGCAGCACCGTCACCTTCCCGAGCAGCAGCGTCTGGGTCTCCGGCGAGACCGGCCTGATGTCGCTCGAGGTCGACCCCCGCTTCGCGAGCAACCGCCGCTTCTACACCTGCTCGGGCTGGCAGAAGCCCGGCGGCGGCCACGACGTCCGTGTCAACGCGTGGCGACTCAGCGACGACGGCGACACCGCGACCCTCGTCGAGACCCTGGTGCGCGGGCTCCCGAGCCGGACCGGCCGCCACGGCGGCTGCCGGCTCCTGATCGCCGGCAACGGCGCCCTGGTCGTCGGCACGGGCGACGCCGCCCGTGGCACCAACCCGCGCAACCTCAGGTCGCTGGGAGGCAAGACGCTCCGCCTCAACCGGCTCACCGGCGCACCGTGGCGGTCCAACCCCTTCATCAGGGCCACCAACACCCGCAAGCGCTACGTGCTGACCTACGGCCACCGCAACGTGCAGGGGCTGGCGCAGCGTCGCGACGGGTCGCTCTGGTCGGTCGAGCACGGCTCCTACCGCGACGACGAGGTCAACAGGCTCCGGGGCGGCGGCGACTACGGCTGGCACCCGGTGCCGGGCTACGACGAGAGCGTCCCCATGACCGACCAGTCGCTGCCGGGGCGGCAGGTCGCGGCGCGGTGGCGCTCGGGCAACCCCACCATCGCCACCTCGGGCGCCGCGTGGGTGCGGGGGAAGAAGTGGGGACGGCTCAACGGCACGCTCGCGGTGGCGGCGCTCGGCGGCGAGCGGATGGTCTTCATGAAGTTCGACCGGCGCGGGCGGCTGCAGTGGACCCGCACGCCACGCTCGCTGCGAGGTGACCGGCTCCGCTCGGTGACCCTCACGCCCCGCAACAACCTGCTGGTCACCACCAGCAACGGAAGCCGCGACCGGGTCCTGCGCATCACGCCCCAGGGCTAGGCCCTATCCCCACCCGAAGGCCACCGTCCCGGCGACCACCGTCACGAACCACACGACGGCGACAGCGACCGGCAGCCACGGCACCCACGACGGGTGCAGCGACCACCAGGCGGTGGCGACGAAGAGCACCATCGCCCAGAGGGCCAGCAGCAGCGCGACGACGTACCACGGCACCACGAGCACGCTGGCGCCGATGAGGAAGGCGACGCAGGCCATCCCGATCATGCCGACGAACGGCCACGGCGACGCCTGCCGGCGCTCGCGGGGACCGGGGATCCCGGTCACGCCTCAGTCCTCGAGGTCGTCGTTCCACCTCGGGTCGTTGTCCCACTGCTCGTTGCGCTCCTCGACCTTGTCGAGCGCCCGCGCGGCCTCGGCCTCGGTGGCGTAGGGGCCGAGCCGCTCGGCGTTGCGGCAGCCCTCGGGTCCCTCGACGCGGTGGTGGGTGAGGCAGAACCAGTACTCCGTGGCCGAATCACTCATGCCACGGAAACTACACTCGCCGCATGCCTGTCGCAGCCCCCGTCGCTCCCGGCACCGTGTCGCCCCGCCGCGCGGTGCCCGAGCGGATCGCCCGCCCCGAGTACGTCGACCGCACCTCGCCCGAGCGCTTCACCGGCAGCGAGGTCAAGGACGCCGAGACGATCGCGAAGATGCGCGTCGCCGGCCGCCTGGCCGCCCAGGCCCGCGAGCTGGTCGGCTCCCACGTCACCCCCGGCATCACGACCGACGAGCTCGACCGGATCGGCCACGAGTTCCTGTGCGACCACGGCGCCTACCCCTCGACGCTCGGCTACCGGGGCTTCCCCAAGTCGCTCTGCTCCAGCGTCAACGAGGTGATCTGCCACGGCATCCCCGACAGCCGGGTCGTCGAGGACGGCGACATCGTCAACATCGACATCACCGCCTTCCTCGACGGCGTCCACGGCGACACCAACGCGACCTTCCTCGCCGGCGACGTCGACGAGGAGTCGCGGCTGCTCGTCGAGCGCACCCACGCCGCCCTCGAGCGGGGCATCAAGGCCGTGCGGCCCGGTCGCCGGCTGAACGTGATCGGTCGCGTGATCGAGAGCTACGCCCGCCGCTTCGGCTACGGCGTGGTCCGCGAGTTCACCGGCCACGGCATCGGGACCGCCTTCCACAGCGGCCTGATCGTCCCCCACTACGACGACCCGCGGTTCGACGACGTGATCGAGGTCGGGATGACCTTCACGATCGAGCCGATGCTCAACCTCGGCACCCACGAGTGGGAGATGTGGCCGGACGACTGGACCGTCGTCACCCGCGACCGCCGCCGTAGCGCGCAGTTCGAGCACACCCTGCTCGTGACGCCGACCGGCGCCGAGGTGCTCACGCACCCCTGACGCCGGCGGGTCGTCGGGGATGAGCGCTGCTGCACGAGCCGCCCACCACCCGGGGCTGGCGGTGCCGACCACCTCCGCCAGGCACTAGGCTGTCCCCGCGGACGGGCTGACCGGGCGACCGCGTCGCGCTCCTCCGGGAGCGCGCCGAGGAAGGTCCGGGCTCCACAGGGCAAGGTGGTGGGTAACTCCCACCCGGGGCAACCTGCGGGACAGTGCCACAGAGAACAGACCGCCACTTCCGCTGCTGGTCAGGGGAAGGGGCAAGGGTGAAACGGTGGTGCAAGAGACCACCAGCGGTCCGGGTGACCGGGCCGGCTAGGCAAACCCCACCTGGAGCAAGGTCAAGAAGTCCGGGGCCACGGCCCCGGACGCGCGTGCGTCTGAGGGCGGCCCGCCCGAGCACGCGGGTAGACCGCTGGAGGCGGCCGGCAACGGTCGTCCTAGATGGATGGTCGCCCCCGTCGTACGGGACTCCCGTACGACGGGACAGGACCCGGCCTACAGGTCAGCCCGTCCGCCCCTCACCCGGGTAACAGGACCTCCACCGGCGTGCCACGGTCCCGGCATTCGCCTGCCCGGTTCCGCCGCGGCTCCTAGGTTCGTCGCCAGCAGCTCCGTCCCCATCGAGGGGGCCTCGGACACGGAACGGGATCTGACATGCAGAAGACGGTCAAGGGCGCGGTCGCCGGTGCTTCCGGCGTCGCACTGCTGGTGGGCGGCTTCGGCACCTACGCGCTGTGGACCGACAGCGAGGGCCTGGCCACCCACGGCGTCCAGTCCGGCCGGCTCGACATCGCGTCGACCCCCGGGGTGTACGACGACGCGAACACGGCCGCCGCCGACGACTGGGCCGCGACCGACAAGCTGGTCCCCGGCGACAAGGTCACCTACTCGCAGACCTTCACCGTCACGGCCGAGGGCAAGAACCTCGAGGGGACCATCGCCTACCAGCAGCCCTCGCTCGCCAGCAGCTTCTCGGCCGGCCTCGCCCACTCGGTCGAGGTCGTCGCGAACGGCGCGACGGTCTACGAGACCTCACCAGGCTCCAACCAGTTCACGTTCCACGAGCCGTTCGGGAGCATCACGTTCACGGCGGTCGTGACCTACGAGCTGCCCGCCGCCACTGCCGGCAGCGCGGACCAGGGCAGGTCGGCGACGCTGCCCGCTGCCGACATCACCATCACCCAGGGCTGAGCGGCTCCCGTACGCCCGTCATCCCTCGAGCGCGAACTCGACCTTGCGGGACGAGGGGTCGGCCACCACCAGCGTGACGGTCACGTCCTCGCCCAGCGGCAGCTCTCGGTCGGCTGACACCCGTGCCTCGACGGCGGGGTCCTGGACGGTCACCACACCGCGGGTACGCCGCTCCTCGTCCCGCTCGACGACCACCCCGGGGAAGGACTGCCCGACGCGGTGCTGGAGCAGCTCGGCCTCGACCAGGTCGAGCACCGCGCCCTCGTAACGGTTGGCGCGGCGGCCGGACTCCTGGAGGGTCGCCGGCAGGTCGTGGAGCTTCTCGGTCACCCACCCGGGCACGTCCTCGCCCGCGCACAGCGCGACGCAGACCTCGCCGGCGTAGCGGTCGCCGAGGCGGCGCAGCGGGGCGGTCACGTGGGCGTACTCGGAGGCGAGCGCAGCGTGCTGCGGGTCGGCGGGCACCTCGCCGTCGAAGGCGACGTAGCCGCTCCCGCGCAGCAGCCGCGTGCACGCGACCACCATCGCGGCGTGGGCGGGCCGGGAGGGGTCGAGCGCGCGGATGAAGTCGGGGTAGAGGACCTCGGCCGGCCACTCGATCCCGAGGGCGCGGGCGGTCCGGTGCAGCCGCTTCACGTCGCGCGGGTCGGCCGGCGGCAGCGTCCGGAGCAGCCCGACGCGCGCGTAGACCATGAGCGAGGCGGCGGCGAAGCCGGTCAGCAGGGAGATCTGCGCGTTCCACTTCTCGACCGGCAGCATCTCGCGGAACTCCAGCCGCACCGTGTCGCCGTCGAGGTCGACCTCCTGCTCGGGCAGCGGGAGGGAGACCCCGCCACGGGCGGCCTCGCGCTCGAGCCTCAGCTCTCCGACCTCGCGGAGCAGCATCAGCGACTCCGCCGCGGTGCCCTCGTCGATCTGGCGCTGGACGCCCTCGTAGTCGAGCTTGGCGCGGGAGCGGACCAGGGCGCGCTCGACGACCACGTCCGTCCCCTCCCCCACCTCGTCGACCCGGATCGTCCAGAGCAGGGCCGGGCGGTCCTGGTCGGGCAGCAGCGAGGCGGCGTCCTCGGAGAGCACCTTGGGGTGCAGCGGGACCTTCGAGTCCGCGCCGTAGAGCGTCTCGCCGCGGCGGTGGGCCTCGGTGTCGACCGGGTCGCCGGCGGCGACGAAGGCCGCCACGTCGGCGATCGCGTAGTGGACGACGTAGCCGTCGCCGTCGCGCTCGATGTGCAGGGCCTGGTCGAGGTCCATCGCCGAGTCGGGATCGATCGTCACCAGCGCGAGGTCGGTGCGGTCGAGGTCGGGCAACCTCGGCGCGTCGGCGGCCCGGGCCGCCGCCTCCTGGACCACCGCCGGGAAGTCGGGACTGACCTGCAGCTCCTCCTGGATCTGCACCAGCCCGTCACGCAGGGTCCGCGCCGCGCCCCCGTCCTTCCTGGACCGGAGCCTGACCACTCGACTGCTCGCCATGACCCGCACCCTAGTCTGACGGGCGTGCTGATCCTGCTCCCTCCGAGCGAGGGCAAGACCGCCCCCGCCCGCGGCAAGCCGCTCGACCTCGCCTCGCTGGCCCACCCCGGCCTGACCGACGTACGCCGTCGCGTGCTCGACACGCTGGTCGAGGTCAGCCACCGCGAGGACGCCGCAGAGCTGCTCGGGCTCGGCCACACCCAGACCGACCTGCTCGAGCGCAACCGCCGCCTCGAGACCGCCCCGACGGCGCGCGCCGACCGGGTCTACACCGGGGTGCTCTTCGACGCGCTCGGCTTCGCGACGCTCTCCCCCGCCGCACGGCGACGCGCGACCGGCCGGGTCGCGGTGACGTCCTCGGTCTTCGGACTGGTCCGTCCCACCGACCGGATCCCGGCGTACCGGCTCTCGGGCGACACCTCCCTGCCCGGCCTCGGCCCCGTCGCGGGCGCCTGGCGCGCGGTGCTCGGCGAGGCGATCGAGGAGTCCCTGGGCCGCGGGCTGCTGGTGGACCTGCGGTCCGGGACGTACGCCGGCTTCTGGCGCCCACCGGCGACGCTGGCTCGCCGGGTGGCCACCGTGCGGGTGCTGCACGAGGCGGGGGGGGTGCGCAAGGTGGTGAGCCACTTCAACAAGGCCACCAAGGGCAGGATCGTCCGGGCGCTGCTCGAGGACGGGCGTGACCCGCGCACCCCGGCCGCGCTGGCCGACGTGCTGCGCGACCTCGGCTGGAAGGTGGAGGACGGCGCTCCGACCCCGAGGGGCGCCCAGCTCGACGTCGTGGTCGACGAGGTCTGACCGGACCGGATGTCACACCCGGGCCGCGAGCGGTGTCTCCATGGCGACACAGCAATCGTCGTCCAGGAGGAGACATGACCGGCACCACCCGCGTCCCCGCGGCAGAGATCACCGGCGTCTACGGCGCCGTCCTGAAGCGGTTCAGCAAGAGGATGTTCGGCCGCACACCCGAGTCGCTCGGCGTGATGTGGCACCACCCCGCCTCGCTCAAGGCCGGGATGGGGATGGGCCGCAAGGCGGCGTCCTGGAACGAGTGCCCCCGCGAGCTCAAGGGGTATGCGCACATGGCGGTGGCCTCGCTCGTCGGCTGCTCCTTCTGCCTCGACCTCGGCTACTTCCAGGCCCGCCACGAGGGGCTCGACGTCGCCAAGGCGCGCGAGGTGCCGCGGTGGCGCGAGTCGGACGTGTTCACGCCCCTGGAGCGCGACGTCCTCGAGTACGCCGAGGCGATGTCGCAGACCCCGCCCACGGTCACCGACGAGCTCTCCGCCCGGCTGCTCGACGCGCTGGGCGCACCGGGCCTGGTCGAGCTCACGGTCTGGATCGCCGTGGCGAACCAGATGGCGCGGGGCAACGTCGCCCTGGGCATCGAGGCCGAGGGGTTCGCGGCCTCCTGCGGCCTGGCGCCCCTGGCGCAGCCGAGCGGCGTAGCGTCCCCGGCATGACCGACGACCCGTTCGTCACCCACCGCAGCCTGCTCTTCACGGTCGCCTACGAGATGCTCGGCTCGGCCGCCGACGCCGAGGACGTCGTGCAGGAGGCCTGGCTGCGGTGGGCGGACCTCGACGCCGCCGCCCGGGCCGAGGTGCGCGACCCCCGGGCGTACCTCGTCCGGATCGTGACCCGGCAGGCGCTCAACCGGCTGCGCACCCTGGCCCGCCGCCGCGAGGACTACGTCGGCGAGTGGCTCCCCGAGCCGCTGCTGACCTCGGCCGACGTGGCCGAGGACGTCGAGCTCGCGGAGAGCGTCTCGATCGCGATGCTCACCGTCCTGGAGACCCTGGGCCCGGCCGAGCGCGCCGTCTTCGTGCTGCGCGAGGTGTTCGAGGTGCCCTACGACGAGATCGCGGAGGCGGTCGGCAAGACCCCGGCGGCGGCCCGCCAGGTCGCCCGCCGGGCCCGCGAGCACGTAGCCGCGCGGCGTCCCCGGATGCAGGTGGACCGGGCCGAGCAGCAGGCGGTCGTCGAGCGCTTCCTCTCGTCCCTGCGGACGGGCGACCTGGCGGGGCTGCTCGAGGTGCTGGCACCCGACGTGGTGCTGCGCAACGACGGCGGCGGCGTGGTCGGCGCGGCCCGGCACCCGATCGTCGGCGCGGACAAGGTGTCGCGGCTGCTCGCGACGTTCCCGAAGCAGTCGCGCGGCGCGAGCGTCACCACCGTCTGGATCAACGGCGGACCCGCCGCGCGGGTGGAGCTCGAGGGCGAGGTGGCCGGCGCGGTCAGCATCGTGGTCGAGGACGGCCGGATCAGCCGGATGTACGCGATCTGGAACCCGCACAAGCTGACCCGGATCGACGCCCCGGCGCTGCTGAGCCGCTGAGGCGTTCCGACGTCAGGTGTCCGCCGGAGCCTCCTCGGGGCCGTACACGGGCGGCCCTGGCCACTCGAAGGACGGGCCGGACAGCCCCGGTCCGTCGGCTCGTGGGTCGGCTGCAGCCGCTGGGACCAGCCCCAGCTCCCGGGCGACCGTCACCGCCATCATCCGGTCGACCACGCCGAGCTTGCGGTAGACGTGGCCCAGGTGGCAGTGCACCGTTCGGGGCGACACCTGCAGCCGGCGGCCGATCGCGGCCGCGGTGAGTCCCTCGGCGAGCAGACCGAGCACGGCGACCTCTCGTGCGGTCAGGTCCGCCGGCGGCGAGCACGTCGCCAGCCGGACCCGGGACGTGACCTCTGCCTGCCGGTCGAGCAGTGCCAGCAGCGGCTGGAGGCGTCGGGCGAGGTCGAGCTGCTCGTCGGAGAAGTCGTCCCTGCCCTGGGCCAGGACGAAGGCGCGGTAGGACCGCGATCCGAGGTGGCTGGGGATCGACAGCTGTTGCTCGTGGCCGTGCGGCTCCAGCAGTTCCTTCAGGTAGTTCCCGCCTCGGGGCGGCGCCAGCTCGCCGGGGACCCGGCCCACCGTCATCGGGGCAGGGTCCTGGGTGCGGGCGAACCACACCAGCAGGGGGTGGGCACGCATGGCCTCCACGACCCACGTGCCGAAGTCCGCGGTGTCGGCGTACCCCGGGATGGCGCTCTGCAGCTCGAAGCCGAACCGTCCGTCCGTGTCGGCCCAGTTCCACGAGACGTGACACCCGAAGGTCTCGGCGAGGTGGTCGGCGATCGTGACGCGCGGGAAGGTCCCGGTGGCGCTCCGGCTGAGCTCCACGACGTGGTCGACCCAGTCGGCGAGGACCGCGTGCTGCGTCGGCACCTGCGTCACCGCCCCCCGGCGGCCCGTGCACGACGCCGTCACGGCCGGGGCCTGGGTGCCCGCGGCCGAGGGGCCGCTCTACCGGAAGACGGTACTCGTCTTCGTCAGGCCTGTCCTCGTGCCGGCGCCCCGGTCATGGCAGCACCCTGCCGTCGGGGTCGTCGACCGCGGTCACGACTGAGCTGCCCAGACCCAGCCGCCGGTGAACGATGCCGTCCCAGGCCCGGCCCCGGATGGTGATCGAGACGGCCCCGGGCCGGAACGCCCATCCGGTTTGCGAGTCGAAGCCCATCTGCCACCTCGTCGGCGCGGTCCCGCAGGGCCGGGACCGGTACGACTGACCTCGAGCGACGTTGTCATCGACGCGCTGGCTGGCCTCCCCATACATCCGCACCTCCGACGGCGTCCCGCAGGTCACGGTGCCGTGGACCACCAACCGGCCGGAGACACTGCCCGACGTCGCCCTGTCGACGACGACCTCGGTACCCGCCAGACCGAGGTTTCCGACCGTCAGCACCGCGGTTCCCCCCGGACCTCGCTCACAGCACGAGCTCACGGCGATCCAGTATCGCCGGCCCTCCAGGATCCTCACGCCTTCGGCGGCACTGCGACCGGGGCCTCTGTCGTCGTCGCAGTCGACGAGCTGACGATGGCCGCCGCCACCGACGAAGACCGCGAGCCGGGTGTCGTACGAGGACCCGGCGGTCGTCATCCGGAGCCGTCCCGTGTCCGGGGCCCTGAACCTGAACCAGACGCTCTTGTCGCCCACGCAGGCCCCGTCTCCGGGATCGGCGGTCGCTTCGGTCGTGTCGACGGTGACCGTCGTGGGAGCCGTGATCACGGTTGCGCCTGCGACCAGGTCGTTCGGCGGCGGTGCGGCCTCCGCGGGTGCGGCGAGCAGCACTGCCGGCAGCGCGCACGCTGTTGCGGCGGCGAAGGCAGCGGTGCGGGTGCGGGTCGTGGACCTCATCGGAATCTCCCCCTCCGGGCTCTCTCCGAGGGTCGCGCGCCGCGGCGCGCTGCGCCATCAGCACATCTGCTGATGGCTGGTCCTCACCAGCGCTGCGGGTCGCCGAGCAGTGCGCGGTCGGGCGGGACCGCGTTGAAGAGCCGCAGCGTGGCGAACGGACCGTGATCCTCGCCGGGGTGGAAGGACAGCACCGTCACCGACGCCGGCAGCAGCTCCATCCGATAGATCGCGAGCAGCGGGGCCTCCACGACGTGGGCCACCAGCGTCTTGATGGGCGTGACGTGGCTGACGACGACGACGGTGCGTCCGGCGTGCTCCTCGAGCACCCGTTCCAGACCGGCGAGGACCCGTTCCTCCACGGCCCGGAACGACTCGCCGTGGCCGCCGGGAGCGACGTCCAGGGAGCCCAGCCACTGCTCGAGGTCCTCGCCGTGCAGCTCGGCGACCTCGTCGAACGTCCGCCCGTCCCAGGCGCCGAACTCCATCTCCGCGAACCCGGGCTCCTCCACGACCTCCCGGCCCAGCAGCTCGCCGATGATGTCGGCGGACTCACGGGTGCGCCGTACGGGGGAGCTGACGATCGTGTCGATCCGGTCGACCACCGGGGCCAGCCACTCCCCGACCGACCGGACCTGGGCCCGCCCCTCCTCGGAGAGACCGGGGTTGCTGCTGGTCAGGCCGCCCGAGAAGCGCCGCTCGGTCGTGTGGGCGGTGACGCCGTGCCGCACCAGCACGAGCGTGGTGGGGCCCTCGGGCACCTACAGGCCGCTCTCGGACGTGCGGACCAGGATCCGCTGGCACTCCTCGCAGCGGATCACCTCGTCGGAGGTGGCCGCGCGGATCGTCGCGAGCTCCGCGGCATCGAGCGAGAGGCGGCAGCCGCCGCACTCACGCGCCCGGAGCGCCGCCGCGCCCACACCGCCCTTCTGCTCCCGCAACCGGTCGTAGAGGGTGAGCAGCGGCTCGGGCATGCCCTCCACCGCCGGCCCGCGCTGGGCCTCGACCTCGGCGAGCTGGGCGTCGATGACCGAGGACTTCTCGTCGCGGGCCGCGGTCAGTGTCGCGAGCTCCTCGTCGGCCTCCGCCACCTGCCGGGTGAGGGTGTCGAGCTCGCGCTGGGCGTCCTCGACCTTCTCCATCACCTCGAGCTCCTGGTCCTCCAGCGAGGTGATCCGACGTTCGAGCGACTCCAGCTCGTGCTGCATCCGCTGCAGGTCCTTGGGGTTGGTGATCAGCCCCTGGTCCATCCGGTCGCGGTCGCGCGTTCGGCGCGTCTTGACCTGCTCGACGTCGGCGTCGACCTTGGCCTGCTCGGTGGCGAGGTCCTCCACCACGATCGCGGCGTCACGGGCACGGTCGTCGAGGTCGGCGCGGGCCGCCTTCAGCGTCGCGATCGCCTCGTGCTCGGGCAGGTGGCTGAGCTGGTGCCGCAGCTGGTCGGCGCGGGAGTCGAGCTCCTGGACGTCGAGGAGCTTCAGCTGGGCGAACGGGTCGGCTTTCAGGGTGGCTCCTAGATCCGGAACTTCCAGGGGTCCGTCGCGAGGGTGCTCACGCGGGTCTCCACCGTATCGCCCAGCGCCCCGGTCAGCGCGGCCGCCACCACCGGCAGCCAGGTCCACTCGGCCGCCCAGTGGGCGACGTCGACCAGGGCGGGGCCGTCGTGCTCGCGGAACTCCGAGGCCGGGTGGTGGCGCAGGTCGCTGGTGACGTAGACGTCGGCATCGGTCCCGCGGACGTGGTCGAGCAGGAAGTCCCCGGCGCCGCCGCACAGTGCCACGCGACCGACGAGCTGCTCGGGATCACCGGCGACCCGTACGCCGTGGGCGGTGGGCGGCAACGCCTTCGCGACGGTCGCGGCGAACCCCCGCAGCGTCACCGGCTCGATCGACCCGATCCGGCCGGTGCCGGTGGGAGCGAGGCCGGGGTCGGCCAGCTCGACGACGTCGTACGCCGGCTCCTCGTAGGGGTGGACCGCCAGCATCGACCGGACCACGGCCGCCCGGTCCTGCCGCGGGAGGACCACCTCGACCCGGACCTCCTCCACGGTCTCGACCCGACCGACCTGCCCGATCGTCGGGCTGGCGCCGTCGAGCGGGCGGAAGCGGCCCTCACCGGGCGAGGAGAACGAGGCGTGGTCGTAGTCGCCCAGCCGGCCGGCTCCCGCCGCCGCGAGGGCGGCACGGACCGCCCCGGCCCCCGCCACGGGCACCAGGACCGTCAGCTTGTCGACCGGGGCGGCGGGCGCCGGGAGCAGCGGCTCCACGTCGCGCAGGCCGAGCACGTGGGCCATCGCCTCGGAGACGCCGCCGACGGCCTGGTCGGCGTTGGTGTGGGCGGTGAGCAGGGCGCACCCGGAGCGCTGCAGGGTGGTCAGCGTCCGGCCCTTGGGGGTCGTCGCCGCGACGCTGTGGACAGGCTTGAGCAGCAAGGGGTGGTGCACCAGCAGCAGGTCGGCACCCCACTCCGCCGCCTCCTGCGCGACCTCGGGGGCGGGGTCGACCGCCAGCAGCACCTTGGCGACCGGAGCCGCCGGGTCGCCGGCGACCAGCCCGACCGCGTCCCAGGAGTCGGCGGTGGCGGGTGGGTACCAGGAGTGGATCAGGTCGACGACCTCGGCCAGTGTCGGCATGGGGCGACCGTACCGGTGACCGGTCAGTTGACCTTCCTGTCGTACCCCTCCCAGTACTGCTCGCGCAGCTTGAACTTCTGCAGCTTGCCAGTCGCGGTCCGGGCGAGCTGGTCCCGGAACTCCACCGAGGTCGGCGCCTTGTAGCCCGCCGCCCGCTCCTTGCACCACGCGATCAGGTCGGCCTCGGTCGCCTGCTCCCCCTCGGCGAGCACGACCAGCGCCTTGATCGTCTCGCCCCACTTCTCGCTCGGCACCCCGATCACCGCCACCTCCGCAACGGCCGGGTGGGAGAAGAGCACGTCCTCCACCTCGATCGAGGAGACGTTCTCGCCGCCGGTGATGATGACGTCCTTCTTGCGGTCCGAGATCGTGAGGTAGCCGTCGTCCCCGACCACACCGCCGTCGCCGGTGTGGAACCAGCCGTCCGCCAGCGCGCGGGCGCTCTCCTCGGGCTGCTCCCAGTAGCCCTCCAGCACCACGTTGGAGCGGGCGAGGACCTCTCCCTGCCCGTCCACCTCCAGCCGTACGCCGAGGGCCGGCGCGCCGGCGCGCACCAGCCGGGCGGCGCGCTGCTCGGCGTCGAGGTCGTCCCACTCGGAGCGGGTCCGGTTGATCGTCAGCAGCGGGGAGGTCTCGGTGAGGCCGTAGATCTGGACGAACTCCCACCCGAGCTCCTCCTCGACCCTCACCACGGTCTTCGTGGGTGGCGGTGCTCCCGCCATGATGATCCGTACCCGGTCCCGGCCCGGGATCTCGCCCTCCCAGTCCTGCGCCGCCTCGAGCACCGCGGCCGCGACCGCGGGCGCCGCGCACATGACGGTGACGCCGTGCCGCTCGACCCGGCGCAGGATCTCGGCTCCGTCGACCTTGCGCAGCACCACCTGGGGCACGCCGAGGCCGGTCATCGCGAACGGCATCCCCCAACCGTTGGCGTGGAACATGGGCAAGGTGTGGAGGTAGACGTCACGGTCGGTCACCCCGGCGTGCAGGCCGAAGGTCACGGCGTTGACCCACACGTTGCGATGGGTGATCTGGACGCCCTTGGGGCGGGCGGTCGTGCCGGAGGTGTAGTTGATGCAGGCGGTCGCGTTCTCGTCCGGCTCCCACGCCACCGGCTCCGCCCCCTCGGGCGCGAAGAGGCGGTCGTCGTCGCCCAGCACGAACCGGTGCTCGGCCTCCACCGAGGCCAGGGCCTCGTCCAGCTCCGGGTCGACGTAGAGCACCCGGGCCCCGGAGTGCCCGACGATGTAGCGCACCTCGTCGGGACGGAGCCGGAAGTTCACCGGCACCAGCACCCGTCCGTAGCCGGCGACGCCGAAGAACGCAGCCAGCAGCCGGGCGCTGTTGTGGGAGACGATCGCGACCCGCTCGCCGACGCCGATCCCGAGCTCGTCGAGGCGCGCGGCCATCCGACGGGCGCGCGCATCGAGCTCGGCGTACGTCAGCTCGCCCAGCGAGGCTGCCGGCTGGTCGGGCTCGTCGACGACGCCGACCCGGTCGCCGTAGACGACGCGGGCGCGGTCGAGGAAGTCGGACACGCTGAAGGGCACGATCATGGGTTCCTCCGTTTCCGAGCGGCAGGCCCACGATAGGGGCGAGCCGTTGGCTCGGGGTTGGCCGAGATGAGAGCCCTCTCATCGTCGGCTCATGCCCGCCCCACGCTGGCTGTGGAGACTCCTCCCATGTCCGCGACGACCAAGACGCTCCTGGCGGCGGCGCTGACGCTGCCGCTGGTGGCGTTCGTCGCCGGCGTGCTCGCCTCCCCCGCCGAGGTCGAGGACGACCGCAGCCGACCGGTCATCATCGGCCGGGTGAGCGACGACTCCGGCGTCCGGTCCCCCGGACCGGACGGTGGTCGCGACGACCGCGACGACCGGACCGCGCGCGAGGACCGCGACGACCGCCGCGACGACGATGACGACGGCCCGACCGGCGACGACGGCTCGGAGGACCCGCCCGAGGCCCCGGCCACCGAACCCTTCACGGTGGTGACGCCCGCACCGCGGGACCTGGACGGCGACGACGACGGTGGGGACGATGATGACGACGATGGAGACGCGGGCGGCGACGACACCGACGACGAGTCGGGCGACGACTGAGCGCGCAACGGCGGACCGGCCGAGCCCCCGTCGTACCCGGACCCAGATCCCGGTCCGGATCCGGATCGCGGCCACGATCGCGGTCGTCACGGCCATGGCCATGGCCGCGGCCGGCCTGTTGGTCTTCGTCCTGGAGTCCACGCGCATCGACAGCTCCCTCAACCAGCAGATCGACCAGGAGATCGCCGAGTTCCGTGCCCTGGAGGACGGCACCGACCCCGCGACGGGCGAGCCCTTCGCCGACGTCGGTCGCCTGCTCTCGCTCTTCATCGACCGCAACGTCACCGACGACGACGAGATGCTGCTGACCTACGTCGACGGCGAGGCCCGGCAGGGCACGCCCAACCAGTTCGGCGACTCGATCCGAACCGAGCCCGTCTTCCGCGACGCCATCGCACGGCTGCTCGAGACCGGTGGGACCGAGGTCATCGACAGCCCACGGTTCGACGAGGTCTGGGTGACCGTGGTGCCGGTGGACGACGTACGGGACCCCCGCGCGTCCGGGGCGCTGGCCATCGTCAACTTCGCCGACGACGAGCGCAGCGAGCTCAACCGCACCATCCAGACGTACGGGATCGTCACGCTCTGCTTCCTCGGCCTGATCACCCTGCTGGCGCTCTGGCGCTCGGGGCGGCTGCTCGCCCCCCTCACCACGCTGCGCACGACCGCCGAGTCGATCGGCGAGACCGACCTGTCGCTCCGCATCCCCGAACAGGGCAACGACGACCTGACCGCCCTCACCCGTACGCTCAACGACATGCTCGCCCGGCTGGAGCTCGCGTTCGTCGGGCAACGCCAGTTCCTCGACGACGCCGGCCACGAGCTCAAGACTCCGCTCACCGTGCTGCAGGGCCATCTCGAGCTGCTCGACGCCGACGACCCGCAGGAGGTCGCCGAGACCCGGCTGCTGCTCCTGGACGAGGTCGACCGGATGTCGCGCCTGGTCGGCGACATGATCCTGCTCGCCAAGTCCGACCGCCCCGACTTCGTCTCGCCCGCGCCGGTCAGCCTGGAACGGCTCACCCACACCCTGCTGTCGAAGGCCCGCGGCCTGGCCGACCGCGACTGGGACCTCGACCAGGTCGGCGAGGGCATCGTCGAGCTGGACGAGCAGCGGATCACCCAGGCCGTGCTGCAGCTCGCTGACAACGCCGTCAAGCACACCGCCCCGGGCGACACGATCGCCCTGGGGTCGGCGTGGGACGCGGAGGGCGCACGGCTGTGGGTCCGTGACACCGGCCCCGGCGTGCCCGAGACCGACCGCCAGCACATCTTCGAGCGCTTCGGCCGCAGCGTCGTGGGCGCCGACGACGAGGGCTTCGGGCTCGGCCTCGCCATCGTCGATGCCATCGCGCGGGCACACCGGGGTCGCGTCGACCTCGCGGACGACCCGCCCCCGGGGGCGACGTTCGTCATCACCCTTCCCAGCCAGCAGGAGGTCCCATGGCCCGCATCCTGATCGTCGAGGACGAGACCCGCATCGCCTCGTTCCTGGCCAAGGGGCTCGGGGCCGACGGCCACGCGACGACCATCGCGGACAACGGCGTCGACGGCCTCGACCACGCCCTCAGCGGCGACTTCGACCTGATGGTGCTCGACATCGGGCTCCCCCGGCTCGACGGCTTCGACGTGCTCGACCAGCTGCGCTCGCAAGGGTCGCGGATGCCGGTCATCGTGCTGACCGCGCGCGACTCGGTGACCGACACGGTCAGCGCGCTGGAGGGCGGCGCCGACGACTACATGCCCAAGCCGTTCCGCTTCGCCGAGCTGCTCGCGCGGGTCAAGCTGCGGCTGCGCCAGTCGCAGAACGGCGACGGCCTCGCCGGCCGCGACGCCCTCGAGGCCGGGGGCGTCCGGCTCGACCTCCGGACCCGCCGCGCGACCATCGGCGGCAAGGAGATCGACCTGTCGGCCCGCGAGTTCACCCTCGCCGAGATCTTCATGCTCAACGCCGGCCAGGTGCTCTCGCGCGAGCAGCTGCTCGACCACGTCTGGGGCCTCGACTTCGACCCCGGGTCCAACGTCGTCGACGTCTACGTCGGCTACCTGCGCCGCAAGTTCGGCTCCGAGACGATCACCACGGTGCGAGGGATGGGCTACCGGTTCAACGCCTGAGGACTCGTGGTCGGACGGCGCGACGCGGTCGGGCACGGACTCCTGAGCGTGGCGTCACCCGGTAGATCCTGGTTGTGCCCGTTCGGCTGCGGCTGTGACGGCGAGATCGTCGCGGCATGGCCCTCAGCGGAACGAGCGGGCGTCGCGGCGCGAGGACCGCAGTCGTGCGAAGGCTTCGTCGTCTTCGAGCAGCGCGTGGGCCCTTCTGCCTGCGCGTCGCCTGCCTTTCGGCTCTGCCACCGGGTCCAGCAGCCGGATCACACTAGGAGTGGACCACTGGGAGGCAGCCATGATGGCAACAGCGATGCACGATCAGTCCTCAGCTCAGTCCGGTCGTGACGGCTGGGCCTCACGGGTACTCGTTCGCGAGATGTGGGCCACGCTCGCGATCATCGCCATGTGGGTGGCCGTGTTGTTCGTGGGCGTCTACGGAGGTGATGCGACCTTCCAGAGCGTCGATTCGAGCTCCAGCACCATCCCCTCGGGAGTCCTCGTAGCCCTGTTCGCCGCCATCGGCACCGGCTCCGTCGCCAAGAGAGTCTTCGGGCGCACGTCGGAGTAGCCGCCCAGACTTCCTGCGCCGAGCACGGAGGACCCTGCTCAGCGCCTCACCTTGAACGTCAGCCTCGGCGTCGGGAGCCCGGCGACGACCGGCTCGAGGGCGTCGGCCAGCTCGGCGGGGAGCGGCCGCTTGGCGGGGTCACGGTCGAGGGCGGCGTACACCACCTCCGCGACGCGGCCGGGGACGCCGTGGGGCAGCTCGTACGGAGTGTCGACCAGCTGGGGGTAGCGCTCGACCAGGAGGTCGCCGTCGGGGTCGCCCTTGTCGAAGGCGCGGTAGCCGGCGATCGCGTGGAAGAGGGTGGCGCCGAGGCCCCACACGTCGCTGGCGTGGCCGGGGCCGCCGTGGGTGTCCGGGTCGGCCTGCTCGGGCGACATGTAGTAGTCGGTGCCGATCCGGCGCGAGCGGCCGGCGCTCTCGCAGGACCGTGCGACCGAGAGGTCGATCAGCCGGGCCGGCGAGCCCATGATCACGTTGCTGGGCTTGATGTCGAGGTGGACCACGTCCACGCGACGGAAGTAGTGCAGCGCCGCGGCGACCTCGATCGCCAGCGGGAGGTACTGCTGCTCCTGCAGCCGGCCGTGGCGCCGGATCAGGCTCGAGAGCCGAGGGCCCTCGATGTGCTCGAGCACCGCGTGCGGCCGCTCACCGCCGATCTCGTGGCGCAGCCCGCGAACCACCACGGGGTGGTTGACCAGGGCCAGCGTCTCGACCTCGCGGCCGAGCCCCCGCAGGGTGTGCTCGTCGCTGACCTGGTCGGGCCGGACCACCTTGACGACCACGGGACCGTAGGTGATCTCGTCGAAGGCGAGGTAGGCCTCGTACGCCGAACCACCCCCGAGCAGCCGCATCGCGGTCAGCTCGGGGGTGATGGCGTCGCCCTCGCGGAGGTGCCAGCTGTCGTGGCTGTTCACGGGGTGACTCCTGGGGGCCGGAGGATCAGCGACGGGTGTCGTTGCGGGAGCGGTCGTTGGTCTTGTTGGCCGACCAGTCGCGCGTCCGGTCCCCGGCTCCGTCCCTGGTGAAGTCGCGGGTCTTGTCGCCGCGGCTGCGGTCACGGTCGCGGCTGACCGCCGAGGACTTGCTGTTGGTGCCGTCGTTGCTGTTGTCGCCGCTGGTCTCCCGCGAGCGGGTCTCGCCGCCGGTGTTGGTGCCGGCCAGGCGGTCGTTGGTGTCGTCGTCGTCCTCGTCCGCGACGAGCACGACGTCGGGGGTGTCCTCGTCGCGCTTCATGGCCGCGTCGTCGTCGGCGACGGCGGAGGTGACGGGCAGTGCGAGGAGGCCGACGGTGACGAGGCCGGCGATGCCGACGGAACCGAAGGTGATGGTCTTCTTCATGGGGAGTCGTCCCTTTCGTGGGGTGGTGGCACCACTGTCGTGCCGCGCGGTGAGGCCCCCATGAGCACCGGATGAGATCCCTCTCATCCGGTGCCCGCGGCGACCGGAGAAGGGCACCGGTCAGTCGCCGGTGCCGGTGGCGGAGTGGTCGTCGCCGAGGCCGGACACCGAGTCGTCACCGTCGTACGACTGGTCGACCGTGCCCGGACCGGTGCGGTCCTGCGTGCCCGGTCCCGTGGGGTCGGTGGTGTCGTCGGGGTCCTCGTCCTCCTCGACGGGGAGGATCTCGGCGCGGTCGTCGCGCTTGCCGGCCGGGGCGTCGTCGGTGACGGCCGAGGCGATCGGGAGGGCGAGCAGCCCGACGGTCACGACGCCGGCGACGCCGACCGCTCCGAGGATGATGGTCCTGCGCATGATGGACGTCCTTCCTGAGGTGAGTTGTCAGGAAGGACCGTGCCGAGCGGGGGTGATCGCACCGTGAGTGCGAGATGAGTGCCCGTTCATGAGGGCGAGGGTGCGTCGGGACGGGATCGAACCGCCGACCGCTCGGGTGTAAACCGAGTGCTCTACCGCTGAGCTACCGACGCCGGGCCTGCCGGCGCGGCACAGACTACGGGAGCCGCCCCGGGACAAGAAAAAGGTCGAGCCGCTGGCGTCTCGGGTCACCAGCGGCTCGACAGGGAGAAGCATAGGCAGACCGCTCAAGGGCTGTCGCGGGATCCGACGATTTCCTTGAATCTTCTCGGAACTGGTCTACACCAGTGCGCGCAGCTGCTTGAGGTGCTCGTCGAGGTCGCGCCCCTCCGGCATCGCGTTGTGGACCGACCAGCGGACCATGCCGTCGCGGTCCACGACGTACGACGACCGCCGCGGGGAGCCCTTCGACTCGTCGAGGACGTCGTAGGCGCGCGCCACCTCGCCGTGGGGCCAGAAGTCGGAGAGCAGCGGGAAGTTCAGCCCGTCCTGGTCGGCGAACGCGCGCAGCGAGTAGACCGGGTCGCACGAGATGGCCACGACCTCGGTGTCGAAGGTCATGAACTCGTCGAGCCGGTCGCGGATCTCCGACATCTCGCCCGTGCAGACGCCCGAGAAGGCGTACGGGAAGAACAGGATCGCCACCGCCTTGGTGCCGCGGTACGACGACAGCGTGACGTCCTGCCCGAACTGGTCGCGCAGCGTGAAGTCGGGCGCGGGGCCACCGAGAGAGAGTCCGGTCATGGTGGACCCATCCTCGCATCAGGCCCCGGCGGACTCCTCCGTGGGACCCTCGTCCGGCTCGTGCTCGGCGAGGTCCCGCTTGAGGATCTTCCCGGTTGCGTTGCGCGGCAGCTCGTCGAGGAACACGATCTCCCGGGGCACCTTGTAGCGGGCCAGGTTGGCCTTCACGTGCTCCTTGAGGTCGTCCTCGGAGACCGACCCCTCCTCACGCAGCACCACGAAGGCCCGCAGCCGCTTGCCGAAGTCGTCGTCGTCGACCCCGAGCGCTGCCGCCTCGGCGACCGCGTCGTGACCGACGAGGCAGTCCTCGACCTCCTTCGGGAAGACGTTCTCGCCGCCGGAGACGATCATCTCGTCGTCCCGCCCGTCGACGTAGAGTCGGCCGTCCTCGCCGATCCGCCCGACGTCGCCGGTGGCCATCAGGCCGTCGACCACGTCCTTGCTGCCGCCGCCGGTGTAGCCCTCGAACAGCATCGAGTTGCCGACGAAGATCCGTCCGGTCCCTCCGTCGGGCACCGGGCGCCCGTCCTCGTCGAGGATCCGCACCACGGTGGCGTGCGGCGGCCGGCCTGCCGAGGACGGCGCCTCTCGCAGGTCCTCGGGCGTCGCGATGCTGGCGTAGGCCACCTCCGTCGAGCCGTAGATGTTGTAGAGGTGGTCACCGAAGTGGTCCATCCAGCTCAGGGCCAGGTTGCCGGGCAGGGCGGAGCCCGAGGCCGCCACCACCTGCACCCGCCCGAGGTCGTACGCCGCCAGCGTCTCCTCCGGCAGCGCGAGGATCCGCTGCAGCATCACGGGGATGACCACCATCGACTCGCAGCGCTCGTCCTGCGTCGTCGCCAACGCTCCCTCGGGGTCGAACTTGCGGCGCAGGACCACCGTCGACCCGAGCAGCATCGCCAGTGCGAGGTGGGCGAAGCCCCAGGTGTGGAAGAGCGGTGCCGCGATGTGGGTGCGCCAGCCCCGGCGGAGCGGCAGCCGCGACATCAACGAGACGGCGGCGTCGATGCCGGCCTCGTTGCGCGGGGCGCCCTTGGGGGTGCCGGTGGTGCCGGAGGTCAGGATCACGATCCGCGCGTGCCGCTCGGGCGGGTCGACGTCGTGGTCGTCGTGGGCGGCGATCAGCTGCTCGAGCGTCTCCGACGTGGGGTCGGTGTCGGTCCAGGCGAGGATCCGCTGCGCCACGTCGGCCTTCTCCAGCAGCCCCGTGAACTCCTCGTCGTGGATCACGACGGACGGCTTCTCACGCTCCAGCACGTCGACGAGCTGCGGCCCGGCGAAGGCCGTGTTGAGGTAGAGCAGGTCCGCCCCGAGCTTGGCGACGCCGATCGTGGCGTCGACGAAGCCGCGGTGGTTGCGACACATCACCGCCACCGAGTCGCCCTCCCGGACCCCGCGCTCGGCCAGCGCGCGCGCCAGCGCGTTGCTCCGCCGCTGCAGCTCACCGAAGGTCAGCTCGCCGAGCTCGTCCACGAGGCCGATCCGGTCGGGCTCGCGGATCGCGAGGCTGGCGAAGCCGCCGGCCGGGCCGGTCCCCCACCGTCGCAGGGTCAGGCCCAGGCCCAGCAGCTTGCTGGGGGCGTACGGGCGGATGATGCCGGAGCGGCCGAGGACGCGCAGGCTCGTGGTGACGTTGCTGAGTGTCTGCATGATGTCTCGCGAACGCGCGACCGACATCCCGGGTTACGCCGGCGTCCGAGGGGCGACCAGCCGCGTGGCCGACCAGTCCTTGCTGACGGAGACCGTCGTCGTGTGCGCGAGGCCGGCGACGGGCGCGGCCTCGGCGATGTCGGAGGCGTCGACGGAGTTGGGTCGGCCGACCTTCGGGGTGAGCAGCCAGATGACCCCTCCCCCGACCAGGTCGGTCAGGGAGTCCACGAGGCCGTCGACCAGGTCGCCGTCCTCCTCGCGCCACCACAGCACCACGGCGTCGACCACGTTGCCGTAGTCGCCGTCGACCATGTCGGCGTCGATGGCGTCCTCGATGGCGACCCGCAGCTCGTCGTCGGTGTCGGCGTCCCAGCCGAGCTCCTGGACCACCATGCCCTTGCTCAGGCCCAGGCGGGCGGCCGGTCCGGGCGGCCCCACTTGCTCCGCCGGGGTCTGCGAGGCATCGCTGCCCGCGGTCGAGCTCACGGTTCCTCCATCCATCACTGGCACCCGCTCGTTCGTACGGGCGCACAAGGTGGGCAGTAGTCCACCGGAGTTGGGGCGACCGCGCAACCCACGGCGTCGTCACCGGTCCACGTGTCCGCGCTCCGGTCGCTACCGCTCGGTAGATTTTCCGGTGTTCGTGCGCGTGCAACGATGGGCCGGTGAGCGACGACACGACCCCTGACTCGGGCGCCCGCGCGGATGCCCCCTCGGTGCCCTCCGTCATCCACGAGGGACTCCCCACGCAGCTCCCCGACATCGACCCCGACGAGACCGCCGACTGGCTCGACTCCTTCGACGGCATGGTCGACGAGCGCGGCCGGGACCGCGCCCGCTACGTCATGCTGCGGCTCCTCGAGCGGGCCCGCGAGAAGCAGGTGGGCGTCCCGGCACTGCGCAGCACCGACTACATCAACTCCATCCCCCCGGAGCGGGAGCCCTGGTTCCCCGGCGACGAGGAGATCGAGCGCCGGATCCGGGCCTTCATCCGGTGGAACGCCGCGGTGATGGTCTCCAGCGCCAACCGCAAGGGCCTCGAGGTCGGCGGCCACATCGCGACGTACCAGTCGGCGGCGAGCCTGTACGAGGTCGGCTTCAACCACTTCTTCCGCGGCAAGGACCACCCCGGCGGCGGCGACCAGATCTACATCCAGGGCCACGGGTCCCCCGGGATCTACGCCCGGGCCTTCCTCGAGGGTCGGCTCACCGAGCAGCAGCTCTCCCGGTTCCGCCAGGAGGTCCAGCACGGGCCGGGCAACGGGCTCCCGTCCTACCCCCACCCGCGGCTGATGCCGGACTTCTGGGAGTTCCCGACGGTCTCGATGGGCCTGACGGCGCTCAACGCGATCTACCAGGCGCGGTTCAACCGCTACCTCCACAACCGTGGCATCAAGGACACCGCCGACCAGCGCGTCTGGGCCTTCCTCGGCGACGGCGAGATGGGCGAGCCCGAGTCGCTCGGCGCGATCGGCCTGGCCGCGCGCGAGGAGCTCGACAACCTCGTCTTCGTCGTCAACTGCAACCTCCAGCAGCTCGACGGGCCGGTGCGCGGCAACGGCAAGATCATCCAGGAGCTGGAGGCCCAGTTCCGCGGCGCCGGCTGGAACGTCATCAAGGTCGTGTGGGGACGGGAGTGGGACGAGCTCCTGGCCCGCGACGTCGACGGCGTGCTCGTCAACCGGATGAACAACACCCCCGACGGCCAGTACCAGACGTACTCCACCGAGGGCGGCGACTACATCCGCGACCACTTCTTCGGCATCGACCCGCGGCTCCGGCAGATGGTCGAGCACATGACCGACAGCCAGATCGAGAAGCTGCCGCGCGGCGGCCACGACTACCGCAAGGTGTACGCCGCCTTCGACGCCGCGACCAAGACCAGCGGTCAGCCGACGGTCATCCTGGCCAAGACCATCAAGGGCTGGACGATCGACGCCCTGGAGGGCAAGAACGCCACCCACCAGATGAAGAAGCTGACCAAGGACGACCTGAAGAAGTTCCGCGACCGGCTCTACCTGCCGATCAGCGACAAGGAGATCGACGCCGCCGAGATCGCGCCGTTCTTCCACCCGGGCAAGGACGCGCCCGAGATCCAGTACATGCTCGAGCGTCGGGCTGCCCTCGGTGGTTCGCTGCCTCGCCGCGTCGACCGCTCCAGCCCGCTGAAGCTGCCCGGCGACGCCGTCTACGCCGACCTCAAGCAGGGGTCCGGCAAGAACAAGGTCGCCACGACGATGGCGCTGGTGCGGCTGCTCCGCGACTGGATGAAGGACCCCGAGATCGGCGACCGGGTGGTCCCGATCGCGCCGGACGAGTACCGCACCTTCGGCATGGACTCGATGTTCCCCAGTGCCAAGGTCTACAACCCGGGCGGCCAGCAGTACGAGTCGGTCGACCGCAAGTTGTTGCTGTCCTACAAGGAGTCGGCGCAGGGCCAGATGCTCCACGAGGGCATCTCCGAGGCCGGGTCGATGGCCTCCGCCACCGCCGCGGGGTCGGCGTACTCCACGCACGGCGAGCAGATGATCCCGTTCTACATCTTCTACTCGATGTTCGGGTTCCAGCGCACGGGCGACTCCGTGTGGGCGATGGCCGACCAGCTCGCGCGCGGCTTCCTGATCGGGGCCACCGCCGGCCGCACCACGCTCACGGGCGAGGGCCTGCAGCACGCCGACGGCCACTCGCCGCTGATCGCGGCGACCAACCCGGCGGTCGTCCACTACGACCCTGCCTACGCCTACGAGCTCAGCCACATCATGCAGTCGGGGCTCGAGCGGATGTACGGCGCGGACGCCGAGAACGTCATCTTCTACATCACCGTCTACAACGAGCCGATCAGCCAGCCGGCCGAGCCCGGGGACGTCGACGTCGACGGGATCCTGCGCGGACTCCACCAGGTCGGCACCGGCGAGGGTGACGGACCGCGTGTCCAGCTGATGGGGTCCGGCGTCGCCATGCCGTGGGTCGACGACGCCGCCCGGATGCTGCGCGAGGAGTGGGGCGTCACGGCCGACACCTGGTCGGTGACGTCCTGGAACGAGCTCGCCCGCGACGCGGTCTCGACCGAGGAGTGGAACCTCCTCCACCCCGACCAGGAGGCCCGGACGTCGTACGTCACCGACCGGCTGCGGAACGCCCGCGGCCCGGTGGTGGCGGTGTCCGACTACATGCGGGCGGTGCCGTTGCAGATCGCACGCTGGGTCCCCGGCGACTTCCGGGTGCTCGGCGCCGACGGGTTCGGGTTCGCCGACACCCGTCCGGCGGCCAGGCGCTACTTCCGGATCGACGCGCAGTCGGTGGTCGTGCAGACGCTCCAGGCCCTCGCCGACGCGGGCGAGGTGTCCCGCGACAAGGTGACCGAGGCGTTCGCCCGCTACCGGATCGACGACCCCACCGCGGTGGCCGACGTCGCGCAGGAGGGTGGCGACGCCTGACGGCGTCGTCGCCGGGCGCTCGTCGGGGGCAGGCTCAGGCCGAGCCGGCAAGCGTGTCGCTGGCCTCGCTCTGGCGGCCGCTGCGCAGGAGTGCCCGGAAGCGCGCCCGCGAATAGCTCGCCGCCGGCGTCGAGCGGACGAACTCGTGGACGATCTTGGCGAAGCGTTGCGGGTGGTCCTTGTGGGGGAAGTGCCCGGCGTTGGGGATCACCTCGACGCGCGCACCCGGCGCCAGCGCCGCGGCCCGTGCTGCATGGGTGACCGGGATGACGTGGTCGTGCTCCCCCCAGAGGACGGCCATGGGCATGCTCTGGGTCAGGTAGGCGCGGTCGGCCATCGTGACGATCTGGCCACGCCAGTCGACGACCGCCTTCACGACGTGCCGGATCGCGTGACGCGCGGCGGGGTCGCGGAAGGAGTCGTAGATCTCCGCGACCTCGTCGAGGTCGCGGGTGTGGCGTGACGGGACCTTGGCCAGCGTCCGCAGGCCGAGCTTCCCGACGTGGCGCACGGCGGGCAGCGTCAGCACCCCCATCAGGGGGTGGAAGCCCGGCGTGGTGATCGAGCGGATCAGCGGACTGACCTCCGGCCCGAGCCCACCGCTCGCCACCAGGATCAGCCGCTCGGTCCGCTCCGGGAACTGGTAGGCGAACTGCATCGCCACTCCCCCGCCGAAGCTGTGGCCGACCACGGTCACCTTGTCGATGCCGAGGCAGGTGATGAGGTCACGCATCCCGTTGGCGTACCCGCCGACGCTGTAGTCCGCACGCGGCTTGTCGGAGAGGCCGTGGCCCAGCAGGTCGGGAGCGATCACGGTGTAGCGCCGCGCGAGCGTGTCGATCACAGGCGCCCAGGTGGTGTGGTCGCAGCCGAGGCCGTGCAGCAGGAGCAGGACCGGGCCGCTCCCGACCTTCACGAACGCGCGCCGGTGTCCGTGGATGGTGAGGTAGGAGACCTCGTGCTGCGACTGCGGCATCCGCCAGCCTCTCGTCGTGGACGTCCATGATTCAACCAGACGTTCCGCGCGTTCGGGGCCCGGAAACCCTGTGTTCCGCAAGGGATCCGGCTCCACTAGCCTCGCACGCGTGTCCTCCACACGCCCCACCGCGGGTCCCCGGCGCGAGCGAGCCGCCGGAGCGCTGACCCGCGCGACCGGCTCGCTGAGCACCGCGGCGACCACCCGGATGGAGTCGGAGTTGGAGTGGTTCCGCGACCTCAGTGCCGGGGACCGGTCCTGGGTCGGGCTGATCGTGCAGGCCGGCATCAAGGGGTTCGTGGACTGGTACTCCCACAGCGGCGAGCCGGTCCCCGCCGGCAGCGGCCTGGCCGCGGCCGTCTTCGGCGCCGCACCGCGCGCCCTGGCCGGCGTCATCACGCTCCAGGAGACCGTCGACCTCGTGAAGCTCTCGATCGAGGTCGTCGAGAGCAACATCGACGACATCGTCGACCCGGCCGACGCGGCCGACACCCACGCGGCCGTGCTGCGCTACGCCCGCGAGGTCGCCTTCGCCACGGCCGAGGTGTACGCCCGCGCCGCCGAGGTCCGCGGCGCCTGGGACGCCCGCCTGGAGGCGCTGGTCGTGGACAGCGTGCTGCGCGGCGAGGCCGACGAGGCCGTCATGTCCCGCGCCAGCGCGCTGGGCTGGTCCGACCGGGGCGAGGTCTGCGTCGTGCTGGGACAGGCCCCGACCCGGCGTACCGAGACCGACGTCTTCGAGGAGATCCGCCGGGTGGCCCGCGGGGCCGGGATGGACGCCCTCTGCGCGACCCAGGGTGAGCGGCTGGTCGTGCTGCTCGGCGGGGTCAGCGACAGCGGGAAGGCAGCAAGCGGGCTGGCCGAGCTGTTCGGCACGGGCCCGGTCGTGGTCGGGCCGGTGGTCGACGGGCTCGAGCTCGCGCACCGCTCGGGCCGCGCCGCCCTCGCCGCCCACCGCGCGGCCGCGGGGTGGCCGGACGCTCCCCGCCCCGTTCGCAGCTCGGAGCTGCTGCCGGAGCGGGTGCTGGCCGGCGACGGTCACGCGCGGCGCCACCTCGTCGACGAGGTCTACCTCCCGCTCTCGCGGGCCAGGGAGACCCTGGTCGAGACGCTGACGACCTACCTGGCGACCGGTTCGTCGCTGGAGGCCACCGGCCGGGCGTTGTACGTCCACCCCAACACGGTCCGCTACCGGCTGCGACAGGTGGCCGACCTGACGGGCTTCTCACCGTCCGAGCCGCGCGACGCCTTCGCCCTCCACATCGCGCTGGTGCTCGGGCGGCAGTCCGGGCGTCACGATTCTTTGTAGGAACCCTACAAGACTCGCAGGCCTCGATTCGTGCGCGCCGGAGGCGCGCGGCCGGGGTCCGCGACGGCAGAGTGGACCTCGTGCTCGTCATCGTCGCGCCCGGGCAGGGCGCCCAGACCCCCGGCTTCCTGACCCCCTGGCTCGAGGACCGTACGTTCGCCTCGCGCTTCGAGTGGCTCGCCACCGTCGCCGGCATCGACCTGGTCCACTACGGCACCGAGGCCGACGCCGAGACCATCCGTGACACGCGCATCGCGCAGCCGCTGCTGGTCGCCACCGGCCTGGTCGCGGCCCTCGAGCTCTTCCCCCACCCGGCAGACGCCTTCTCGATGATCGGCGGCGTCGCCGGGCACAGCGTCGGGGAGCTGACCGCGGCGGCCGGCGCCCGCGTGATCACCGCCGAGCAGGCGATGGTGCTGGTGCGCGAGCGCGGCAACGCGATGGCCGAGGCGGCCGCGGCGACCCCGACGGGCATGACCGCGATCCTCGGCGGGGACCGCGACGAGGTCCTCGAGGCGCTCGCGGGTCACGGCCTCACTGCCGCCAACGACAACGGCCCCGGCCAGATCGTGGCGGCCGGCACCCTCGAGCAGCTCGAGGCGCTCGCAGCCGCTCCGCCCGCCAAGGCCCGCCTGATGCCGCTGAGCGTGGCAGGCGCCTTCCACACCGAGCACATGGGCCCGGCCGTCGGCAGGCTGGCCTCCTTGGCCCGCTCGGTCTCGGTGCACGACCCGCGCACGCCCGTGATCTCCAACAAGGACGGCCAGGTCGTCCACGACGGTCAGGACGTGCTCGCCCGGATCGTGGGCCAGATCGCCAACCCCGTCCGGTGGGACCTCTGCCTGGAGACGATGGCCGATGCCGGCGTCACCGGGGTGCTCGAGATGCCCCCGGCCGGCACGCTCACCGGGATCGCGAAGCGGGCGCTCAAGGGTGTCGAGACCTTCGCCCTCAAGACCCCCGACCAGCTCGACGACGCGCGGGCGTTCGTCCAGAAGCACGGCGAGGCCTCCCCCATCGACACGTCCCCGACCTGGCGGATGGTGGTCTCGCCCGGCAAGGGCACCTTCCACCAGTCCGCGGAGGCGGCCGGCACCGACGTCCTCGCGCCCGGCACGCCGATCGGTGAGGTCGCGACCTCACGCGACCGCACCCGCATCGTGGCGGCCCACGGCGGCCAGGTGGTCGAGTGGCTCGTCGAGGACGGCGACCTGGTCTCCCCCGGTCAACCACTGATCCGCCTGCACCCGGAGGGGAGCTCCTGATGACGAGCATCGCTGGCAGCGCCGGAGCGCCGCACGCCTCGATCCTGGGCGTCGGGGCCTACCGACCTTCGCGGGTGATCCCCAACTCCGAGGTCGTCGACGCCATCGAGTCCAGCGACGAGTGGATCCAGCAGCGCTCCGGGATCAAGCAGCGCCGCTGGGCCGCGCCCGACGAGACCGTGCAGCTGATGTCGGTCGCGGCGTCCCGCGAGGCCCTCGAGCGGGCGGGCATCCAGCCGGAGCAGGTCGACTGCGTGATCGTCGCGACCGTGACGCACCTCCTGCAGACCCCGGCCGTCGCGACCGCCGTCGCCCACGAGCTCGGCACCCAGAACGCTGCCGCCTTCGACATCTCGGCCGCCTGCGCCGGCTTCTGCCACGGGGTCTCCCTGGCCGCCGACATGGTCAAGGGGGGCAGTGCCGGCCACGTGCTGGTCATCGGCGTCGAGCGGCTCAGCGACATCACGGACCTCTACGACCGCGGCACCGCGTTCATCTTCGCCGACGGCGCGGGCGCCGTCGTGGTCGGCCCGAGCGAGACCCCCGGCATCGGCCCGGTGGTCTGGGGCTCCGACGGCGAGCAGTTCGACCTGATCCGCCAGAAGGAGGACTGGCGCGACGTGGTCGGCACGCCCACCGCACCCGGCAGCGGCGTGATGCCGCACCTGGTGATGCAGGGCAACCCCGTCTTCCGCTGGGCATCCTTCGCGATGGCGAAGGTCGGCCAGCAGGCGCTGGACCGTGCGGGCATCTCGGTCGACGACCTCGACCTGTTCGTGCCCCACCAGGCCAACATGCGCATCATCGACGCGATGGCGCGCTCCATGAAGCTCCCCGAGCGGGTCAAGATCGCCCGCGACATCGCCGAGCAGGGCAACACCTCGGCGGCGTCGATCCCGCTCGCGCTCCACCGGATGATGGAGGAGGGCGACGCCCGCAGTGGCGACGTCGCGCTCCTCATCGCCTTCGGAGCCGGCCTGGCGTACGCCGCGCAGGTCGTGACGGTCCCCTGAGCAGCACCCGACACCCACCACAGAGAGAAGGAACCCAGCACATGGCCACCACCGAAGAGATCCGCGCCGACCTCGCCGAGATCGTCAACGAGGTCGCCGGCGTCGACGCCGACGACGTCCAGCTCGACAAGTCGTTCGTCGACGACCTGGACGTCGACTCGCTCTCGATGGTCGAGGTCGTCGTGGCGGCCGAGGAGAAGTTCGGCGTCTCGATCCCCGACGACGAGGTCAAGAACCTCAAGACCGTCGGCGACGCCGTCGCCTTCATCGAGCGCGCCCAGGGCTGAGCCGAGCCCCACCCGCCCACCACCCGCCGTCGTACGCACGAGGAACGAGTCTGCTGATGAGTCACACCCGAGTCGTGGTCACCGGAATGGGCACCACCAGCCCGCTCGGTGGCGATGTCGCGAGCACCTGGGACGGCATGCTGGCCGGCCGCTCCGGAGTCCGCCCCCTCACCGAGGAGTGGGCCGAGGAGATGCCGGTCAAGATCGCCGGCCGGGTGGCGGTCGAGCCGACCGAGGTCCTCGAGCGGGTGAAGGCACGCCGCCTGGACCGGTCCTCGCAGTTCGCCATGGTCGCGGCCATGGAGGCGTGGCGTGACTCCGGCCTCGAGGGGTCGGACGTCGACGGGGACCGGCTCGGGGTGGCGATGGCCTCCGGCATCGGCGGCGTCAACACGCTGCTCGACAACTACGACGTGCTCAAGGCGAAGGGCCCCCGGCGGGTCTCTCCCCTGGCGGTGCCGATGCTCATGCCCAACGCCCCGGCAGCGCAGATCAGTCTCCTCATCGGAGCCCGGGCCGCGGTCAACACCCCGGTCTCCGCCTGTGCCTCCGGCAACGAGGCGATCGCGCTGGCCGTCGACCAGATCCGCCTCGGCCGCGCGGACGTCGTCGTCGCCGGCGGCACCGAGGCGGCGATCCACCCGCTGCCGATGGCCGCCTTCGCCAACATGATGGCGCTCTCCAAGAACGCCGGCGACCCCACCACGGTGTCGCGGCCGTGGGACACCGGGCGGGACGGCTTCGTGCTCGGTGAGGGAGCGGGCGTGGTCGTCCTCGAGTCGGAGGAGCACGCGCGAGCGCGCGGCGCCCGGGTCTACGCCGAGGTGCTCGGCGCCGGCATCACCGCCGACTCCCACGACATCGCGCAGCCCGACCCTGCCGGTCGGGGCGGTTCCCGGGCGATCCTGCGGGCGATCGCGGAGTCGCAGATCAGCGGCGACGACATCGTCCACGTCAACGCCCACGCGACCTCGACCCCGCAGGGCGACATCGCGGAGGGGCTGATGCTCCACGCGACGCTCGGGTCGCACGTCTCCGAGGTGGTCGTGACCAGCACCAAGTCGATGACCGGGCACCTGCTCGGCGGTGCGGGTGCGCTCGAGGCGATCGCGACGATCCTCGCGATCCACCACCGGACCTCGCCCCCCACGATCAACCTCGACGAGCAGGACCCGCAGGTCGAGCTCGACATCGCCACGAAGCCGCGTGACCTCCCGGCCGGCGACATCGTGGCCCTCAACAACTCCTTCGGCTTCGGCGGCGCCAACGTCGCGGTGGCCTTCGGGAGCACCTCATGACCCAGACCCCGGCACCGGCGAAGCCGGCCAAGCTCCCCCGCGAGCAGGACCCGCGCAACCCCGTACGCCGACTCACGGCGCTCCTCGACGAGGGAACCCTGGAGCTGGTCACGCCCGACGACGACAGCGGCATGCTGGCCGCGGTCGGCAGCGTCGACGGCACCCGCGTGGTGGCCTTCTGCTCCGACGCCACCGTCATGGGCGGCGCGATGGGCGATGTCGGCTGCCGGGTCGTGGTCGACGCCTACCACCGCGCGATGACCGACGGGGTCCCGATCATCGGGCTCTGGCACAGCGGCGGCGCCCGGCTGGCGGAGGGCGTGCTGTCCCTCCACGCGGTGGGCCGGATCTTCCACATCATGACCCAGGCGTCCGGGCGGATCCCGCAGATCTCGGTGGTGCTCGGCCCTGCTGCCGGCGGTGCCGCCTACGGCCCGGCCCTCACCGACGTCGTCATCCTCGGACCCGAGGGGCGGATCTTCGTCACCGGTCCCGACGTGGTCCGCTCCGTGACGGGCGAGGACGTCGACATGTTGCGGCTCGGTGGCCCCGAGCCCCACGGGCGTCGCTCTGGCGTGGTCCACGTCCTCACCGAGTCCGAGGAGGAGGCGCTGCAGCGGGCCCGGACCGTCGCCTCGCTGCTCGGCTCGCAGGGCGCGGTCGACGTGGCGGCGGTCGAGGACCGCGACCTCGCCGAGCTGCTCCCCGAGTCCAAGAAGCGCGCCTACGACGTGCACCCGCTCGTGGAGTCGGTCCTCGACGAGGGCACCATGCAGGAGCTGCACGCGCGGTGGGCCCCGAACATCGTGACCGCGCTGGGCCGCTTCGGCGGCCGTACGGTGGGCGTCGTCGCCAACAACCCGCTGCGGCTGGGTGGATGCTTGGACTCGCTCTCGGCCGAGAAGGCCTCCCGCTTCGTCCGGATGTGTGACGCCTTCGGGGTGCCGCTGATCGTCCTGGTCGACGTGCCCGGCTACCTCCCGGGCGTGGGCCAGGAGTGGGACGGCGTCGTACGCCGGGGCGCGAAGCTGCTCCATGCCTTCGGCGAGTGCGTCGTGCCGCGGGTCACGCTGGTGACGCGCAAGACCTACGGCGGCGCCTACATCGCCATGAACGCGCGCTCGCTGGGCGCCACGCGGGTGCTGGCGTGGCCGGGTGCCGAGGTGGCCGTGATGGGAGCGGTCGCCGCGATCCGGATCCTGCACCGCCGCAAGCTCGCCGAGGTCTCCCCCGACATCCGTCCCCAGGTCGAGGCCGAGCTGGCCGCCGAGCACGAACGGATCGCCGGCGGAGTGGATCGGGCGGTGGAGATCGGGGTCGTCGACGAGGTCGTCGAGCCCACCCACACGCGGTCGGCCATCGCCCGCGCCATCGACGAGGCCGTCCAGACGGTCGGCGTACGACGCGGGGCGCACGGCAACATCCCCCTCTGAGGGGCTCCGTAACGTCGGTCACACTCCGGCGTTGGGCCCTCCGGAGGTCGATCAGATGGCTCTGACGAGAGTGCTCGTGGCACTCGTTCTCGGCAGCACCCTGCTCGTGGCGTCGCCGGCCGGTGCCGGCGGCAGCGACTACGGGCGGGTCTGGCGAGGAGACGAGGTGCTCGAGCGCGGCTGTGCCCACTACCCGTTCCGCTACCGCGTCCGGCCCGGCCCCCACGACTGGGCCGCGGAGTTCTTCCTGCGCGGCCCCCGGGGTCAGGGCCTCGGCACCGTGGGCAAGCTCTCGGACGCCGACCGCGTGCGCGGACGCGGACGCTTCGAGGTCTGTCGGACCAGCACCCGCCCGGGCAGGTTCACGATCCGGGGCAAGCTGACGATCACGCGCGGCTTCGAGCAGGACGTCCACTGGGTGGAGCCGTCACGGTTCCGGCTGCGGCGCGCCGGCTGAGCAGTCCTCCGGTCAGACGACCTGGTGCAGCCAGCGCACCGGGGCGCCCTCGCCCGCGTGACGGAAGGTCTCCAGCTCGTCGTCCCACGGCTTGCCGAGCAGCTTGTCGACCTCGGCCACGAGCGTGGTGTCGCCGAGCGCCGCCTTCACCACGGCTGCCTTCAGCCGGTCCTCCGGGATCATGATGTCCCCGTGCAGACCCGTGACGGCGTGGAAGACACCGAGCTCCGGCGTGTAGCTGTAGCGGGCGCCCTCCGTCGAGGCGGTCGGCTCCTCGGTGACCTCGAAGCGCAGGTGGTTCCAGCCACGCAGCGCCGAGGCCATCTGGGCACCCGAGCCGGGCGACCCCGACCAGGAGAGCTCAGCCCGGTAGCTGCCCGCCTGGGCGGGCTGCGGCGTCCAGTCGACGTTCACGGACACGCCGAGCACGCCGCCCACGGCCCACTCGATGTGCGGGCACAGCGCGGACGGCGCGGAGTGGACGTAGAGAACGCCCCTCGTTGCAGTGGTGGTGCGTGTGGACACCGTGACCTCCTTCAGCTTCGGCGCGAGGTACGCCTTCCCCAGCGATCTCGTCGAAGCCGTGTGGTCCGTGGTGCGTCACACGTGTGTAGTTGTGAAGTCCATTGTGGCCCATGGGGCCGCTGAGCACCAGTGAAACCGGTGAGATCAGCCCTGCTTCTTCTCGAGCGCCTCCGCACGAGCGGCGGCGTCGGTGATCTCGCCGCTGTCGATGGCGTGGGTCCGGTGGAACCACGCCAGGGCGTCGTTCTCCCGGCCCGCTGCCTCGAGGGTGTCGGCGTAGGCGTAGCGCAACCGCACCACCCAGGGCGACCGGCTCTTCGACGCCAGGGGCGCACGCTCGAGCGTGCGCAGGGAGGCATCCATCCGCCCGAGATCCCGGTGCGCGCCGGCCTCCACGAGGGTCATCTCGGCCTTGGCCTCGGGGCCGAACGAGGCCACACCGGGGCTCTTGGCGAGCTTCAGGGCGTCGTCGGGGCGGCCGAGGGCACGGTGGCAGTCGGCCATGATCGGCAGGTAGGCGGTCGCACCGTTCATCCGCTTCGCGGCACGCAGCTCGCTGAGCGCCTCGGCGTAGTGACCGGAGGCGTACGCCGCCTCCCCCACGGCCTCGCGCACCACGGCGAGCCGGGAGGCACGGGCCCGGGCCGCCAGCGTGTGCTGGTAGGCCGTCTCGGGGTCCTCCTCGATGAGCAGGCCGGCGGCAGCCAGGTGGCGCGCCACCCGGTGGGCCAGCTTCTCCGGGAGGCCCTTCAGCTGGGCTGCGACCGAGCGGTCGAGCTCCTTGCCGGTGATCTCCTCGGGGAGCGGCGGGCCGTCGTACTTCTCCTGGTCGCTCGTGCGAGGACCCTGCTCGTCCTTCGGGCGCTTCCAGTCACCCTGGCGCGGCGGACGGCGGTCGCCGCCGCCCTGACGCTGGCCCGACCGACTGCTGCCCTGGCCGCTGCGCGGCCGTCCGCCGGACTCGCCCCCGCGCGGCCGGCCACTGCTGTCACTGCGACGCGGCTGGGAACCCCCGGCCGCGGGACGCCTGGATCGATCCTGCGCCACTGCTCACTCCTCGGGGTAAATGACGTGGAGGCCACCCGGAATCGGGTGGCCTCCACCAAGTGTATGTCCGGCGGCGTCCTACTCTCCCACAGCCTCTCGGGTGCAGTACCATCGGCGCTGAACGGCTTAACTTCCGGGTTCGGGATGGGTCCGGGTGTTTCCCGTTCGCTATGGCCGCCGTAACTCTGTTGACCAACTCTTCTGTTGTCTGTTCCGCCCCGGTGAGCTGTTGTGGCTGCTCGGGGTGGGTTTGTTGGTCGGGATCTGGGTAGTGGACGCGAACACGCAGTAATTGTTCTGGTGGTGTGTGGGACAAGCCCTCGGCCTATTAGTACCGGTCGGCTGGGCATTGCTGCTGTACACCTCCGGCCTATCAACCCACTGTTCTGGTGGGGGCCTTACCCCCTCGAGGGGGTGGGAAACCTCATCTTGAAACGTGCTTCCCGCTTAGATGCATTCAGCGGTTATCACTTCCGAACGTAGCTAACCAGCGGTGCCCCTGGCGGGACAACTGGCACACCAGAGGTTCGTCCATCCCGGTCCTCTCGTACTAGGGACAGCCTTTCTCAAGTTTCCTGCGCGCGCGGCGGATAGGGACCGAACTGTCTCACGACGTTCTAAACCCAGCTCGCGTGCCGCTTTAATGGGCGAACAGCCCAACCCTTGGGACCTACTCCAGCCCCAGGATGCGACGAGCCGACATCGAGGTGCCAAACCATCCCGTCGATATGGACTCTTGGGGAAGATCAGCCTGTTATCCCCGGGGTACCTTTTATCCGTTGAGCGACCACGCTTCCACATGCCGTGGCCGGATCACTAGTTCCGACTTTCGTCCCTGCTCGACATGTCTGTCTCACAGTCAAGCTCCCTTGTGCACTTACACTCGCCACCTGATTGCCAACCAGGCTGAGGGAACCTTTGAGCGCCTCCGTTACTCTTTAGGAGGCAACCGCCCCAGTTAAACTACCCATCAGGCACTGTCCCTGAACCAGATCATGGTCCTAGGTTAGACATCTAGTACGACCAGAGTGGTATTTCAACGTTGACTCCGCCCCAACTGGCGTCGAGGTTTCACAGTCTCCCACCTATCCTACACAAGCCGAACCAAACACCAATACCAAACTATAGTAAAGGTCCCGGGGTCTTTCCGTCCTGCCGCGCGTAACGAGCATCTTTACTCGTAGTGCAATTTCGCCGAGTCCATGGTTGAGACAGCGCCCAAGTCGTTACTCCATTCGTGCAGGTCGGAACTTACCCGACAAGGAATTTCGCTACCTTAGGATGGTTATAGTTACCACCGCCGTTTACTGGGGCTTAAATTCTGAGCTTCACCCACAAGTGAGTTGACTCGTCCTCTTAACCTTCCAGCACCGGGCAGGAGTCAGTCCGTATACATCGTCTTACAACTTCGCACGGACCTGTGTTTTTAGTAAACAGTCGCTTGGGCCTGGTCTCTGCGACCCTCCCCGCTTCCCACCGCAAGGGTGTTCACGGTTCGGGTCCCCCTTCTCCCGAAGTTACGGGGGCATTTTGCCGAGTTCCTTAACCATGGTTCGCTCGATCGCCTTGGTATTCTCTACCTGATCACCTGAGTCGGTTTGGGGTACGGGCGGCGCATAGCTCGCTAGAGGTTTTTCTCGACAGCATAGGATCACCCACTTCACCTAGTGGCTCCCCATCAGATCTCACACTCCACATCCAAGTGAGAACCCCGGATTTGCCTAGGGCTCGTGCTACATCCTTGGCCACGGACAACCATCGCCGTGGTTGGGCTACCTTCCTGCGTCACCCCATCGCTTGACTACTACCGGATCGGGTCCCACGCTCCACCCCCCGCCCTACACCCGAAGGTGCGGTCACGGAAGGCTTTGGGTGGTTAGCATCACCGGGCTCGTCATGGGCGCTACGTTGCCGGTACGGGAATATCAACCCGTTGTCCATCGACTACGCCTGTCGGCCTCGCCTTAGGTCCCGACTTACCCAGGGCAGATTAGCTTGACCCTGGAACCCTTGATCATTCGGCGCACGGGTTTCTCACCCGTGATTCGCTACTCATGCCTGCATTCTCACTCGTGTCGTCTCCACCCCTGGATCACTCCGGAGCTTCACTGCCGACACGACGCTCCCCTACCCATCCACACACCTGAACACCCACCACGAAGGCAGGCGCTGAGCTGTACGTGTGAATGCCATAGCTTCGGCGGATGACTTGAGCCCCGCTACATTGTCGGCGCGGAATCACTTGACCAGTGAGCTATTACGCACTCTTTCAAGGGTGGCTGCTTCCAAGCCAACCTCCTGGTTGTCACTGCGACTCCACATCCTTTTCCACTTAGTCACCGCTTAGGGGCCTTAGCTGATGGTCTGGGCTGTTTCCCTCTCGACGACGAAGCTTATCCCCCGCCGTCTCACTGCTGCGCTCTCACTTACCGGCATTCGGAGTTTGGCTAACGTCAGTAACCTGGTCGGGCCCATCGGCTATCCAGTGCTCTACCTCCGGCAAGA